>CAJONE010000001.1 GCA_905235855.1 uncultured Bacteroidales bacterium
TTTCAACGCAAAGGTAATCATTTTTCCCGGATTGTGCCGATTAGTTTCGGCATTTTCTTTTTACCTTGTGTTGCACTTCTAACTTGAAATTAGGACCGTTCAAAGTTGAAAAAGGCGACTATTTTCTGAACGAATAGACCGCACCAAGAATGAAACGCTCGTTGTGAACCTTGCAGGCCGCGTGATTAGACGCGAAAGCGGGTTCCGAAATGTTTCGGTAAGCCGCAAAGGTATGTTCGATCTCAAACCAGAACGACAGTCCGAAATCGGTCACATAGCCGATCCTCGGTTGAATGCGGTATAGCCAGTCGATGTCGTAGCCTCGACCGTAGATGCCCGTGATGGTTTGCGAGGTTTGAAGGTGCGGAGCTGAGGTAGTGTTTACCGCGCCTCCGATAAAGATGCCCGGTTGCCAGTGTCCTTTAGTACGCCCAAAGTCCATCCAAAGAGTGGCAAAGTGAAACGGACGGTAGTCGTATTTGCCTGTCAGTGCATCGAATTGCTCGTAGTAACCTCCGAGTGTGCAACCTTCGTACAAGTTATCCGAGACAATGGTTTGTGCTTTAAGACTCCACTGATTCCAGTCGTAGCGCATATAGGCCGAGAGGGACATCGATGTGTAGCGTGTATCGACCTTGTGCTTTGCACCGCTCGAGTCGGTCACATAGTCGCGGGGCTTTATGACAAGCAGGTTGGCGGCCACACCAAGCAGCAGCCGCTCACTGTGGTAGCGCAACTGCAGGTTGAATTCGGGCACGAGCGAATGTTTCAGATAGGCGGTGGTAGGACCGTTAGCCCCCTGCGACTTGTTGTCGAGCTGAAAGGCGGCTACGGCAACCGATTCGAACTTTCCGTAGCGCATTGTGTAGCGCAATTGAGTATAACGCGCATAGGGATGGAAGGGGGCACCCATGTTGAGCGGTTGCGTGGCAGGCATAATCTCGTGAACGGTCATCGGATACCAATACTGTCCCAAAAGCAGTTCGTGGTGTCGCCAACGCATGTCGATATAGGCGTGTCGCAAACGGAAAAGGTTAATCGAGCCGTCGGTGGCGCCGGTATAGTCGCCTTCGATGTAACCCTTGATCTTGGCACCCAATACATCTGGACCTTGTATCGAGAGAGCCAGACGAGCTGTGATGGCCAGCATATTGAGGCTGGGTGTGGCGTTCAGGTCGTTTCCGTCGGCATCGAGTTCAACCGGTTTCGGGTAAAAGAGCATCATCTCCTCACGACCCGACACCACCTGCCGGGTATCAACAAAGAACTGCGGGTTGACCATTCCCGAAAATCCGAAGCGCCATTTCTTGACAGTAGTGCTGTCGACTAGTTCGGCAAAAACGGCACTTGAGCAAAATACTAAAAAACAAAATGCAAATAATCTTTTCATCTCGATTGGCTGACTTCCGACCATTATTTCTTGTTGCCGGCCAAAGCCAGTATTAGACCCAGTGCCACGCCAAGCAATGCCGCAAAGAGCACTTGCAGGTTTTGCGGCAGGATAAACGTTATGGTATGAGCAGGGAACCAGAAAAGCGGAATGGTCTTCTTGAACACCAGACCCCACTGTATGTCCCAATTTATCGACTTCAAGCATTCGGCCATCTTTATCGGACGCAGTAGCCCGCGCACCGTGCCGCCATTTTTCAGAATATGTATGTCGGTGCATTTGTGGAACGTCATCATGACAGGCGCAAAGATGGTGTTCATCAATACGCTGACACAAAACGCAATGCCCAACTTGCCCCATGAAAAAGAGACATCAGCGAAGATGGCTGCAAGACTGCCCCGTTCACATCCTCCTACAATTTCCATAAAGCGCGGAGTTCCGGTCTTGAAAATCACCATAGCCATAGCGATACACACCCCTAAGAATCCCCAAACCATCATTCTTGGCAACACTCCAAACCCGCTCTCGTAATAATGCCCCTTGCGCATTCGCAAAGCAAGCATTTCGCCAAAAGTGGCAAGTATGGCAAACTTGAAGAAGGCCATAATGAACGGATGACCTTCGGTGGCCAAGTTGAATGCGTTATAGAACCCCGTGGCCGGGATGAAGAACGGCACCAGCACCACGAGGACATACAGCACAACTATCAAATCGGATTTTTTCATTGCTTTGGTATAAAAAATTGGGACTTTGTGTAAAACTTTCGGTAAAAAGGTTTCGGGTCGCTAATTCGAATTGACTTTTCCATATAACGCAAAATTGCCTGTTTTAGTGTGACTGGTGCATACACACAACAGCTTGGAGTGTCGCCGCACTCATTTATCACGAAACCCGCCGTGCAATAAATTAGGAACGTAAGGCGTTTTTAATTTCATATTGAAAACACCCGACAACATGCTGAAACAAACCAAAAAGATTTTCCCGTTCCTTATGCTTGCCGTAATGGTCGGTGTGGCGTTGCTGTCACATGCTGACGTGGGAAACCAAAACCGCTATAGTTCCGGCGACCTTGGCGGTGATGATGGCGATTTAAGCGGACTCATCGGATTCCTGCTCGGATTGCTTATCAACAACCCCAGTCTAGGACTGCCAGTGGTGATAATCATCATAATAATCTTGATCGTATATCGGAAACAACGCAAGCGTGCCGCTTCGGGTTTGGCTGGTGCAGAAGCCTCGACAGGCGGCATGAACGTGCCGCCGCCCACAGCAGCCGAAACCGCGATGGTGGCAGAACAGATACGGGCCATCGACCCCAGCTTCTCGTCCGAGAAATTTACCGCATGGGTACGCGAGGTGTTTTTGAAGCTGCAGCAAGCCTGGACTGATCAGAACTGGAAACTCATACGCCCTTTCGAAAGTGAAGAGCTGTTCTCACTCCACAACGCGCAACTCGATGAGTATATTCGCGCCGGCAAGATCAACGTAGTCGAGAAAATAGGCATCAAAAGTTGCCAGCTTGTATCTTTCGCCGTCGATGGCGACAAAGAGGTGCTGAAGGTAATGATCAGCGCCGTGATGCGCGATTATGTGGTCGACGCCAAGTCACGCAAGGTGCTGGAAAGCGACCCAAACCGCGACTGGTATATGACCTACGAGATGACATTCAACCGTAAATCGGGGGTCAAGACCCAAGAGGGCTTAAGCAACAAATCGACCACCAACTGCCCCAACTGCGGCGCCCCAACCGAGATTACCTCCGCCGGCCAATGCGAATACTGCGGCAGTGTGATTACCACCGGCGAACACGACTGGGTGCTCAGCGACATTCACAGCATTTGAGAGAACAAACAGAAGCAATCAAAATCCAATATTCAACCTTCAATTTTCAACTCGTATGGGACTTATTAAAGCAACCGTGGGAGCCATCCACTCCACATTGAAAGACCAATGGCTCGACCTGATCAAGTGCGAGAACATGGACATGGACACACTTATGGTGAAACAGACCACCAAAAGCGGCCAGATTTCGAAATCGAGCCGCATCATCGTGGCACCTGGTCAGGTGGCCGTGATTTACGATTCGGGTGCAGTGCTTGATGCCACCGCCGAGGAGGGAGTCTATAACTTCGACCAGTCCAGCTCACCCTCATTCTTCGGAGGCCAGTTTGGCGCCGTTTTCAAAGAGATGTGGCAGCGCTTCAAATACGAGGGCAAACCCGCCAAAGAGCAGGCAGTATTCTTCTTCAACATCAAGGAAATACTCGACAACAAATACGGCACGCCGGCACCAGCCATGTATCAAGACTGGAGCCACGCCATCCCGAACCAAATGACCGGCTCGATTATGCCCATGAGCGTGCAGGTGCGCTGTTTCGGCAAATACACCTTCCAGATATACGACCCAGGTGTCTTTATGCGCAACCATGCCGGCACCGCCGACATTGTGCGTAAGAGCGACATCACCGAACAGATGCGCAGCGAAGTGGTCGCATCGTTCCAGAATGTGCTGAACGAACTCGGCAACAGTCAGCACAAAGTGCCCGTACTGGAACTGCCCAGCTACACCGACGAAATAAAGAACGTGATGGACGAGCGTGTCTTTGACGAACCCATCCGTAACCGCGGCATAAAACTTGTAAGCTTCACCATCGAGTCTGTCACCCTCGACGACGAAAGCAAGGCCAAAATAACCGAATACGAACACAACGCCAACTCGATGATGCAGCAGGGACGCATTATCGACGTGATGGGACAGGCGGCCGGCAATGCCGGTGGTGCGACCACAGGCTTTATGGGTCTCGGCATGATGAATATGACCACCGGCGGCATGAGCGGTTCTGCCATGCAGTCGCCGTTCAACACGCCAGGGGCACAGCAACAATACGACCCCTACGGCCAACAACAAGGCGCCACAGCAGCGACAGGCGTAAAATGTCCCCAATGCGGAGCCACCATAACCGGCAAATTCTGCCCCGAATGCGGCACACCCACTCCGGTGGCAAAAGCCGTCAAGAGATGCCCAAAATGCGGCACAGAAACCACAGGCAAGTTCTGCCCCGAATGCGGCACACCGATAGAGAGCACTGAACCGAAAAAATGTCCCAAATGCGGCATCGAGGTTTCGGGCAAGTTCTGCCCCGAATGTGGCACACCTATCCCATAAACCACACATAAAATCCAGCCCTTTGGCGGAAAACTCAACCTACGGTGACATCGCAGAAGCGCTGTCACCGTATTGTTTTGGTGCGAAATGACATGCCGACGCATCTTATCGCAAAAAAAAAATAACATCACGAATATGCCGCTGAAAAACACAAAACGTCTCACTGCAAGCCGCAAGGGACAGCGACATCACGATGGTTCGACGATTTTTCGTAACTTTGCAACTTTGAAGCGAATAAATATTTTCTTTTGATGAAAAGTACATACGGCCTATTCAAGGAGGGTGTGAAAAGAATCACACACTACTACATGCTACTTGTTGATGAAACCAAAAACCAACGCACAGTAGGAAGCACCAACGAGTGGGTGCTCGACAACTACTACATAATCAGCGAG
This sequence comes from uncultured Bacteroidales bacterium, assembly GCA_905235855.1. Lineage (GTDB taxonomy): Bacteria > Bacteroidota > Bacteroidia > Bacteroidales > P3 > Colimorpha. The sequence goes on from CAJONE010000001.1 coordinate 4,952, forward strand.
CAAGAGAAGCTAATGAAGCAAGAGCTTATCGGTTTGGAACGCGGGGGATGGAAAATAGAGCGCAAACGGCTGAAAGTGCTGTCCGACCTACTGAAAGCCTACTTGAAGCGATGCCACTGGCAAATTGACAAAAATCTGATGTTCCGCTATCTGACGCAGGTGCAGGTTGGGCAGAAAGACTATCTGAACTATCGCGAAGTCTATGCGCTACTACCTTTGATGAAGTGCGAACTGATTGTGGCATTGGGCGAACTTTGCGCCGAGCTGAAGAGCGACAACGCCCACCACTACAAGGTAACCGAAAAACCCAGCATGGAACGGCTCGACAAAGCCGCCAAACAAAACCTGAAGATGATGAACATCTTCAACTCGCTGAAGAAGATGACCAAACTGCCGCTGGCCGAACTGATTGAGCGCATAAGCTATTCCGAAAAAATGCTCTGTGCCGAGAAGTCGGGCATGTACGAGCAGATGTACGACAAGACAAAAGAGGACTACCGCTCAAAAATAGTGCGCAACTGCAAGAAGGCCAAGGTCAAAGAATTCGACTATGTGAAAGGGCTCGTAGAACGGGCCGACGCAAAATGCGAGCATGTAGGCTGGGAACTTTTCCCGCCCAAGAAATGGGCCGCCCGCTCAAAGGCCTACGTGTGGATTGTTACGCTCTGCACCCTGGCCATCGCATCCTGTCTGGCACTGCTTTTTATGCCCTCATGGTGGATGGCTCTGCTCTTCGCTATAGTGTTTGTTTTGCCGGCAAGCCAGGTGGTAATCGACTTGTTCAACCGCATGCTCTACCGCATCCACAAACCGCGAGGCACTTTCCGGCTGAAATTCAAGGACGGACTTCTGCCCGAAGAATACGCCACAATGGTGATAATGCCCACCATACTGAAGAATCGGCAGAAGACCGAGCAGCTTCTTGAACAACTGGAAGTATACTACCTGAGCAACATAAACCGCGGCGAAGGACATTTGGCCAACAACAGCGACACAACAGTATCAGCCCGACAGAACCTGTACTACACACTGATTGGCGATGCGGCTGCCTACGACAAAGAGAACGCGCCGTGGGACGACGAGGTGGTTCAGGCCGGCATATCGAAAGTGAAAGAGCTTAACGAAAAATATGGTGCACCGATATTCAACTTCGTTTACCGTCGCCGAGCCTGGAGTGAGGGTGAAGGTTGCTGGCTCGGCCACGAAAGAAAACGTGGCGCTTTGCTACATTTCAACGATCTGTTGCTGGGATCGACAAGCGACGAAGAGAAGGCCAAACGGTTTAGATGCGAAACAATAAGTGCTTGGCGAAAAGCGTGGAACACAAGCGGCCAATGGCAGGCCGACGGTGTCCTGCCGACACAGGGGCAACAAGCAGCCAACCAATTCGACGGCTGCCCTATACAGTTCATCATCACTCTCGACACCGACACAGAGCTGGTGCTCTATTCGGCCCAAAAGCTAATCGGCGCGATGGCACATCCGCTGAACCGTGCAAAGCTCAGCGACGACGGCCGCAAAGTGGTGAGCGGTTACGGCATTATGCAGCCACGGGTGAATGTGGACGTTGAGGTAACCAACAAAAGCCGCTACGCACAGCTGTTCGCCGGGCTTGGCGGACTTGACGTATACACCACGGCATCGTTCGAACTGTATCAGGACATCTTCAACGAAGGGTCGTTTTGCGGCAAAGGCATCTACGACCTGCGCGTGTTTCAGAAAGTGTTGAAAGGCACTTTTCCCGAGAACCTCATCCTGAGCCATGACCTGATAGAGGGATGTCACATACGTTGCGGCCTGATCAACGATGTGGAGCTGTTCGACGACAACCCGTCAAACTATATTGACGATGCCAAACGCCACCATCGCTGGACACGCGGCGACTGGCAAATAAAGGACTGGTTGAAAAACAAGGTTCACAACGAGAAAGGCGAATGCGTGAAAAACCAGATAAGCACCATAGGGCGATGGAAGATTTTCGACAACCTTCGCCGCAGCCTGATGAATCTGTCGCTACTCGTTTTGATAACCGTGGGTTTCGCCATGAGCCTGTATGCCGTAGCGGGCGACCGTTCTGACACATTCGCCGACACGCAATCCATGGTTCCCGCCGTATGGCAGTCAGCCGCCTTTGCATTCACGGTGATAGCCCTGATAGTGGTTTCGCTGCCCATATTGTTTTTCCTGATGGAACAAATGGCGCGACTGCCACATATCGGCAAACGCTACAAATACTATATGACGCTGATGCGCGGAATGTGGGTGGTGGTGTGCCGCTCGGTTGTGCAGTTTGCGATAATACCGAAAGAGGCGTGGATGTATACCGATGCAATAGTACGCAGCTGCTACCGTATGCGCTTCAGCCATCGCAACCTGCTCAACTGGGTGCCCAGCGACGAGGCCTCGAAAACCACCAAGGGTACACTGGCCGACTACATGGTCAAATTCTGGTTCAACTATGTATGTGCCGCAGCAATTGCCACCATAGCCTGGTTTTCGGCCTTTGGTGTTCATCCCTCTCCTTTCAGCTGGCTCACAGTGGCCGCTGGAGCCTTCTGTGTGGTTAGCTGGTGCGGGGCACCATTCCTAATGTACTGGCTCGGCAAGAAGTTGCCTGGCACGAACAAAAGCCTCACGGCAGCCGAGATGGACGAGGTGAAACAAACCGCAGCTGAAACATGGCACTTCTTCGACACCATGCTGTCCGAAGAAACCAACTGGCTTATACCCGACAACTACCAGCTCAACCGCGAAAAGAAAACCGACTACAAGACCTCACCCACCAACATAGGCTATTCGCTCACCGCCGTGGTGAGTGCCGCCGAACTGGGTTTCATCTCCCGCAAAGAGGCCGTAGCTCGGATTGAACACATAATAGACACCGCGGTGAAACTGGAGAAATGGCACGGCCATCTGTTCAACTGGTACGACATCCACACACTGAAAGCACTGCCGCACTTTTTCATTTCCACCTGCGACTCGGGCAACTTTGTGGCCTGCCTCTACGTGGTGAAAGGATTCCTCATGGATCCGCACACGGACCAGTCGACCCACAAGACGGTCGAACAACGCGAGGAAGCGCTGCTTGCCAAAATTATCCGTTTGATTGACAATTGCGACTTCACAAAGCTCTACAATCCAGAACTGGACGTGTTCAGCATAGGCTACGACTACGGTTCACACACCCTGTTGCCCTACCACTACAACAACTTCGCGTCGGAGGCGCGCCTCACCAGTTTTCTCACCATCGCGCAAGGCGATGCACCCTACAAGCACTGGTTCTGCCTCGACAAGACACTGGTGCAGTATAAGGGCTACAAAGGCGTTGCCTCGTGGTACGGCACATTGTTCGAGTATTTTATGCCGTTCATTTTCCTACCTACCTACCGCCACACGCTGATGGACGAGACTTACAGTTTCGCCATACGTGCGCAGCGGGCGTTTATACGCAACATTGAGGCCAGTGCCATGCGTGCCGGTCAGGCCAGAAAACTCCCGTGGGGAATAAGCGAAACCGCATACAACGAACTGGACGACGCCCAAAACTACAAATACCATGCCTTCGGCGTACCATACCTAAAGTTCCAGAACACAACACCCGACCGCATTGTAATCTCACCATACAGCTCGCTTATGACCATCGGAGTTGACGACCGTGCGGTCTACGACAACATGCAACGGTTCAAAGCACTGAATATGATTGACGGAAAAAGCGACGACGGCGGCGGTTTCGGCTTCTTCGAAAGCTACGACGAGGAGGATCATGTGCCCGTCTACGCCCACTATGCCCACCATCAAGGCATGATTCTGGCAAGTCTGGCCAACTATCTTGCCGACAACTGTCTGCAGCGCTACTTTATGCAGGAACCAGCCATGCGATCTATGGAGACGCTTCTCAAGGAGAAAGCGCAAGTGAAGCCCTACATTGACTTGAAAGTGACGCAATACAAACGCTACCAGTACTCAAAAACGCAGAGCGAGAGCGATGCACGCGACTACGACAACATTGCCAAGGTACCCGAAATCGGCGTTATCAGCAACGGTCAATACACAGTACTCCTGAACGACCGGGGCTCTGGTTTCTCACGCTACCAGAATGTTATGCTGAACCGCTACCGCAAGATAAGTTCCGACCATTACGGCATTTACCTCTTCGTCCGCAACCTGCGCACAGACCGCCTTTGGTCGGCCACCTACGCGCCCCTCGACGAAATGCCTAAATCGTATCACGTGAATTTTGCAAGCGACAAGATAAGCTTCAGCCGCATTGACGACGATGTGGAAACCAAAACCGAAATCACTGTACTGAAGGATCGTTCGGCCGAAATCCGACGCTACACCTTTACAAACAATACCAACCGCGACATCGACCTTGAAATAACAAGCTATGGCGAGGTGGTACTCTCAACCGCAGCAGAGGACGAGAGCCACCGTGTGTTCAACAGCATGAAAATTCACAGCGAATATGACTCCGAGCACGAGTCGCTGCTTTTTAGCCGCCCCGCCTCTCACGGCTCGCGCAATTTCATGCTTCACAAGCTTTGGATTGAGGACGACCCCAACGAAACAGCACCAATACTGAACTACCAAATAGTGGAATACGAAACCTCGCGACTGAAATTCCTCGGACGCGGCGGCAGCCTGAAGCACGCCGACATTATCGAAAGCCACCGAACCCTCACCAACACCATAGGCACCACGCTCGACCCCGTTATGAGCATGCGCCGCCGCATTCACATCGCATCTGGCAAAAAAGTGGAGGCCTATCTGCTGACGGCTTTCGCCAAAGCTCGCGAGCAACTGCTCCAGCTGACCGAACGCTACCAGACCTCCGTCGACGTGGAACACGCCTTCAAGACAGCGTCGGTTTTCAACAACATGCGCACCGACCTTTCGTTACTCAAAGGGTCACAGATGCGTCTCTACAACAGCATATGCAAATATATGGCACAGACAGCCACGCTCGGCAACGAGCGCCAAGCCATTCTCGCCTGCAACACCTTGTCGCAGAGCGGTCTTTGGCGTTTCGGCATCAGTGGCGATTTGACCATATTATTGCTCGAGGTCGACCGGCTCGAAAAGTCTGGATTTGCCAAAGAGCTGCTGCGCGCCTTCGAATATTTCAAGATACACGGCTTGCTCCTCGACCTCGTCATCATCAACGATGCCAAAGGGCCAGACCGCGACAGCCTCACCCACTTTATACGCAACATGTCTAACACCGAACACCTGTGGTCGACCCACAGCGATGCCGGTCGCGTCTATGTGCTTGACGGCGAAAGCATTTCGGAGGCCGAACGCACACTTCTGCACACAGTGGCACGCCTTACATTCAACACACGAGAAGGACTCACCCTCGAACAACAAATCCATGCCCTCGAGGAGGCCAACCAGCACTATCAGGACAAAGAGGAATATCCTATGCTGAAGCCCGGTAAACACTTCCGTGTGTGGAGCAGCCTCGACTTCTACAACCAATATGGCGGCTTCGACAACAACGGGCACGACTACGTGGTCACCAACACCAACACGCCGATGCCGTGGGTAAACGTGATTGCCAACCAGAAGTTCGGTTGTGTGATAAGTTCAACCATGTCGGGATTCACTTTCGCCTACAACGCCCAACAGTTCAAACTTACAGGCTGGAGCAACGACATTGTGCGAGATCCGGCCAGCGAAATGCTCCTCATCAACAAGTGGCAATTTGTGCCGGCAACTGCCCGCCACGGACAGGGCTTCTCGGCCTTCGATGCCGAATATGCCGATCTGAAAGTCAGCGTCCGAGTTTTCGTACCTGTCGATAAAATGGAAAAATATTACCAGATTAAGATCGAGAACAAGGGCGACGAGCCGCAGGTGGTGAAACTCGACATGGTCTACAAACTGGTAATGGGCGTATGCGAAGAACAGACCGCACGCTTCCTGCATTCAGAATGGGACGATGCCACCCAATGCCTGTATGTACGCAACGTATATCACCCCATCTACAGCGACCAAAAGCTTTGCCTTAAAGCCATTGGCAGTGCTAACGATGCTATCTCCTACTCTCTCGATGCCCCTAATCGCAAACGCATCGGTCTGAAACTCAACTTGGAGGCGAATAGCCATTGCGAGGCGGCCTTTGTGCTGTCGCTCGATCCGACAAACTCGGCCAACTCCATTGCCGACATAAACGACGAATTCGGGCGCGTGCAGCGTTTTTGGGACGAAAAACTCGGCTATATCCAAGTAGACACGCCCGACCGCTCGTTCAACTATATGCTGAATCGCTGGTATCTGTATCAGGTTTATTCGTCACGCCTGTATGCCCGTGCTGGATTCTATCAGGTCGGTGGCGCCACAGGTTTCCGCGACCAGCTGCAGGACGTTATGAGTGTACTGTACAGCGACCCCGCCTACGCACGTTGCCAGATTCTCGACCATGCGGCACACCAGTTCGCCGAAGGCGACGTGCTTCACTGGTGGCACGAAAGCATGCACCTCGGTGCACGCACAACTTTCAGCGACGACTATCTTTGGCTGCTTTTTGTCACCTATCGCTATGTGAAAGTAACTGGAGACGAAAGCATTCTCAGCGAGCCAGTACCTTTCTGCCAAGCCGACCAGCTTGCGCCTAACGAAAACGAGCGCTGCATGAACTACGTCAGCGGAAAGACTGGCGAAAACGACCCCGCCCTTGAATATGCCACCCTCTACGAGCATCTGCGGCGTGCCGTGAACCGCTCGATGAACCGCATCGGCTCGCACGGACTTCCGCTTATGGGCTGCGGCGACTGGAACGACGGCATGTCGTCTGTTGGCTGCGGCGGCAAAGGTGAGAGCGTATGGGTCGCATTCTTCCTGGCCGACCTACTGCCCAAGATGGAAGAACTCACCCAGATGATGCCCGGTGCCGACTTGAGCTACTGCGGCGAACTCGCCGACTTCCGCTCGCGCATCGTCAAGGCCCTGCAAAGTTCGGCCTGGGATGGAGCATGGTTTCTCCGCGCCTACTACGACAATGGCGATCCGATGGGCTCGCGCAACAACACCGAGTGCCAGATCGACCTCATCTCACAGGCTTGGAGCATCCTCACCGATGTAGCCACTCACGAACAAAAAGAAAGCGTGATGCGCGAAACCGATAACCGCCTCGTCAACCGCGAGCATGAGATTATTCAGCTTCTCTCCCCACCTTTCAAACAGTCGCAACCCTCACCAGGCTACATAATGAACTACCCCGAAGGCGTGCGTGAAAACGGCGGCCAATACACTCACGGTGCCATGTGGTATATCATGGCTCAACTGAAAGAAGGACGTTACGATATGGCCTATTTCCTATACTCGCTTATCAATCCGATTCACCGCACACAAACGCTGGCCGACGTGCTCAAATACAAAGTCGAACCTTATTGCATCGCGGCCGACATCTACTCTAACCCGCAGCATCCGGGGCGCGGCGGCTGGACATGGTATACCGGCTCTGCCTCGTGGGCCTACAAAACCGGCATTGAAAACATACTCGGCCTACACAAAAACGGCAACCAGCTCACCATCGCACCTTGTGTGCCTTCGGAATGGAACAACTTTACCGTCCGATACCGTTACGGCAGCAGTACCTACGTCATCCGATACCAGCGCGGTTCGAATGCCATGCCCATACCTACAACCATCGAACTTATTGACGACGGCAAAGAACATGAAGTAACGGTAAACTGACCTTTACAAACAAAATCCGGTAGCGGCTGTGCAACACAGAACAGCGGTATCGACCTGGATTCCATATCGGAAACGACTATAGGGCGAGAAACAATCCGACGCGGCTATTACAATTGCCGTGTCGGATCCATGCCCCCCCGAACTTGCCAATTAGCCATATAAAAGCAGGATGGTTAAATGCACTACCATTTATGCCCGCCCTCGCCGCAATCAGGAATATCGGCTTCCAAAAGGCGCGTACACCCCCAAAAACACCATGAGCCGATATGCTTCAGCGACTGCGGAAAACGGACACTGCGCAGGGACATGCACCCGCTGAAAGCGGCATCGCCTATATATTCAACTCCGTCGGGAAGATACACATCGACCAACGAGCTACACTCCATAAAAGCGTTGTCGCCAATATAATGCAACGCCGATGGAAACCGTACACTGGCAAGAGACCGGCATTTGCCAAAAGCGCGTTGGTATATGCTATCAACCCCGTCGGGAAGGGTTACTGACGTCAGCGAAACACATCCAAGAAATGCCTCGTACTGCACAGCTTTTAACGACTTGGGAAATGTGACCTGCGAAAGACTACGGCACTTGCGGAACGCTCCGTCGCCAATGACCGTGACACCGTCAGGAACAGCCACCGAGACCAGACTCGAACAACGCGAGAACATGCCGTTGGGAATCTCTTTGAGCGACGACGGCAACCGAACTGTTTTCAAACCGGCACATCGACTGAAAACACTCTTCCCAATATCGGAGATGCCGTCAGCTATGGAGACTTCTGTTATTCCATCGCAATGCTTTAATGATTTCTTGTGAATTGCCGTCACGGTGAATTTATGTCCGTGGAAACGGACAGTGTCGGGAATCGTGAGTGCACCGTCGCCCTGAAAATCACGGTGGCCAAAACCGTACAGTTCGACTGTGCTGGTGTTTGCGTTGGTGACTACATATTTCAGAACCTGCCCCGTTGGACACTCGGCACGTATGGTGTCGCCATAAAAAAACTCCTCCTTTTCGGCATTGCGACACGAGACTAACATCAGGCAAACCGAAGCAACCAGAAACGCGAAACCTGACAGCCGGAAACGACAACAACCAACTACAGAAAAATTTGGATTAGCCATTGATAGCATCTCTAATTTTAGTAAGAGCCTCCGCAAGCATCGGACGCGGACAGCCGATGTTAAGCCTGAAGCAGTTGCGGTAAGCATTGCCGCCAAAGGAAGTGCCATCGTTGAGGGCCACTTTGGCAATATCCAGCAACCTGCGCGAAATCTCCTCATGGGTATAGCCGTATGCGGCGAAATCGAGCCACACCAGATAGGAGGCCTGCGGCAGTACAGCCTTGAGCTGCGGCATATTGTCGGTCAAAAAACGACGGACAAATGAAACATTTCCCTCCAAATAACGCACCATCTGTGAAAGCCACCCAGCACCATGCCTAAAAGCGGCCTCCGCGCCGACGTATGCGAAGATATTGCCACTTGCCACACCGTTGCCGTCAAGATAGGCATGAAACCGCTTACGGATATCAGCATTGTATGTGTACGATACCGAACTGCCGAGTCCTGCAATATTGAACGTCTTGCTGGGAGCCATAAACATAATGGATATATCAGATGCCTCAGGGCTGACCGTCGGGAAAGATGTGTGACGAAAAGCCGGTAAGGTCAAGTCAGCATGGATTTCGTCGGATACAACCAACACGCCATAACGATGGCATATTTCGGCTATGCGGCGCAAATCATCGGGCGACCACACCGTGCCGCCAGGATTGTGCGGATTGGAGAGTATCATGAGTTTGCAATCTTGAGCATAACGCTCTAAAACATCAAAATCGATTTTGAACTGGCCGAAAATGTCATCCTCGTTATGTCGCTCCAGCTCGGGCACTATCGAAAGCGGACAATGCACCAATTGCCGACCGCCAGCTGCTGGTATAGTCAAAAAAGGTGGATAGACCGGAGTGGTGACGAGCACCTTGTCACCAGGCTGCGTGAAAGCTTGCATGACAAACGATATACCAGCCACTATACCCGGGATAAAATGCAGTTCATTGGATGAGGCCTCGATTGCATACCGGCTGGAAAGCCACTTTATAACCGACTCGATGTAGGAATTTGAGGGAAAATGGTAGCCTAACACCTCATGCGAAAGCCTCTCGCGAAGAGCCTCGACAACAAAGTCGGGCGAGCGAAAATCCATATCGGCCACCCACATGGGCATAAGGTCGTCGCGCCCAAAGAAATGCGACAGACCATCGTATTTCACACAATCCGTGCCGCGACGCGAAACGGGGAGTTCAAAATCATAATTCATATTGCTTTTTTTCATAACCACACAAACAACCAAAGCGATTACGGACAATTGCACAAAGATGGCCTGCTGACTGCCCTAAAACCGTAAACAAACGTTTGCTGACAACCTTGTAAATTTGTCCGTTGCAAAAATAAGCATTTTAGCCGAATTGGTGAAAAATTCTTAAATTCTTGGATATGCAAAAAAAAACTCGTTACTTTGTAAAAAGTTTGAGGTGAAATTATAAACCGCACAATGTTTATAAACTCTTTGTGCCACAATTAGATATAAACCTAAAACACAGCAATATGAAAAAAGGATTACGCATAGTTGCATCGGCTTTGATTCTGGTGGGAATGATTGTAGTGTGCGGCACCACAACGTCGTGCAAGAGTTCGGAGGGCGAGGTTATGTACCAAACCCACCACCAAAGCACCAAAACAATCAACAAAAACTATCGTGTCAAGGGTACAAACGACCGCAATAAACAGACCTACCGCTCATATTGAACTGGCTCATTGGGATAAACACGGACAAACGGATAAATATGGCCATCCTGAAATCCCACTATCCTTGTAATCCATCATCCAACCGCCAAAAAAACTTTCCTATATGGAGTGGCACAATGGGAGTGCCACTCCTTTTATTGTTTATTGTTCTTACCTGTGGCATCACGTTTGGACAGGAAAATTACACCCTTAACGGACGGGGGGCTAAAAGTTTGGGCAAAAGTGTAACTCTCACGGTATACGACAGCGAGAGCAGCAGCCATAGCCGGACGAAGCGCGTGAAAGACGGTGAATTCGTCTTTTCGGGTCACTTAAGTAAACCATGTGTGGCAGAGATGACATTTGCCAATGGGCAAAACCTATACCTGTACCTTGAGCCAGTGGAGATGAACGTGGAGGTCAACGCGGACGACCTGGAGCATTCGCCAGTCACCGGATCGCGCACCAACAGCCAGTATCGCTATGCTATGGAAAACAGCGGCACAGGCAAGTCTCTTGCCTCATACATTCAAGAAAACAGAAATTCTCCTATATCAGCTTTCGTTCTCTTCAGGCAGATGCGCAACATGGAAATCCAGGATGTCGAAAAACTGTTTCGGACACTCGACAGCACGGGGGCACGCTGCTATCACTATCTCGCCATAAAAAACCACATAGACGAATCGGTGGCTCTTTCGGAGGGGAATCCCCTACCCGACTTTGAATTTATTGCCAACGGGAAAAGCATACGCTTTGCCGAATGCATACGGAACGACACTATGACAGTCCTTTTCTTCGGTGCCCAATGGTGCGACATCTGCCAACGCGACCTTGCTGCCGTCAAACGGTTGTGCGGCGACAGCGTAACATGCATCATCATTGATTTAGACTCTGACCGTCGAGGTTGGGATGCCCCTTACATCTCAAAACTTGATATCGCCCACCTGCCTTTTATCATATTGCTTGACCCAAAAGGGCGAATCCTTGCACGTGACGTGAGAATCTGGGAACTGGAACGCCATATCAATGACATCATCCACCAAGAAAATCCGTAATAGAAATCTATTGGAAAGCACATGGCCACCCCACTCACGCAGATATGCTTACGCCTGTGGCCGAAGCGGTTTCTGCCGCAACACACCCTTGTAAAGTCCATGTGTGCAAAAACCCGCTGCCAGATAGCCGCGCTGCGAATAATAGCTATTGAGAAAATCATTGTCGACAGCACAGTCAAGGCGTAAGTATTCTTTTCGCATATCGAGAGCAAGCATCGAACAATGGTGAAGAAATATGTCACCAACCGGCTCGTGCCAGCCAACTGCGGAAGCGAAATTATGCAGATATAGGGCTGTCGCCCCATCGTCGGGCCATCGGTCATCGTCCTCTTTGAGCACAGCTGCGCATACCACTTTGGAACTCGTATCGTCGACAAGAACATATAGCTGACCAACACGCTGTTTCTCAACATAGTAGTCTATGGGAAATCTTTCGAGATATGCAGTCACATTCCACTGGCGTATACCATTGCCGTCCATCCATGCCATACGCTCTACAACAAGATTGTACAGCACGTGGGCATCGTCGGGAGAACCCTTGCGGAACGAATAGGTTGACATGTTTTTTTACTTGACAGTTTGGTTTTTTACAAAATATTTTCGAAGAAAAACTGGAACACACTACTGCGATAGCCATGAAATGGTTGTCTTGACTTTTTCATCAAGTGGCATCAGGCCATCGAGCCAGTTTATCTTCACCCCGTTGCGCTCCATACGGCGAAACCATGTCATCTGCCGCTTAGAAAAGCGGCGAATGTCTGTGAAAAGGTCCTCGAACATCTGTTCAGCACTGATTTTGCCTTGAAGATAGAGAGTCACGTGGCGATATTCGAGACCATACCGCAACAATCTTTCTGGCGGAACGCCATGTTTGAGCAACGTCTCCACCTCATCGACCATACCACCATCGAGACGCTGGCGAAGACGGGTTTCGATACGCCCAACCAACACATCACGTGGAAAGAATATGCCGACAACGACATGGTTTATCTCGGGTATTTTGGTGAAAGAATCGGGGTGATGGAGTTTGTATTCTTGTATCTCCAATGCACGGACCAGACGCTCACGGGTTTCGGTATCTGTGTGATTGTGCAGCTTTATCATAGAAGCGAGACGTGCGGTAAGTTCCTCGTCACTCCTCTCGGCAATGCTTTTGCGAAATTCCTCATCGACGGGAGCATCGGGCAACTCGTACTGTCGAACCACACCATCGACATACAAACCCGTACCACCACACAGAATGGGTCGCCGTCCACGACCAATTATGCCATAGTAGGCCTTGCGGAAGTCGGTGAGAAACTGGTAGAGGTTATACTCATAACCGGCATCATGGATATCAATTAGATGATATGGGATAGTCGTCCCGCGCACCGTATAATCTGCCAAATCCTTGCCACTGCCTATGTCCATGCCACGAAACACCTGCCGCGAGTCGGCGCTTATGATTTCGCCACCAATACGATAGGCCACCTCGGCAGCGAGTTCTGTCTTGCCGCTGGCGGTAGTGCCGGTTATTGTTAGAAGCGTGTTGTCCATGCTGCTAAAAAAGCGGGATATTGCATCTGCGTTATCCCGCCCTCCTTATATCTGCTGAATTCAGTTAGTCGACAAAATACAGCTTGCCCCGCTGCTTGTCGAACTCGTATTTGCCAAATTGACCGAGACCCTCCTTGTTGACGATAAACTTATAGTCAACACCCTTCACTACAACCACCTCGACATTACGCACAACCTTTTCGCCAATCTTCATCTCCTTAAAGATAATGGTCGACTTGTCGAGGATGTTGCCCTCGGGGTCGAAGGCGTTGTCGCGGTCGGGAAAATCCTCCTTGTTGATGCGGCGCTGGTAGAGATAGTTCATCGCCTCCTCCCATGATATTGCCACAGGCTCAGCGTAGCGCTCATCGATAAGCATTGGCACTTGCATTCCGTTGATAATACACGGGATTTCGCCCTTGGTCGAGTTTATCATAGTGGCCTGTATTGTACCTTCGTCATGTATGATGTCCGGTTCGGGATTGGACTCCTCAACCGGCGCATTGACGAGGTCAATAACATTACCATCGTCAGTGTATTTCACCTGCGGACTCTCCGACTGCATATTGTCGATGAGGCGTTTGGAGACAAAGTCGGTTCGTAAAACCATAAACTCAATTCGGCGGTTGAGCTGGTGGGCGGCCTCCTTGCGGTCTTCCTCCTTGATAGAATTCACGTAGTCGCACTCCAACACCGTCCCCTTCGAAAAGGTGTATGGTTTCTTGTTCACTTTAAGCGTTATGTCTCGGTCGAGTGTGCGCGGCACACGCTCGGCATATCCCTTGGCCACGAGACGCTCACGCTCTATGCCACGCGAGATGAGATAGTCTACAACCGACTGCGCACGGCGTTGAGAGAGTGTGTCATTAGTGAGTCCTATAAAAGGTCGGCAGTCGGTGTGGGCACGTATTTCCACCACCACATTGGGGTTGTTGACCAATATCAGATAAAGATCCATAAGCGAGTCCATAAACTCCTCCTTGAGGTCCCATTTGGCCAAGTCGTAGCGTATTTCGGGCAGCACGACTGGCATCCTCGGTACAGGCTCGATACGGAAATCGTGAACCAGATCCTTGCTCACATTATAGCCCTTTGTGCTCTCTGAACCCTCGGTGGTGAAATAGTCGACCTTAGATACATACATCTTGTAGACCACATTGCGTTTCACCTTGTCGACATCGAACCGATAGAAACCCTTCTTGTCAGTGTAGGTCTCATATTCGGTGCCGTTAGAGCCAACGAGTTTTACCTTGGCTTTTTCGACCAGTTGCATCGACTTCTCGTCGCGCACAATGCCCTGGATACTGTAGAGCAGTGGTTCAAGTTCGAAATAGTACAAATCGTCGTTGATAGGAGGGATTTTCTTGCCTTTCTTGTCGGTTTCCTTGTTGTGGGGGTCATCGAACGGACGGTTTGACGAAAAATACCCACGCTCCTCATATTTTACGCTCTCTCCCGGATAGAAGACAATAGACATCTCGTCGTAGCACGAATTGATCGGAACACCCAGGTTCTCGGGTTCCGACCAGCGGCGGCCTTCAAGCTCGGTGCGGAAAATATCGTAGCCGCCAACACCTGGCAGGCCTGTCGACGAGAAGTACATGACAGAGTCGTTACGCAACACAGGGAAACCCTCGCGACCGCCACTGTTTACGCGCGAACCGAGGTTGACAGGGTTGCCAAACTCGTCGCTGGTGCTGCTGCGTGTCACCATCCAGATGTCGTAGTCGCCTTGTCCGCCAGGCATATCGGACGAAAAATACATAGTCAGCCCGTCGCGCGTTACTGCGGGGTAGAGATAGTTGAAAGCTGTGTCGCCAAGATCAACACGCACTGCCTCGGACCATTCTCCGTTCATGGCAGCCTCGGTGTTTTGCTTTTTCTTGCCTTTCTTGGTGTCGAGCGAATTGTTGTTGCGCGTTGCAGTGTAGATATAGCATCCCTCCGACTTGTTTTTTCGCACATCGCATCGCGAGAACCACACGGTCTTGCCATCGGGCGAAAAGACAGCTTCACCCTCATTCACAGGCGTATTAATATGTCCCTCTGTTTCGAAGACTTCAGGCGTAGGAGACCAATTACCCTTGCGGTCGCGGAAAACGTAGTAGATTTCGGAGAAGGCCTGACCTGTCCATGCGTCGGAGCCGCCCTCACCGCTGCCATAACGCGAGGACGAAAATGTGATGGTGTTGGTGTCGTCACCAAGAAAACGCGGAGCCCAGTCGTTCCATTGCGTGCTCCAATTATCAAGCTTTTTTATTACATGGCGGGTACGGTCGTGTACGAGCTGTTCGACATACTCGAGCGACTCGTAGCGCGACTTGGCCAATTTGTCGTCCGGAATAATTTCGAGATAACTGCGGTAGTATTTTTTTGCATCGTCGAAATTGTCGTTGAAACGGCACACCTCGGCAAGATGAAAATATATAATCGGTTCGGTTTTATAGTATTTCGAACTTACAAGTTGCTTGTAGACCACCTCGGCCTTATTAAAGTCGTGGATAAGGCGGTAACACTCTCCCATCTGGAAATAGACGCGGTTGCGTTCGGCCTTGTTGTCCTTTATCTTCTTGTAGGCCTCGTCGTATTTTTCGAGAGCCGCACGATACTGTTTCTGCTCAAACAGCGCGTCAGCTTTTTCGGCATAACTCGACTGCGCCATAACGCCTGCTATGCCAAAAAAACACAGAAATAGAAAAAATAATGCTACTTTTTTTAACGTTTTCATACGTCAACCGATTACTTATTGAATGTTGTATTTTCGTTATAATCAAACATTTGCAGCCGTCGCCCGATTACAGACGGCCACAATATAATGATTGCTAAATTACACAATTTCCGTCAATAAGCAACATTTTGGTTGCTCAAAATTATATCGGCGATATCTGTTTTCGCCATGTTTGAAAGAATAATTCTTCGTTTGCTGTTTCTCGCCGCGATTATGCCGTTGGCCTCGATGCCGAACCGCAGAGATCCCCTAATCTATTCGGAGAATCTTTTTTCGAGAGCCACAATGCGCTTTAACAGAGATTCCATGTTTCGCATAATGGCAAAGTTGCGTTTCTGGCGTGAAGCCTCTGTTGCAGGCGAACCAACGATGACGGCACCGGACGGCACACTTTTGGTAACGCCGCTTTGGGCGCCTATCTTCACATCGTCGCCCACTTCTATATGGCCCACTATGCCGACCTGACCCGTAAGCAGGCAACGGCAACCTACACGTGAGCTGCCGGCAATGCCACTCTGTGAGCACATTACGGTATTTTCGCCAACCTGCACGTTGTGTCCTACCTGACACAGGTTGTCAATTTTAACGCCCTTGTGAATAATGGTTGAACCCATTGTGGCACGGTCAATGCAGCTGTTGGCACCGACCTCGACATCATCACCTATAACCACGTTGCCTATTTGATCCACTTTCGAATGGCTGCCATCGTCGCTGGTCACAAAGCCGAATCCGTCAGCACCAACCACAGCACCGGAATGCAGGATGCAGTTGCGGCCAACATGCACGTCGCTGTAAAGTTTCACACCTGGATAAAGGATAGTGTTGTCGCCGACAGAGACATTGTCGCCAATGTAAACTTGCGGGTAAACCTTCACGTTGTTGCCCAAAACGACATGATTACCCAGAACGGCATAATGTCCGACGTAGCAGTCCTTGCCTATCGTGCAGTGTCGCCCGTGGCGGCTGAGCCATGAGATGCCCTTTTTCGGCTTATTGGCCGTGTTGAAATAATGCAACACCTTTGCCACAGCAAGGTAGGGGTTGTCAACACGGATGAAAGTGGATCTGACCGGACGCTTGGGGCAGAACTTGCGGTCCACAATCACCGCTGTAGGTTGGTTATCATATAAATATTGCTCATATTTGGGGTTGGCAAGGAAGGTAATGCTTCCATCGCCCGCTTCTTCGATTCTGCTGGGCCGCCATACGCTCGCGTTGGCATCGCCCTCGACCGTGCCTTTAAGTATTTGGGCCAGCCTGTCGACTTTGAGAGAGTGTGTCATTGTGGGTTACGGTATTTACAGAGTTATCAGTTTCTCCAAAATCAAGATATGGAGATAATTTATTTATTGTTTCTTTGTCGATAATGCTTATTTTCAGCAAGTCGTCAGCATTGTGGAATTTTTCGCCGCTACTGCGCAGACGAACTATGGCTTTTGCCAAATGGCTGTCTATGTAGGGGTGACGACGAAGGTCGCCATAAGATGCCTTATTTATGTTCAGCTTGTGGATATGGCGGTCATCAATCCCTATATGCGGTGCAATGGATTCGTAGCGGTCATCGGTCATGCCGTAAACCTCAAGCAACTGCTCCTTGCACACATAGCCCCCGAGGAGATTTCGGTATTTAACTATCGCACGTGCAAAATATGGTCCAATACCATAAAGATCCTGCAAGTCAAGGGTGTCTGCTGTATTAATATTCACAACAAACGTCTGGTACTCATGTCTGTGTACTTCGAACGAGGGATTGGCAAAGCCGGTCTTGAACGGACTCGCGCCCTTGTTTTCGTCAGCTGGCCGACTATTGCGGCGCGACGTTTTCACCTTGCGAGGCTGCGTTTCGGCACAGTAACTGCCATCTCTATTTTTTTCGCGCTGCAAAGCAGTCACCTCTGCGATTTCATCATCGGAAGGAATCGGTCTGCTCTTGTGAGGTATGAGCATGAGAATCACAAGTGTAAGCATAAGCAGCACGCTAAGCCAGACGAAACCGCGTTGTTCAGTTCTATTTTTCATTGTTTTTCCCGTCCTCGTTCCATTCTATGGTACCACGCTGATGGAATATCTGCGGATTGTTGAACTGATCGTCGCTCTCAAAACCATCGCCATAAGTGAGTCGCTGGCCGTTTACCGAGCGAACCAGGTCGTTGGAGTACATACGCCCCTCCGTCCGGTTCCATGTGAGATTTTTCATATAAACCGTGTCGCCCGACTCAAAGTCTATGATTATCACACTGTCGCGCGCCAGCACCAAATTGCTTTCGATAATTTCCTCGGCCTTTAAAGTCCATAGGTAGGCACATTTCGAGCCATCGGGGTTTAGAAAATCGACATGAAGACCCTTGGGATATACCGTACGTTTGGTCGGTTCGTTGTATTTTTCAACGAGTTGCGTGGTCATAAGCATCTGAACGTTGCCCGACGAGCTGTGTCTAACGGTAGCGTCCTTTACAGTTTGGCTCGGCAAATCTTTCTGATCAAAGAAACGTATTTTCTCTATGTCATTAGTACACGACAACAACGAAAGGCATAATAAAACAGGAAGCAAGAGGCAGGCCTTCTTGCTTCCGTAAGAGTATATAGCCACAGACTTCAAGTTTGAAGTTTCAACACGCAACGTTTAACATGCAGACACGCTATCTGGTACGGACAGTTGTGGTTTCGCCTATGCCAGGCACGGTGAATGAGTGTCCGTCGATGAGATCGACCATAAAAGCATCCGCCTTCTTGGGGTAACCAGATGTGCATTGACCGATAATGCGGTTGGCAGCGGCCACGGTCTCGGGTGAGTTGTCAACATTCTTGGCTCTTGCCGCCTTGTCGGCTGCAGCCCAGTAGGCACTGCGACCATTGATTCCGTCACCGCTTGCAACGCTGTGGAATTTCATATAGAGTTGCGCAATGCACAGGTATGGCTCGCCTTTGGACGGGTCGGTGCGTGCGGCATCGTAGAAAGCTCCGCGTGCGGCACCCATAGAGCCCAAGCCACTGTTGGCATGACCGAGCAGAATGTAGGCCTTGTAGATGTCTTTCTTTTCGGTGAGTCCCTTCACGGCATCGTTCAAGTATTTGACCGCGTCGCTGTATTTCTTTTTCGAGATACTCATCTGTCCCATACGCATAGCGGTAACAGGCGAAGGCTCAAGTGAGTAGAGTTTTTCGGTGGCATCGAAGAAAAGTGGGTCTTCCGTGCAGCCTTTCTTCATCATAATGTTGGTAATCTTTTTCAGGAGTTCCACATTATCGGGAGTCGCTTCAAACTTCTGCTTGTAGATTTCGACCAGTTGCTCACAGTTGGCATAGGGCGAGAAAACGGCCTCCACATTGCTGATGCTCTCGCGTATCTGTGCGGCACGGGTGGTGTCGGGATTCAGGGTGTCCTTATAGCACTCCTGCACCTCTTTTTCGAGAAGATCACTGGCGATGTCGTAGTTGTCGACTACCAATGTGGGTTCGGCAAATCCGGCACGAACATATTTGACTGTCACCATAAAGTACTGGTAAATGTAGAACGCGTCGAGTTTTTCACCGCCAAGACGTATGGCTTCGGAGTAAGTCTCGTAACTTTCCTTCAGCCCAGCATCCTTCTTAAGCACATCGATGTCCTTGGCTTTCTTGGCGAGAATCTCGGCCTTGTCATTGGGATAAGCCTCGATACGTTTGTCATGCATGGCCAGCAAGGCGTTGATATATTCCTCTCGTTTGGCCTCATCGGTAGTCTTGGCAAGCAGGCCATTCACTATCTTATCGCCATTGATATAAAGATTCTTGCTCTGTTTTGGGCATTTCTCAACAACCACTTTCCAATGCGGATAGGCCTCTTCAAGGTAACGGGGGTCTTTGGATGTCTTGAATCCACTCATGCTTGTTTGATAAACCGACAGGTCTTCAAGTATGGATTCGCGCTCCTCGTCAGTGCATCCCCAATTCTGGGCACTGGAGCTTATGCCAATCGAGGTCAGCAGAATAGCCGTAAGTATAAGTCTCGGAGTTTTCATAGCAGTAATTTTTTTCTATGATTTAGTATTTCGATTAAACTTAAAATTGCTTGTATTTTACTTAATCGTTTATTGGTCAGGACGATTAATTGTATTTTCTTTTCGCGAACCAGTTTTCGCAGCTGCCGAACGAGATGCCAACGGTGAAGCAGTCGTGTACAAGAAAATCGTTGCTGCCGTACCAGCTGTATCCAGCTGCGAGGTGAATTGCCGACCGGCCTTTACGCATTGGCAGCATTACACCAACCCCCAAACCGTATTCATCGATTCCTGCGACGGCTGTATTGAATTTGTTTATTTCGGAGTGCAGACCAAGGCTGTAGCCCACACGCTCCCAATAGTATGTGCCTTGTGAATTGCCAGTCCAGGCAAATCCCAGTGCCAATCGGTTATATGGACGATATTCGACCGCGCTTTCGCTTAAAATAGGGTAGTCTGCACCGTCTTCAATCTTCAGACCGTTCCATGCCGCCCATTGCCAGTCAAAGGAAATAAGCCAGCGGTCATTGCGGCAAAAACTGACACCCAGACCAGCGCTCCACGACTCTGATATATGGCTACGGTATTCGCCCGAACCCCCATCACGCGGATACACCACCTCGCGCGAGCCCGAATTAGCCATAGTGTACTTATATGCGCTTTCTTTGGCCGATTGGCGTATGGCTGGACGCATGGTTGCGCCGAGCGACAAGGTGTACTTCTCGCCGATAGGCTGATTGTAGTAGATGCCTATGTCTGTCCCGAAATTCAGAACCCTGGTATTTTTCTGGCTTTGGTTGTCAATGTACATACTTGTGTCGTTAGCCAGGAAGTCGTAGGTGATATAGTGCGACAGATTGCCATAGAGCAGGTGAAGGTTGAAACCCACGGCTACGCGTTCACCTATGTTGAAGGCGTGTCCCCACGTGAAACGGTTCACCCCCCCCTCGCCACTATACACGGTGTTCATCTTACCATAGGTAAGCGTGTCGGTCGAAGGAAGAGTGAAGTCGTACTCAACTTTTGAAAAGGGTTGTACAGAAAATGCGGTTTTCCACCATTTGCAGAAGGGAAAAGCTATGGATATGTGCGACAGAAAGCCGTCGGCATCGAACTCCTTGTTGGAGCCTTCACGCAACCAGTTCATCTGTACACCCAAACCAACATCAAACACAAAGCTGCGACTCACAATGCGACCATAAGTGGCGGGGTTGAACACATTAACGATATTGTGGCTGGCTGTTGCCAAAAACGCACCGTTGCCAATGGCAAGGGGCGAGTTGTATGGCATATCCGAGACACCCATCCCGAACTGTGAGTAAGGGGAATTTACACCGTTTTGTGCATTCACGTTCATCCCGCAGAGAAGCAGGCAAAGACATAGCACGAACAACAGTCTATTCATTTGATTCAAAATTCTTTTCTTTGTGCTTTTATTGTATGCGACAAGCCCAGACCATAGTATGCCGCTCATTCATGCAATATTCATCATCAAAATCTCGTTCATTCCATACATCACAAGGTGAGGCTGTATGAGCCAGTCGTCAGACAAAAGATCCGCATTGCCGCCGGTTATCACAACTTGCACTCTTTCACCAATAAGTTCCGACAAACATTGCTCATAGCCCTTAAGAGCGAAACGGGTGGCACACAAGACACCCGACAGTATGGAGTTGCGGGTGCTGTCGCCCATAGGGGTCGCATCGCTCACAGCGTCACCAATATTCAATAACGGCAAACGTGCTGTAAAATTATGCAGGGCACGAAATTTCATATCCAAGCCTGGCATTATCGCCCCACCACGATATGATCCATCGCTGTCGACAAAATCCACGGTGATGCATGTGCCGGCATCGACAATCATGACATGACGGCGACACGAGAGCCATGCTGCCGAGGCAGCGGCAATTCGGTCGGGACCAAGTGTAGAAGGGGTTGAATAGTTAATTTTTACTGGCAGTTTCAGATTGGCGCTCAGTTCAAGACAATCGGACGGAAGCCATTCTGGACGGTCGCCTGTGAGTGATGCTATGGCATAGTCAGCCTTGGGCAAACGCCCATCGGAACAAATCATGCAACTTTTCAGCACGCTGTCCTCAAAAACGGCCACTTTAGTTCTCGTGTTGCCGACATCTATCGCTAAACTACGCATATTCTATTCCGACCTTTTATCGGCCGACTGGCGGCCTGTCCCTTTGTGGTTAAACATATTCATTGCCCGGTCGGCTCCTTGCAGGACAAAAGCCCTGACTATTTCGACAGCCTCATCAATTTTTGGTTCGAGAATGGCTAACTCATCCGGTTCGAACCGACCAAGCACATAGTCAATTTGACGGCCTCTGGAAAATCTGTCGCCTATGCCAACGCGAAGACGACAATAGGCGTTGGTACCCAACAGTTGCTCAATGCTGGCCAGACCGTTGTGTCCGCCGGCACCGCCCTGTTTTTTCATACGCATTTCGCCCAACGGTAGAGCTATGTCGTCAACCACAACAAGGATATTTTCCAGCGGGGTCTTTGTTTCGTTCATCCAGTAGCGTAGGGCCTTACCACTGAGATTCATGAATGTGGTGGGTTTTACAAGCAGCAGCTGCTTGCCCCGCAGTTTCATTTCAGTGGTCATGGCAAATCGTGATAGAGTCCAGTTCAGACCTGCATTTTTTGCCAAAGCGTCTACTACCATAAAACCACTATTGTGGCGCGTTCCCTCGTATTCGGCACCTACGTTGCCCAGTCCCACTATCAAGTATTTCATTGCCTGCTCCTCTTCGGTTAGGTTTAAGTTTTTTCTTGCTAACAGACTCTTTAACCAGCCAATCATGTTACGCTTAATATGTTCACTAATATGATTAATCTATGCACTTTATTGCAGTGGCTCATCGCACCCTCAACTTCATTCCGGCAAGCAGCGTGTCGGGTTTGAAAGCAAACACACTGCTCATTTCGCCTGCCATACCAAACCCACAACAGTCGCAGACTCCGGCTGTCCTGCCAGTGCATTCGGCGAAACGGGTTCCGTCGTGCAGAATGAAATTCGAGACCCAACAATGTTTCTTGAACTTGTTGTCACGTAGTTTCTTCAAGCCTGATATGCTGTTCATTATTGGTAGACCACGTCTTTTCAACCGAATGAGACGGTCTGCGACATCAGCACGCAACGACCAGTCGAGAAAGAGGGTTTCTGTACCCTGATACGGGGTGTGGAAGCTAAAGGACACCTGTTGCAAATGCGGATTGTTGCCAACATAGTCCACAACCTCCTCAACATGCTTGTAGTTACGGTTATTGATGGTCATATTGACGCTGACAGATTCGAGGCCGCAGTCGGCGATGTTGCGCTCGAGACGCGCAAAAGCCCCGTCTCCACGAATGTCATCATGCACGGCTCCCAATCCGTCAATACTCACCCAGATGCTGTCAGCTTTTAATCCTTTCAACGGCTGCTGGCCATTGGTGGTTACAGTGCAAGAATAGAAACCAATAGATTTAGCCAAGTCAATAAGGTCGTTGATGTTTTTGCCGTCCTCGTGCCACAACATTGGTTCACCGCCCTCAAAATCCACAAATCGGCTGCCGATTCCATAACTGTAGCGCAACTCCTCGCCTATCTGGACCATGGGTTTCATCACAGGATTGCGATGGTTGTATATAGCACAATGCCGACACGACAGCGAGCAGGCATCAGTAATGAAAAGGACAGTCTGCAACGGTCGTTTCCTCCCAAAGAAGCGTGCCCCTACAAACCATTTGGCAAGATAAACAAGTTGTTTCGGATGCACTGACAGTGAATTCTATTACCGTTTTACAATATGTTTTTACAGAGTGATTTGCCGTAGAATGGATCTACACCTGTCAAACCCGCTGAATAGTTATGATGCCCTCATTTTTACAAATTCAAGAGATCCTGTCCAATGTCCTTGCGGTTATATTTACCGTCGAATTCGATTTTCGAGGCCTCCTGATATGCCTTCAACAGAGCAACGGGGAGAGTGTCGTCGATGGCCGTGACAGCGAGCACACGTCCGCCATTGGTAACAATATGGTCATCTGACCTTGCTGTGCCTGCATGGAAAACCATCGCGTCGCTCACACTTTCAATTCCGACGATAGAATCGCCTTTTCGGTATTTTTCTGGATAACCGCCAGCCACCAAAACGACACTTGCAGCCGTACGCGGATTGACATCGAGCGTCATTCGGTTAAGTGTGCCGTCTCCCACCGCTTCGAACAGCTCGACCACGTCACTTTTTATGCGCGGGAATACGCTCTGCGTCTCCGGATCGCCCATGCGGACGTTATATTCTATAACATACGGGTCACCGCTACAGTTCATAAGTCCAATGAAAATAAATCCCTTATAGTTTATCGACTCCTCAACAAGACCTTTGATTGTGGGCTGCACAATGCGGGTTTCGACTTTTGCCATAAATTCCCTGTCGGCAAAAGGCACAGGACTTACCGAACCCATGCCGCCGGTGTTGAGACCGGTGTCGCCGTCGCCGATGCGTTTATAGTCCTTGGCACTTGGCAAAATCTTGTAATGCTTGCCGTCGGTGAGTACGAAAACCGACAACTCAATGCCTTCAAGATACTGCTCTATAACCACCCTGGCCGAAGCCTGCCCGAACTTGGCGCCGTCGAGCATTTCAACCAACTCCTTTTCGGCCTCCTCTATGGTAGGCAAAATCACAACACCCTTGCCTGCCGCCAAACCGTCGGCTTTCAGAACATACGGAGCTTTCAGCTCACGCAGAAAGCTGATGCCATCGACGATGGTCGATTTATCGAATGACTTATAGCGAGCCGTCGGTATTGCGTGGCGCGACATAAAATCCTTTGCATAGTCCTTACTGCCCTCCAACATGGCACCCTGACGAGAAGGTCCGATAACGGGTACTTTCGCCAATGACTCGTCGGACGCAAAGAAATCGGCAATACCCGCCACAAGCGGAGCCTCCGGTCCCACAACCACCATACGCACATCGTTCGACTTGACAAAGTCGGCAACACTCTGGAAATCCATAATGTCGAGAGCAACATTGGTGCCGCATTCACTTGTTCCTGCATTGCCTGGAGCTATAAAAAGACGCGAGCATCGTGGACTCTGCGAAATCTTATATGCTATAGCATGTTCGCGTCCGCCCGATCCTAACAGCAGTATATTCATATAATAAGTGTGTGTTTTGAATTAAACTGCAAAATTACACAAAATCCCAAACATTTTTGCAATTTCGCGTTCTTGCGGACTCACTTCGGGCTTCATTTTCGAAAATTCCACACCTTTTGAAATCTAACTTGTGCTGGAGGTATATAATTACCTGTTGCATTTGTTTTTAAAAGGTTATGTTATCTTTGCAGCGATAAAACCTCCACAGGCTTGTAGTGAACTTGGAATTCCTCGCTGCGTCAGCCATTGCCATATTGCGCCCCCCCCTTTATAATGCTTCTCCTTAACAATATTCAATTGAACTTTAAATGGCTTTTAAGCACATGGTCACCATCAGCACATCCATCCTTGCGTAAAGGCATCTATCTGATGAAGGTGCACACGGCTTCCGGCGCAAATACATGTAAACTCGTGGTTGGCTCAACCTACTGAGCCATCGCTCACCTGCATCAGACTCCTTCTCTCGTATTCCCACATTTTGTTTTTTAAGCTCCATCGGGAGTAAAAATGGGGCTTATATATTTATGCTTTCCAAAATAATGAGTATCTTTGAATGCTTGCAATTGGCAGCACCATCTTCATTATATTGCCAAAAGTAATTGTTAATCAAAATCATAAACACAAATGAAAATTTTAGTCTTAAATTGCGGAAGTTCCTCAATCAAGTATCAACTTATCGATATGGCCAACAACGCCAACGTTATGGCCAAGGGTTTGCTTGAGCGTATCGGTCTTGAAATGGGTGAGTTTACCCACAAATACAATGGCGAAAAGCACTACGAACAACTGCCCATTCCCGACCACACTGCCGGCATAAAGCTGGTGCTCAATGCACTGCTTGATGCAAAAATCGGAGTTATAAAGGATATAAACGAAATAGGAGCCGTAGGAAACCGCGTGGCTCATGGTGGCGAACTTTTCAAGGACAGCTGTCTGGTAAACGATGAGGTGATAGAGAAAATAAAGTCGCTGACGGACCTTGCGCCACTGCATACACCCGGCAATCTGGCGGGCATCTATGCCATGAAAGAGGTGCTGCCCAACGTGCCGCAGGCTGTCGTGTTCGACACCGCGTTCCACAGCACTCTGCCGCCCAAGGCCTTCCTCTACGGCCTGCCCTACGACTACTATAAGAAATATGGCATCCGCCGCTACGGATTCCACGGCACCAGCCACAAATTTGTGGCCGAAAAAGCCGCCAAGATGGTAGGCAAAGACTGGAAAGAGCTGAAAATCATCAGTTGTCACCTCGGAAGCGGTGCCTCTATAGCCGCGATTGACCACGGCAAATCGGTCGACACCTCAATGGGTATGACACCACTCGAAGGCCTTATCATGGGTTCGCGTCCTGGCGATGTGGATCCAGGCGCATTGCAATTCCTTTTCGAAAAAGAGATGGCCGAGGGCAAGACTTGGAAAGACATTGTCAAAATGCTCAACAAACAATGCGGTTTGGTGGGTATCAGCGGCGGCAAACAGGATATGCGCGACATACGTGCCGGACGCGATGCCGGCGACGAACGCTGCACCTATGCCTTCGACATGTTCGCCACGCGAGTGAAGAAATATATCGGAGGCTATATGGCCGAGATGGGCGGCTGCGACATACTGCTGTTCACTGGCGGTATCGGCGAAAACGCATGGTTTATGCGCCACCCGATTCTGGAAAACATGGAATGCCTCGGCATCAAGGTAGACATGAAGCTCAATGACGAAACCGCCGGCACCGACGGCGTTATCTCTACACCCGACTCGAAAGTCACGACTATTGTCGTCACCACCGACGAAGAATATGTGATAGCAAGCGACACATTCCGCCTGGTAAACGGAAAATAACCTTGTCCAAAAGCGGAGACACGGACAGGACACTGCCATGTCTCCGCTTTTTTTAACCACCTGAAGAATGAACA
Source organism: uncultured Bacteroidales bacterium (assembly GCA_905235855.1). Lineage (GTDB taxonomy): Bacteria > Bacteroidota > Bacteroidia > Bacteroidales > P3 > Colimorpha. The sequence goes on from CAJONE010000001.1 coordinate 31,812, forward strand.
ACACGAAACCTTTTCTCTTTTTTCTCACAGCAGCTCTGATTTCGATAACGGCCACCTTCGCCCAAAAGCAACCCTACACTTCATCTAACAGAAAGGCTGTTGGGCTTTACGAGAAAGGTAAGCAATGCATGGACCGCTCCGACCGGCCCTGTGCCGAAAACCATTTCAAGCAGGCGGCAAAGGCAGACCCTAAATTTGCCGAGCCAAATATAATGCTAGGCGAGATGTTCGAGGATGCCCATCGCGATTCCATGGCTTGCGTCTATTACCGCGCCGCAGTGCAAGCCAACCCGACATTCTACACTATGGCATGGTTACGCATAGGCGAACTGGAACTTCGTCAGCAGCACTATGCAGCCGCTGTTGAAGCCTACACACAGTTTTTGGCCCTCGACAAGAAAAATCCCGACAAACACGCCGAGGTAGAGAAAAAGATGAAGACCGTGGCGTTCCGCCAACATGCATACGCCAATCCCGTGCCATTCAACCCACAAAACATGGGTGCAGCAGTGAACACGCCTAACGACGAATACCTGCCGGCACTCACCGCCGACGGCCAGACACTCGTCTTCACACGCCGTTTTCCACGCACAGGGAAAACAACCGCAAATTCACCGATGGAAGAGGACTTCTACGTTAGCGTGAAAAAAAACGGTGAATGGGGCAAGGCCGTGCGAATGTCGGAGCCGGTAAACACCTACGACAACGAAGGAGCCCAGTGCATCTCGCAAGACGGGCGTATGATGATTTTCACAGGCTGCAACCGCAAGGACGGCGCCGGAAGATGCGACCTCTACATCTGCCACCGCGAAGGCACTCAATGGTCAAAGCCACAAAATTTGGGAATGCCCGTGAATACAGCGGCCTGGGAGGCACAGCCCACTTTCTCGGTCGACGGAAAAACCCTCTATTTCGTGTGCAACCGCAAAGGAGGTTTGGGTGGTATGGATATATGGAAAAGCGAAATGGTGAACGGAGAATGGACTGACCCCATAAACCTCGGCGCTCCGATAAACACTCCCGACGACGAAATGTCGCCATTCATACATTTTGACGACCACACCCTCTATTTTGCCAGTAAAGGGCACATCGGTATGGGAGGCTTTGACCTCTTTATGAGCAAACTGCAGGACGACGGCACATGGAGCGAACCCGTCAACGTGGGCTACCCAATCAACACCGAGGGCGACGAGTCGAACATGATAGTGAGTGCCGACGGTCGCACAGCCATATACTCGTCAGACCAACCGGGGGGCTACGGCCGCGAAGACTTGTATATGTTTGAGTTGCCCGAGGAAGTGCGTCCACAAGCTACAACATATATACAGGGCATCGTCTATGACAAGAAAACAAAACAACGTTTGTCGGCAGATTTTGCCATATCAGACCTTACGACCAAAAGTGACGTTGTGAGTGCCACCTCCGACCCTGTTGACGGCAGTTTCCTACTCACCCTGCCAGGTTTGCACCACTACGCGCTATCGGTTTCCAAGGAGGGATACCTTTTCTACTCGAAGAACTTTGAGATGACCGCAGCATCAATCGACAACCCCTTCACTTTGGAGGTTCCGCTGGAACCAATTGAGGTTGGTTCCAGCGTCACACTGAACAATGTGTTTTTCGAGATGGCCAAATGGGATTTGAAAGAAGAATCGACCGTGGAACTCGACAAACTAATTGCACTAATGAATGAAAACCCGAATATGCGCGTTCTGCTCGAAGGCCATACGGACAACGTGGGGTCGGATGTGGCAAACCAGAAACTGTCAGAAAACCGTGCCAAGGCAGTGTATGACTACCTTGTGAAACACGGCGTGGCGGCAAGCAGGTTGCAATATAAAGGGTATGGCGAAACCAAACCGATAGCCGACAACAACACCGAGGAGGGTCGCGCACAAAACCGCCGCACAGTGTTCACCGTGACGCAAAAATAGTGGGAGAAATCTATTATCATCAAAATACCGAAGGACAGCATTCTTGTGGCATTTGCAGGAACGGAGTTGCATAAAAAAGACGATTGGGGGGTATGATATTTATTTACATACATAAAGTACAATAGTTAATGAAACGTTTTTACTTATTCCTGATATTCATTGTTCTCAATCTAATATGTGCACTGTCAGGCATATATTTACACGGAAAGTGGAAACCGCGTGATGTTTTATGTACGCACCCGTCGCTGTGTCACATAAATATCAAGACCATCGACGTGGTTCCGCTGCCGACAGGTAACTATACGGTAAGTCTTGAGGACAATGGTATTGTTCTGGATTCCAAAACCCTTGTGGTGCAATGATTGTATTATTTATTAAGGGTATCCTTCAAAAATTAAATGTCGAATAATCAACAATATAATCATAATTCAGCGGTATACTTTATAGAAACAACAACATTTTTGACCAAGTACAGTGCCACAGGCAAACAGATGCTATTTCGTAAGAAACGGAATAAGGTAACTGAAAGATTAATCTAACCCAACATAATGCGAGGTAAATTTTGTAGAATTGTCCAAAATAACTCCCCAAGACGAGGTTTGCAAAACAATGCTGCACCTCTGTACACTTTGCAAATAGCGAAAAAGCCTGGCGGAGCGGTTGAAGCAGGCTCTCCGTCATGGCCAGCAGACAAAAATAAGCGAATTTTAGAGCCTACTTTAAGAAGACAATAAAGACAAAGAATAAAAACATGTACAGAAAAATATGTCTAACGTCAATAGTTTTTATGAGTCTACTGGCGTTTTCCAGCTGTGAGAAAGAGCGTTCGATGTATCCTCCGATGGATGTCTCTGGCAAGTTTGTGATACTTCAGAAGTCAAAGCGGTTTAAATTGTATGGTCATACCGTAAAAGCATATTTATACGAACTGCGGGAGGGGGAATACCTCTCATACGAGACTTGCATAACAGGACATATACCATCCGAATTCAGAAGTTACGATACGATTAACATCAAAGCCACAATGATACATGTTGCCCCTGAATTTGAATATTTCTATATTGACTCAACAAAACCTCCAGCCGTATATAAGTTGGAAAACATTGAAAAAATATAAAAACATGAAACATATAACATTGATATCAATAATAACCTTTGTTATATTAATAACAATTGCTGGAAATATCTCCGCACAAAATGCAAGAGGTTACTATTATGCAGGAGAAAAACAGCATTGGTGGACAGACGACTCTACCTCAATGAATATAATAGTTGCTGATACTTCACATCTTGTCTATATAGCACATGCTCTTGAAAGCAACTTCAAAGCGCCAAACGATGAGGTATTATATGATGACGAAGATGACAATATATATGATTAATAGTGTCAACCTTCCAAATGTAAATATGGATTCATTGCTACATGCAGTCAATGTCGATCCTTACGATATCTCGTTCTATTCATATTCCAAATTACTGGATGGGGTTGACAGTGAATATATTTGGTTAAGAAATGAGATTTTTATCCAGTTTACAGATACATCATTTTTTCTTAAAAACGTTGTGCCGATTCTGGATAAATATAGAGTCAGAACTTATTATTACGAAGGGGACAACGAATATAGGCTTGTGTGCGATGACGAAGGACTTATGATGAGCTTAGCGAATTCACTGTATGGGCAGGATGGTGTAATATACTCAACTCCCGATTTCTATGGCACATTGAGATATGCAACTGCGGATCCGTACTATGGACAACAGTGGGGATTGCATAATACGGGTGGCAATGGAGGTGTGGAGCATATAGACATAAAAGCGGAAGAGGCATGGTCGTATATTAGTAGATATGTTGCATATCCACAGAAAAACATAAAGGTAGCAGTGATTGACGATGGTGTAGAACCCCATGTTGATTTGTACAAAGAACACGGTCATTGTATGTTATTGTCAGGATATACCGCCAATGGGGTCGGCACGGGGAGACCATTGTCAGATGGGGGACACGGGGAGTGTTGTGCCGGAATAATCGCAGCAATCCACAACAATATAGGGGTTGCGGGTGTGGCCACTGATTGCTACATTATTCCGATTAGAATATCAAAAAAGAACAAAAGAAACGGAGAAGAAAATCCCTTTTGTTCATCGTATATCGCTCGAGCGATAAAAAAATCATGGCAGGATTTGGGCGCAGATATTCTAAGTGTATCTTGGGGATTTGTTGAGAGTGATAAGATAACCGGAGCACTTAATACCGCATTTATTCTTGGTCGTAACGGGAAAGGATGTCCAATATTTGCTGCAACTGGAAACCGAGGCTATCCATATGTCTCTTACCCAGCATCATTACCGAACGTCGTGGCAGTGGGAGCAATTGATAGGTGTGGCAACAGAATGGGAGATACTCCACCAGTTGCAAATGACCCTTGCCTACCAAACGCAGGTAGCAGTTTTGGGGCAGGACTTGGCGTTGTTGCTCCAGGGTTAGCTATTTATACAATAGATAGGGAAGGAGCTTACGGATTTAGTGGGAGTGATTATTATAGTTTTAGTGGTACGTCTGCCACTTGCCCGCATATTTCTGGTATTGCGGCGCTGATGTTATTGGCGAGACCGGGGCTAAGCAGTTTTGAGGTGGATTCTATTATTGAAAAATCAGCTGAAAAGATACGAACCGACAGATATGCATACAATGTGAATGGAGCCAATGGTTTTTGGAGCTATGAATTAGGATACGGATTAGCAAATGCGGAAGAAGCTGTAAGACAAGCCGTTTGTGGTAATGCCGACTTTTATATTCGCGATAATGAATATCAGTCATCATTATCTTATTGCTCAAACCAGATATTTTATAATAACTGGCAATGTGCATTTCTTGCTCGTGTTGAAGAAGGTCGTGAGATTATAGGTGAAGATGAAACGGATTACAATATCCGTGAGTTTGTTTCCCGTAACAACAATGTGGCGATGAAGACCTACAACATTTTGCAGGAAAACATCAGAGACAACGTTGTGGCAGTTGACATGAGGCAAAACCGAGGTGACGGTATAGTGCGTATTGCCTACAACTCCGCATCGAACGGTAGCGGAACGCATATCAGCGATGTAGCTAACGTATATTTGCAATTTGACTCCAGCATGCTCGCCGCTTGGCCTCGGGCGACAAGACATATAACGGTGTGTAGACAGGTGAACGACAGTGTGTTTGTGATTACAGACACAACCGCAACCTTCGACGGATTCCTGCTGGATACGGCAGAGACATACTTTATATCATCCTACGTTCGGTACCGCATACCACAGGCCGACAGCACGGAGCATCGGTTTTCGCTGAACTTTAGCATCGTGGATGGGGACAGCGTGTTCGCGGACGGGGACATAGACTATACCGTCATGTATGACGAGGCCGCCTATTTCAATGTCACCGCATACGAGGACATGACCGTGATAGCAGGGGAAACTTTTGAACTTTCGGCGGAGGCGGATGCTACAGATACAACCTTTGAATGGTACAATATGCAGGATATCTTGATTGGCGCTGGAGATCATATCTCTTTGAGTACAACAACGACACGGCAGTATTATGTACGCGGTTATTCTCCGTCCGACAACACCGTGGGTTACGACACCGTTACGGTTACCGTCAAGCACGGTATAATCACAAAAATCACTCCAAATCCAGCCTACAATCAGGTGCTTGTGAAATATACCCTTGCCGATGATGTTACCAATCCTACAATATCGCTTAGAAACAGTTATGGAATGGTGGTATACAGTGCCCCTGTCGGCACGCACCCGTCGCTGTGTCACATAAATATCAAGACCATTGACGTGGTTCCGCTGCCGACAGGTAACTATACGGTAAGTCTTGAGGACAATGGTATTGTTCTGGATTCCAAAACCCTTGTTGTGCAATAAACATATTATTCACCTTAAATATGGTACTATCATGAAACCGAAGATTCTTTTTTTGGCAATTGCATTGTTTGGAATGCTTGTTGTCGGATGTGAAGATGAACCTCATGTTACAGACTCGTGTGATACTGTTCCTGGTATAGATGACCCAACGGTTAAGTCCGTATGGGCGACCTCGGTTCCTGATTATTCCATAAAATTTACAGTATTGGACAGCAACTGGGTGCATTGCGATGTACACAACGAGTCGGACTATACGTTTTCCTTCTTGGACAATTGCGATTACAAATATGAGTGGTATGACGGAAGCGACGATGCAATTTTAATACGTTTACAAAAGGATGGAGTGGGTGTCTTGACAGATATATGCTGTAATGAAATCTATATCTTAGATTGGATTTCACAAGACAGTGTTGTTTTGTCATTTGGTGGAACTGTTATGGATGAGGCATGTGAATGGTGTGTGTTCAATTTTTACTTACATAGAATACAATAGCCGATGAAACGTTTTTGCCAATTCTTGATATTCAGTGTTCTCAATCTATATGTACACTCTCAGACGTATATATACACAGCGAGTGGCAACCGCGTGCTACTGGGAAAGGAGGATAGACATAATGTAACAATTACTCAATTCAAGGTTTCCCAAATCACTTTCTAAATATATAAACATCTACTGAGCCATGAAGAAAGTAGTAATCCTTACCGGGGCCGGCATAAGTGCCGAGAGCGGCATCAAGACTTTCCGCGACAGCGACGGCTTATGGGAAAATTATCGCGTTGAGGATGTGGCCACCCACGAGGCCTATCTGCGCAACCCGCAACTTGTGCTCGACTTCTACAATGCACGCCGTCGCGAAGTGTTCAAAGCCAAACCCAACGAGGCACACCGACAACTGGTAAGGCTCGAGGAGAAGTATGACGTGCGAATAATCACCCAAAACATCGACAACCTGCACGAACAGGCAGGGTCGACAAACGTGCTGCACCTGCATGGCGAACTGACAAAAGCCCGAAGCGACCGCAACGAGAATCTGATAATCGACATCGGAGAACAGGATATCCATCTCGGCGACAAGGCTCCCGACGGAGCTCAGCTGCGTCCGCACATAGTGTGGTTTGGCGAAGCAGTGCCAAACATCGAGCCAGCCGCTAAATTATGCGAAGAGGCCGACTTCTTCGTAGTCATCGGCACATCGATGAATGTATATCCCGCAGCCGGCCTAATACACTATGTGCCACAAACATCACCCTGCTGGCTCGTCGACCCTAAGGCAGTACCTATAAGCCGGACAATAAAAATAATTCAGGAGAAAGCCGGTACAGGTGTGAAACGGGTAGTTGACGAACTGTTGTCACTATAAGATACCGACAATGCCTGCAAGTTTTTAACATCAAAAAATAAAACATTTACAAATCACTAAATTTTTTTATTATGAAAAAAACATTATCATTGATTGGATTAATCGCGATAGCGATGGTGGCCAACGCACAATTTACGCTGACTTACGACGGAAACCCAATTCCCGGTGAAGGACTCGAGCTGAGTACATCAAGCTGCGGCTCCGCTGTGGAAGAGGATGCCATTTTGGACATGACACTGACCAACACTTCCGACGCCCAGACCAAATGGGATATAATAACCGAAGCCCCTGGCGGTAATACCTTCCGCGTGTCGGCAGTGTGTGCGGGTATAAGCTGCAGACCGGGTACGGAAAATTCCGCAACGCTTGCAGCCGGTGCAAACACCCTCATCTCGATTCATTTCGCCATTCCGACTGGAACCACTAACAACAAAACCGAAAACTTCACCTTCAGGCTGCACAATGTGACAAACGACGCAGACGACCTCTCATTCAACATATCACTGACCTATAGCAGCAATGGCATCGAGGTTGCCGGCATCGAAAAAATATCCAACGCCTACCCCAACCCTGCAGTGTCGAACGTGACCATAGACTTCGCTGTTGAAGGCAGTGCACAGCTGGTGCTGAACGACATCACAGGCCGTGAGGTTATGCAGCAAACTGTTTCAGGCAACGGCTCCATAGTCCTCAACGTGGAGAGTCTCCACAAAGGAGTATACCTCTACGGTATCCGGCAAGGCAACCGGCAATACGCCATGAAAAAACTGGTGGTTAAATAATTTTGACTTAGGGAGACACTGCCATCTCCGCAAACAAGAAACATTCCGAAAATGAAACAGATTATTATGATGGCCATTGCAGCAATAGTCGGTTTAAGCAGCTGCAACCAAACCCAAGACCAAAACAACAAGGCAAATCAAAACGAACCACAGAAGGAGATGAAAACATTGGTAACCTACTTTTCCGCATCCGGAACAACCAAAAGAGTTGCCGAACGGCTGGCCGAAACCATCAACGCCGACATTATGGAAATAGTACCCGAACAGCGCTACACCGACGCCGACCTGGACTGGAGAGACAAAACGTCGCGCTCGACCATAGAGATGCAGGACAAAACATTCCGTCCTGCCATAGCAAAAGGAGAACTTGATCCGGAAAACTACGATGTTATATGCATCGGATTTCCGATATGGTGGTACACCTGCCCGACAATCATCAACACATTCATGGAGTCGTTTGACCACAGCGGCAAAACCATCATCCCTTTCGCCACATCGGGCGGCAGCTCCATCCACAAAGCCTGCGAGGACCTGAAAGCAGCCTACCCGGAAGCCAACTGGAAAGCCGGCAAACTGCTCAACAACGCTACCGAACAAGATTTGCTCGACTTAGTTAAATAACCCGTAATACCAAGACGCATCAAATATCTTGACAACGTTATAACAATAGCAGAAAATGCTTAATGCAAAACATGTTACAAAGCGCTTCGGTGATTATTGCGCACTACGCGACGTGTCGATAGACGTGTCGCGGGGACGCATTTTCGGTCTGCTCGGACCAAACGGTGCCGGAAAATCGACACTAATCCGAATCATCAACCAAATTCTATGGGCAGACGAGGGATCCATTGTTTTCGACGGACACCCCATCTGTCCCTCGGACGTTGAAAAGATAGGCTACCTGCCCGAAGAGCGTGGGCTCTACAAAAAAATGAAAGTTGGCGAGCAGGCAATGTATCTGGCACAACTGAAAGGACTTGCCCGAAACGAGGCTGAAAAACGGCTTCGCTGGTGGTTCAAACATCTCGATATTGACACATGGTGGAGTCGCAAGGTGGAAGAACTCTCCAAAGGAATGCAGCAGAAAGTGCAGTTTGTCACCACAGTGCTACACAATCCCAAACTGCTTATTTTCGATGAGCCGTTTAGCGGATTCGACCCCGTAAACGCCACCCTTCTGAAAAAAGAAATCTTAAAGCTGCGCGACGAAGGGGCCACGGTAATATTCTCGACGCACAACATGTCATCGGTTGAAGAAATCTGCGACGACATAGCCCTTATCAACCATGCCCAAGTGGTGCTCAAAGGCAATGTGAAAGAAATCCGCCAGTCATACCGTAAAAACCTCTATCACGTCGAATTGCGACACACGGTCGGCGAGATCGTGACTTTGTCCGATTCTTTTGTCATAAAGAATTCAATTGACGTCAACGGTGTATATTCGGCAGACGTAGAGCTACCTCCAACTGCGGTGGCTAACGACCTTGTGGCAGCCTTAATGCCGCAAGGCCAGGTTACAGAATTGCACGAGATTCTTCCATCCATGAACGAAATATTTATCCAAGCAGTCAGCCAATGAAGAAGATACTTTTGATTATCAGTCGCGAATACCTTTCGCGAGTCAAAAAAAAGTCGTTCTGGATACTCACCATCGTGGTTCCATTGCTGCTTGCAGCTCTCTATGCCATACCCATATACATGGCCATGAAACCACAGGAGAAGAGTACCGTTCTGGTAGTGGATGACACCGGACTATTTGGTGGAGCCTTCAAATCATCGAAAGAGATTGTTTACCGCTCGGCAGGCAGCCTCGACTATGCTCAGCGACGCATGGAAGAGGAGGACTCCGTTTCGGCCGTTCTCTACATACCCGCCCGTGAAACCACCATCCCCGGCGATGCATTCCTATACTACACAGGCGATGTACCGACCGCCAACCTGCAAAGCAACGTGTCCGAACAACTACAAAGCCACATCCGTACCATCATATTGCAGGACGTGTACGGCATAACCCAAGAAGAGTTCGACCAAGTGAACGCCACACGCATCAAACTGCACACCAAAGATTTAAAGACGGGGAAAGACGGTTTCCTCGAAGTGAAGATGGCTATAGGTCTGGTGCTGGGATTGATAATATTTTTCGTAGTGCTGACGTTTGGCGGCCAGGTGATGACAGGTGTGTCAGAGGAAAAAACATCGCGAATTATCGAAGTAATCGTGTCGAGCGTAAAACCTTTCCAACTGATGATGGGAAAGGTCATCGGCATAGGCCTTGTAGGTCTGACGCAGTTTGTGCTTTGGATTGCGCTTTCCATGGTCGGACTGGCTGGCATACAGGCAGCCAACCCGGATTTGTTTGAGGCGGCAAAGTCGCGCCAAAACATGACCGAGTTGGCCACCAAGGGAACCGATGCAGTTGAGCAGATGCAGGCGTTGAACGAAGCTCCCGTGGTGACGGAGATGGTTCAAGGCTTGACTGCCATCGATTTTCCGTTGATTATCGCGATGTTCCTTGTCTATTTTGTGCTTGGGTATTTCTTCTATGCAACACTCTATGCCGGCGTTGGTGCCCTTGTCGATAGCGATACAAATGCACAACAATTCTCGCTGCCTATCACAATCCCACTTATGTTGGTAATGATAATGATGCCAGCGATAATCAACGAGCCTTCTGGCTCGCTTTCCGTGTGGCTGTCGATGATTCCATTCACCTCGCCCGTAGCAATGATGATCCGCATCCCGTTTGGGGTGCCAGTCTGGCAAGCAGCGGTGTCGATAGGCATCCTATTGCTCTTTGTGCCGCTCAACACATGGGTGGCCGGCCACATCTACAAACGCGGCATCTTGCTCTACGGAAAAAAAATCACCTACAAGGATATATTCTCCTGGTTTAAAACTAATTAACTAAATAACAAATAATTGTTTCAAAAATGAAAAAAGTTTTTCTCACAGCAATTTTGGCATTTGTTTGTGCAATGCCTAAAATCTATGCCGACGAAGGCATGTGGCTACTCTCTCTTGTTGGCAAAAGCTATGCCGACATGCAGAAAGCCGGTTTCAAACTCTCTCCCGAAGATGTCTACAGTGTAAACAAAAGCTGCCTCAAAGATGCGATTGTGGGCCTCGGCAACGACGGACACCCATTCTGGCACTTTTGCACCGGCGAGATAATCTCCGACCAAGGGCTCGTTTCAACCAACCACCACTGCGGCTATGGCAAACTCCAAGAACATTCATCCGTGCAGCACGACTACCTGCGCGACGGTTTCTGGGCCTACACCAAAGCGGAAGAACTTCCCAATCCGGGACTCACAGCATCGATTCTTGTGCGTATGGACGATGTCACAAGCCAGATACTCACCGCTCTCTCAGACGATATGAGCGAAGGCGACCGCGCCAAGGCTGTTGCACGCCTGTCGAAAGAACTGGCAGAAAAGGCCAAGAACGAAAACCCCGGCTGCGAAGCCACTGTGAAAGAAATGTTCAACGGCAACCAATACTTCCTTTTTGTTCACAAAATCTATAAGGATGTACGTCTCGTTGGCGCACCTCCGTCGTCCATGGGCAAATTCGGCGGCGACACCGACAACTGGTCCTGGCCTCGCCACACCTGCGACTTCTCACTATTCCGCATCTACACCGCTCCCGACGGAACCCCTGCCGAATACAGCAAAAACAACATACCCCTAAAACCCAAACACCACCTTCCGGTAAGTGCCAGAGAACTGAACGATGGCGACTTCTCAATGGTTATGGGATTCCCAGGCACCACCGACCGTTTCCTCACCTCCTACGGCCTTGAGGAAACTATGGAGATTACAAACAAGTTGCGCTACGAAATCCGTACCGTGAAAATCAACATCCTGCGCGAAGAGATGGCCGCCAGCCAGCAAACACGCATACAGTATGCATCAAAATACGCGTCCTGCTCCAACTATTGGAAATACAGCGACGAGCAGAACAAGGCTCTCAAGCAACTTAACACTATGGGAGTGAAACGCCAAACCGAACAAGACTACTCGAAGTGGGCCCAAGGGCAACTGCCAAAATACCAGCAGGCTCTTCAGCTAATAAGCGAGGGCTACAAGGAGCGCCGCCCCTACCGAGCTGCCATGATGTATCTTGACGAGGGTCTGCTCGAAGGTCCGGAAATACTCTGGCAGGCGGTCAATATGGGTCTGGGGCTACAGCAAGTTCTCGACATCGAAGATCGCTACACCCGCGATGAAGCTATGGCAACCTTGCGCAAAGAGGCCTCCGAATTCTACAAGGACTACAATCAGGCAACCGAAATGAAACTATTCGCAGCGATGACGAAATACGTTTTCTCGAACATGGAGCATCGCTACTGTCCCGACTTTCTCAAACTGGCCAACAAAAAATACAAAAGCGACTTCGAAAAATACACCCACGAACTTTTCAAAAAAAGTATCTTCGCAAACGAAGAGGCCTTCAACAAATTCCTTGACAAGCCTAACCGCAAGACTCTTGACAAGGATCCAATTTTCGTGGCAGCGATGGAGACCTACAACAAGTATCGCGAGGTGTACTCCATGACTCCACAAGCGTCGAGAGAGGGCCTCACACGCGGCATACGCGATTTTGTCGACGGCATACTGCGTATCAATGAGGGCAAAACGCTGCTCGCGCCCGATGCCAACTCGTCAATACGTTTCACCTACGGCAACGTGATGGCCTACAGCCCGAAAGACGCCGTCAGTTATAACCACTACACTACCCTCGACGGCGTGATTCAGAAAGAAGGACCGAAAGGCGGTGAATTTGAAGTCCCCACACGCCTTAAAACTCTCTACTATGCACAGGATTTCGGCAACTACACCAACAGCAAGGGTCAACTGCCCGCCTGTTTCATCACCAACAACGACATTACGGGCGGCAACTCAGGCTCGCCTGTGATCGATGCAAACGGCAACCTTATCGGTTTGGCTTTCGACGGCAACGGCGAAGCCATGAGCGGCGACATCGACTTTGAAGAGAACCTGCAACGCTGCATCTGCCTCGATTCACGCTACATGCTATGGGTCATCGACAAGTATGCAGGCGCACAGAACCTGATTGACGAAATCGATATCGTGAGGTAACCCTCCCCGTTGCGACCAACAAAACCGCACACACTACACTGAAAGATACGGTCGGGACAATCACTCCCGACCGTATTTTATGCCCTGACAGGATTCGCGCCGCACAAGCTCGCTCTCGACAAGAGCGCCTATCTCTTCATTGCGTACAAGTCGTCCGTCGGCACGATGCCATGCACGGTCAGGAAACGCCTGGTAGCGTGGGGGAACCTCGCCCGCAAAACGCTCTATGGCAATATCGGGACGCAAACGCTCAACAATGTCGCATACAAGGGCAATGTACTCGTCAAGACAAAAGGATGTTCCCACATTGTCGGGAGACCGCCGTGCCAAGTCGGCAAGCCTGGTGCCAACAAGAAACTGCAACTGGTGAAATTTCACCGCATTAAGTGGCAATGTGTTGATTGTATCAGCATAAGCCACCATTTCGCTACGGCTTTCGCCAGGCAAACCAAGTATGAAATGAGCTCCACAGTGAAGCCCCCTTGATGCAGTGGCCTCAATTGCATTTCGTGCGGTCGCGAAATCGTGGCCGCGCCCCACGGTGTGCAACGTGCGGTCGAAACAGCTTTCTACTCCGTACTCCACGCTTACAAACGATGTTCTGTCCTTCAACGAGGCTATATAGTCCAACTTTTCTTCATCAACACAATCGGGGCGGGTGCCGATTACCAATCCCGAAACAAGTGGATGAGAGAGCGCCTCCTCATAACGCTGCCTCAAAATATCGAGTGAAGCGTATGTGTTGCTGTACGTTTGAAAGTATGCGAGATAACAGGATGTCTTACGGTAACGCCACCTGTGAAACCTGATGCCCTCGTCAATCTGTTCGGTAATACTTCCAACTTTTCGGCAATACGACGGATTGAAAGCCTCATTATTGCAAAAAGCACATCCATCGGTGCCTTTCGTGCCATCGCGGTTCGGGCATGTGAATCCGCCATCGATAGAAAGCTTCTGCACTCTCCAACCAAAAAGCAATTTAAAATACTGTGCAGCTGATAGATATCGCATTTCAACGGTTCGGTTGCTTTTAAGTATGAAAGCAAAATTAGCGATTTTTTTTTAATACATGCAGTCAATTCAATTTTTATACTGTCGCAATATATTATAAATATGTGCGTTATCTTTGAAAAGTAATCTCAATAACGATGAATTGCCTAAAAAAATTTTGCCTGTCACTTTTGCTTGCAATCACGGCATCAGGCTTGCAGGCGCAAGACAGCTTGAAGATAATCTTCGCCGGGGATTTGATGGGTCATGGAGGCCAGATAAAGGCGGCTTTGACCGAAACCGGCAAGTATGACTACTCGCCCTGCTTCCAATTTATTTCCCCCTATCTGCAGAGTGCCGACCTTGCTATAGCCAATTTCGAGCTCACCCTTGCCGGCCCGCCTTATAAAGGCTATCCCCAATTCAGCTCGCCAGATCAGGTGCTTGTGGATGCATGCAACGCCGGATTCGATATATTCACCACGGTAAACAACCACTGTATGGACGGCGGAAAGAAAGGATTCCTGCGGACGCTGAAAGTTTTCGACTCACTGGATGTCCCGCATCTGGGAACCTACCGCAGCCACGATGAGTGGGAGAAAAACCACCCGATGATTATTGAACGCAAAGGCTTCAAGCTTGGTCTGGTGACTTACACCTACGGCACTAACGGCCTTCCTGTACCGGAGCCGCTGGTGGTGAACATGATAGACACGATACAGATGAAAGCCGACCTCGTCAAGGCGAAAGAGCTGGGCGCAGAATATACCATTGCATTGATACACTGGGGTGAAGAGTACCAAACAAAAGCCAACAGCGAACAGGAGGTGCTGGCAAGACTGCTGTTGGAAAATGGAGCCGACATCGTGATTGGCGGACACCCGCACGTGGTGCAGAACGCCACAACGGATGCACTCCCCGACAACGACATCACGCCACAAATAGTGGTCTATTCGATGGGCAATCTGGTATCGAACCAGCGCGACATAAACACAGATGGCGGCATTATGGTGGAACTGAATCTCAGGCGCGACACCAAAGATGGATTAAAACAGTCTTGCGCCTATATGCCCTACTGGGTGTATCGCGGCGAATACGACGGGTTGTACCAATACTATATCCTGCCAGCAACAGATGCCTGCCGCAACCCCAATAAATACCAACTTCCGGCGGCTGACCTGAAAGCACTGACAGTGTTTGACGAGAACACGCGTCGGCGACTTGAGAATTCGGAAATCAAGGAGAGAGCGTATAGCTGGGGAAAATAAACAATCACCTTTCAATGAAAACCAAAGAGCCTCAACTCCTGAATACATTGCCGAACTGTTCAAACTCTATTATGAAATAGCAAATGGAGCAGGCGCATGCCTTGTCGACATCCACGACATGGTAGAAAGATGCGAAATATAATAAAAGCTTATGTTTGGCGTTTATTATAATCAGTCGGACAAGTCGGACGAATCGTGCCTGTCCGATGGCTATAATAAAGATAATAACATCAAAATCCAACCAAAATGGAACTTAACAACATTCTTGTTATCTCTGGAAAACCCGATTTGAGCGAAGTAATCTCGCAAACCAAGAACGGTGCGATAGTGAAAAACCTTGTGACTGGAGCCAAATTCCCAGTGTTCCGCAACGAACGCATCAGTTCGCTGGGCGAAATACGCATATATACTGCCGACGGCGAGGCTCCGCTGGAAGATGTGTTTGCAACCGTCTACAAGAAAGAGGAAGCCAAACCCTTGGCGTTCGACCCGAAGAAAGCCGATAACAAAGAGCTGTTCGACTATTTCGCACAGGTGCTACCCAACTACGACACCGAGCGCGTGCACGCATCAGACGTGAAGAAGGTGCTGCATTGGTACAACATACTGCTTCATGCCGAGAAACTCACCCCGACTGAGGAGGAAAAGGAGCAGACAGCCGAAAGCGGGCATCAAGCAGTGGACGAGGTAAAGGTCGAAAAGCCAAAAGCCGAACCCAAAACAAAGAAACCCACTGCCGCGAAGTCTGCACCCAAAGCAACCGCCAAACCCAAAGCCACCACCAAACGCACCACCACTGGCAAGAAGTCGGTGTAATTTGACGGTCTGCGGCCAACAACAGTCTTGTCTATTCATTCCTCACATTTTACATTTTCAACCCTCTATTCCTGATGACCTACACCAACCAACAATACAAACGACACACCATCACCTCGGCACTACCCTACGCCAACGGGCCAGTACATATCGGTCATCTGGCCGGTGTCTATGTCCCGGCCGACATCTATGCCAGATATCTGCGCTCGATGGGCGAAGATGTCCTCTTCATCGGCGGCAGCGACGAACACGGGGTACCAATCACAATCAAAGCCCGCAAGGAGGGCTGCACACCGCAGGATATCGTCGACCGCTACCACGAGATAATAAAGAAGTCGTTTGCTGAACTGGGCATCTCGTTCGACATCTACTCGCGTACATCGTCGAAAGAGCATCACGAGACGGCGGCGGAGTTTTTCACGAAACTCTACAATGAGGGCAAGTTCATAGAGAAAACCACGCAGCAGTACTACGACGAAGAAGCAAGGCAGTTCCTCGCCGACCGCTACATCACGGGTACTTGTCCTCACTGCGGCAACGAACACGCCTATGGCGACCAGTGCGAAGCCTGCGGCACCTCACTCAACGCCACCGACCTCATCAATCCCAAAAGCACGCTCAGCGGCAACCCGCCCGTGCTAAAGGAGACCAAACACTGGTTCCTGCCACTCGACAAGGATGAAGATTGGCTCAAAAAATGGATCTTGGAGGAACACAAAACCGACTGGAAGACCAACGTCTATGGCCAGTGCAAGTCGTGGATAGATGCCGGCTTGCAACCCAGGGCTGTTACCCGTGACCTCGACTGGGGCGTGAAAGTGCCGCTCGATGAGGCAGCAGGCAAAGTCTTATATGTCTGGTTCGACGCACCGATAGGATATATCTCGTTCACCAAGCAGCTCAAAGGCGACAACTGGGAAAAATGGTGGAAGGACAAGGAGACGAAACTGGTGCACTTCATCGGCAAAGACAACATAGTGTTCCACTGCATCATCTTCCCCTCGATGCTCAAGGCCGAAGGAAGCTACATACTGCCGCAGAACGTGCCCGCCAACGAGTTCCTCAACCTCGAAGGCGACAAGATAAGCACCTCGCGCAACTGGGCGGTGTGGCTGCACGAATACCTTGCTGACTTTCCAGGCAAACAGGACGTGCTGCGCTACACGCTGTGTGCCAACGCGCCAGAGACGAAAGACAATGACTTCACCTGGAAGGATTTTCAACTGAAGAACAACTCCGAGTTGGTGGCAATACTTGGCAACTTCGTGAACCGCACGCTGGTGCTGACCCACAAATTCTACGAGGGCAAGGTGCCGAAATGCGTCGAGCTGACAGACCTCGACCGGCAGACTGTGGCCGAAATAGCCAAATATCCCGAACTGATAGGCCGCTCAATAGAAAACTATCGCTTCCGCGAGGCCGTAGGCGAGATGATGGATCTTGCCCGTCTGGGCAACAAATACCTCACCGAGACGGAACCGTGGAAACTCATCAAGAGCGACCCCGAGCGTACGGCGACGGTGATGAACCTCTCGCTACAGATATGCGCCAATCTGGCGGTACTCTGTGCTCCTTTCCTACCCTTTACAGCCGACAAAATGCACCGCATCATGAAGCTACAGGCACTGGGGTGGCAGGATGCTGGCCGTACGGACATTCTTATGGAAGGCCATCAGATAGACAAACCCGAACTGCTTTTCGAACAGATTACCGACGAAACCATACAGGCCCAGATAGACAAGCTGCAAGCCACCAAGCGCGAGAACGAGCTCAACGCCTGGTCGCCGGCAGCGGTGAAGCAGGAGGTGGCGTTCGACGACTTCGGCAAGGTGGATATCCGCGTGGGCACGGTGCTGGAATGCAGCAAGGTGCCGAAAGCCGACAAACTGCTGCAGTTCAAGATTGACGACGGTATGGGCGGCCGCACCATCGTGAGCGGCATAGCCAAATACTACCCCAACCCCGAAGAGCTGGTGGGCAAGCAGGTGTGCTTCATAGCCAACTTCGCCCCGAAGAAACTGAAAGGAGTAGAGAGCCAAGGCATGATTCTCAGTGCCGAAAACCGCGACGGACGATTGGTGCTAATATCTCCGTCGCAGCTGGTGAGTCCAGGCTGCTCGGTGGGATGATCACCGTAATAGTATAGTGTGTTGTCGGCCATTTCAAGGCTGGCGAAGCGGCTAAAGCATGCATTCAGTCAAAGCCAGAAAACAAAACCTTAAATTTTAGAATTGACATTATCCACTTTCATCTAAATTCAATGTTAATATGAGAAGCAAGATTGAGGACTACAATGCAGTAGTAGAAGCTGCAAGCAAGTTCACGAAAAGCGTTGCCGAAGGCAACAGCGAATATGCAAAGGAACTGTTTACTGAAGATGCCTGCCTGTTTGGTTTCCTAAACGGTAAGTTGGAGCGTGGCAGTATTGAACAGTTTTATCACAATGTTGACACCGTAGGTGCTGGCGATGCTTTCAAAACCCGTATCGACGTGCTGGAACTGGAAGAAACTCTGGCCGTAGTCCGAGTGTTGGAAGAAGGTTGGGGTGGCACTATCGACTTTACCGATGTGCTTCTGCTGCTGAAGATTGATGGTGAGTGGAAATGCGTTGCAAAAGCATATAACCAAAACTCTAACACAATTTCCGACTCGAAACGCCAGTAAGCCTAAACTTGCATGAGTATAAGAAACGTAGAAGCAAGTTTATAGTGGAGAACTGAAACATCTAAAACGGCATAAGATTCACACTACAGCTGTTTTTTTCATATCACAACAAAGAAGCAGAACAGCCAACAAGAATCCATACGCATCCTCTCAATCGTGAGTAGCATTAGGCGTTGACGGTTGCAAAAGCAAGTTGCGCAGGTAATCGGTGCAGTCCTCGAAAGTTTTGAAAGTGTGGTTTTCCGGCACTATGGCTGGAATAACGTTCATGCGTCGCAACATATACATGGGCTGCGGTTGAATGATGGTCATCAGCACGGTGGCGCCACGCGACTGGATTTCCTTGATAGCAGTCTCCATAGCATAGAGCCCCGACTGGTCCATGAAACTGACCAAACGCATACGTATTATGACTATCTTGGCATCGGCAGGCACATCGGTCATAACCTGCTTAAACTTGTTGATAGTGCCAAAGAATATAGGACCGTTGAGACGCTGTATGTAAATACTGTGCTTCACTGTGTCGGGCATACCCCCTTCGTCACCCCATGGGCTTTCTTTGTCAAAATCGGTCATCTCCTGACTGCTGTAGCCCCCCTCGACAAGGTCGCTGGCCCGTTTCATGAAGAGTACACAGGCTATCACCATGCCAATGCCTACGGCGGTGAGCAAGTCGACAAACACCGTGACAAGGAAAACTACAATAAGCACTACCGCATCAGCACGAGGAATCTTTAACAAATCCTTGAACCCCTTGAAGTCAATGATACCCCAACCGACGGTAATCAATATGCCAGCCAGCACCGACAACGGCACATACCTCACCAGACTGCCTAAACCAAGCATCACGGCCAGCAACAGCAGCGCGTGCACCACACCACTGAGCCGCGTACGACCACCGGAACGAACGTTGACCACGGTCCGCATCGTAGCACCAGCTCCTGGCAGTCCGCAGAATAGTCCCGCAATGGCATTGCCTATGCCCTGCCCTATCAGCTCGCGGTTCGAATTGTGCTTGGTCTTGGTTATATTGTCAGCCACCACAGAGGTAAGCAATGTGTCGATTGAGCCGAGACCAGCAAGCGTAAGCCCTGGTATGACGGCCGCTTTTAGTATCGCAAGCCAGTCGACCCCGGAAAGACAGACACTGTCGTTGATGAAAAAAGGTTCAGGCAGCCCCGACGGGATAAGGCCTATTGTGAACTTTTCGGGCAAATTACAGAATAGCGAAACCACCGTCATCACGATGAGCGCCACCAGAGTGGCCGGAACCTTCTTAGTGAGTAGCGGCATCAGCACCACGATGAGGATAGTGCCGAGACCAAGCAGAAGAGCCGTTAGCGATATGCCTCCCGTCACCGCCGAAGGGAGGCCTGAAAGCAACTCAACCATCGTCCCCGACCCTTTTAACCCCAACAACGGATATATCTGCTGCAAGATGATAATCACTCCTATACCGCTCATGAAACCCGAAAGCACGGGATAAGGAATGTAGCGCACATACTTGCCCAGTTTTATAATGCCAAAAAGTATTTGGAAAAGACCACAGAACAGCGCAGCCAAGGACATGGCTATCAATACCGATGAAAGGCTTCCCGAACTCGACGTCCATGCAGCACTAACCAAAGCCGCAGTAACCACGGTCATAGGGCCAGTAGGGCCACTGATTTGCGACGGCGTGCCGCCAAAAATAGCCGCAAACATGCCCAACATTGTGGCACCGACCAGTCCAGCCAAAGCCCCTATTGAAGCGGCATTGGGCGAATCGATACCACCAAAAGCCTGTATGCCGAAAGCCAAGGCCAACGGCAGAGCAACAATGCCCGCCGTGAGCCCTCCAAATAAATCACCTTTGAGATTGCCAAACACAGTATTTTTCTTCATGCAACGTAGATATTAAACCAAATTAACGCTTTTACTACACGATTTATTATGAATCGTACCTCGCATAAAGGCCAAGCGAACTTAAAATCGTTGCGTGTACCTCGCGTACAGTCCTCGCCATGCAATTTTTCGAGGCATCTCGGAAAGATTTAATCAACAATAAGTTGTAGATATTGCAAAATCAACAAAATGTTAAAATTTGATTTTTAACAAAATAAAGAGTCTCTGCTGCATACTAAAAAAACAAATTGTCCGTAGAGCTTTGTTCTTTCAAAAAAAGTTTTTATCTTTGCACCGTTAAACGCAAATTTTACCAGCCATTGGTATGGCTCGCACCCGCTACCATATTTCATTCAATTGTCAGGAAAACGAATATCACAGCCTATCGAAAGAAGTACTATCAGTTTTGAATCAATACAACAACAGTTATGGACAATAAGCTTTCCAAACTTTCCGACAATGAACTGATACAAGGTTACAGGAACGGCAACAGCGAGTGTTTTGAACTGCTTTTATCGCGTTATCAAACGAAAGTCTATGGCTACATCTTCTCGGTTGTGAAAGACAAGGAGACCGCCGATGACATTTTCCAAGACACTTTCCTGAAAGTTATCGTCACCATCAATTCTGGTGTATATAAGGACGAGAACAAGTTCATTCACTGGGTTATGCGCATCGCCCACAACTTGATAGTCGACTTCTACCGAAGGGGCAACAAAATGCCGATAGTCCCCAACAAACCCGACTACGACATAGTCCAGACACTAAAGCTGCAAGACGAAGATGCCGAACAGCAGATAATACGCCAGCAGACAGCCTCGAACATTCGAAAACTGGTTAAAATGTTGCCACCCGAGCAACGCCGTGTGGTCATCCTGCGCCATTATGGCAAATGCGACTTCAAAGACATCGCAGCCCGCACCGGCGTAAGTATCAACACTGCTTTAGGGCGTATGCGCTATGCGATAATCAATCTGCGCCGTCTAGCGAAAGAAAACAACATGCACATCGAGCTTTAAGATTTGGCAAACCGCTAACTTAAACGAGGTATCGAGTGATGCCTCGTTTTTTTCAACCTTTACATCCTTTTTGTTAAAATTTCATGTGAATACAATAAAACCGTATTCGCGGTAGTTTTATATGTAGTTTGGTTGCACGGGCGGTATACACTCTACATTGCTCTGCACACCATAACAAAAACCGGATGTAAAACCCAAAAAAGCGCTTATGGAACAAATGTACGACTTTCAATTTCCAAGCACAAATACATCATTGAGGTCGGCAAGCGCGACCGGACCGTCAAGAAAAGTTGTTGAGAACCTTCTCAACGTAGCCCAAATCGAGTGTGACCTGCTTAAACGCCTCTCGCAGCACAGACGCTGTTTTCAGCAGATTCGCTTTGCATCAGTCAGGATGGAGGTTTGTCTGAATTAGACCAGACCATCAAATGTAGTTGGTCCTGACGGAAACATCAAATAAAACGGAGACCATAATAAGGTCTCCGTTTTATTTTCTGCAGTAAGCAACCGTTACCAACTCCCATAGTGGATCTTCTCGGGTTTCCACTTTTCCTTGGGTTTTTCGTCAATACGCGGATAGCCTATGGGGACCACACTGTAGGGTACGACATTGGACGGCAGGTTGAGCGTTTTTTTCACGGTGTTCATCCTGTCGTGGAAAGGGTAGCAAGCCGTCCAGCAAGCACCCAAACCATAGGCCTCGACTGCAAGCAGCAAATTCTCGGTACAGGCTCCCATATCGTCGCGCCACATAGGGTTGGGTGCGGTAACAGCCGCCCCTTGAGGGTTATTGCGCGGAGGACGCGTAACTGTGGTGTCGGCGCAGATCACGATAACCACCGCCGACTCCTTGAACATCCGCATATTTCCATTGCCGGCAAATATTTCGTCATACTTGGATGTGTCGGTTAGCACAACAAAATGCCAAGGCTGAATATTCATGCCCGTGGGTGCTGCCATAGCGGCCTTAAGCAAGTCGGTGACAACAGATTCTGGAATTTTCTTTTCGGCATAGCGGCGCACGCTCTTGCGCTGGTGAATGTTGTCAAGTACTGCTTTGGAATTTTTTCGCTGAGCCGTGACGCACGGCACTGCCGTTGCCAACAATATGGCTACAATAATGATTTTTTTGATTGACATATTATGTAGTTTGTAGGTTAAACGCACCATCAAGGTTAAGTGTGTAAAATATATAAAACATTGCTCAATGAGTTCTGCTTGCAGGTTATTAATCATGTCTACAGCCACCTGCGTCGCTGTTTTTGCCCGCAAGCAGGCCACAGGCGGCCATGATGTCCTCGCCTCGCGAGGCACGGATGGTACAGCGGATGCCATGCGCACTGAGAATGGTCATAAAATTCTGCAAGGTTTCGCGCGTTGGAACTCTGAATGGCGCACTGGACGAGGCATGAAAACGTATCAGGTTTACACGGCAACGCATCCCAGCGATAAGATTGACGAGAGCCTCGGCGTGTTTTTTGTCGTCGTTGAGCCCACCAAACACAGTGTACTCGAACGAGAGCCGACGCTGACCGCTCCAATCATGAGCTTCAAGCAACCGCAGCGTGTCGGCAATAGGATAAGTTTTCTGCATAGGGATAATGGCAAGACGCTCCTCGGCCACAGGGTTATGCAGGCTTATTGCAAGATGGCACTCACTCTCGCATAGGAAACGCTTGATACCTGGCAGCAAGCCCACTGTGCTGACAGTTATGCGGTGAGGACTCCATGCAAGACCCCACTCGGAGGTTAGCACATTGATGGATTGCATAACTGCGTCATAGTTATCAAATGGTTCACCCATCCCCATATAAACTATGTTGCTAAGTTTCGAAAATTCGGGTATCGAAAAAATTTGATTCAATATTTCGGACGCATCGAGGTTACCGTGAAAACCGTTAGCGCCTGTTACACAGAAACGACAGCCCATCCGGCAACCCGCCTGACTGGAAACGCAAAGCGTGGCACGATCGCCATCGGGAATATATACGGTTTCGACAAACAATTGAACGGTTTTCGAGGCATCCGTCTGGAAACATTCCGAGCCATTCTTCCCGCAGCCAACAGGAGTAGGGTGAGCTCCAACCCTAAATAGATATTTTTTTGTTCCGTCGCACGAAACCTGGCAATCGTCAGGCATGCTACGCTTTATCATATATTTCACCTTCAACTGTGACCGCGTCTTAAGCGAAAGGTTTGTCATCGCGTCAATGGTGTTGACACGCTTGGAATAGAGCCAATCGCAGATTTGGCGAGCATTATACTTCGGCAATTTTTCCGACTCGCATAGTGCCTGAAGATCTGCCAACGATTTGCCGAAGAGATTTTCCATATTCGTGAACTATAGAAGCAACTTTATGATACACTTTATTTCTGCACGAGCCTCTGCTTGACACCGATTTACCAGATGGATTTCCGACGAGTTTATGACAGGTTTTATTCAGACAATTGCCAAGCTTACCATATCGATTCGTCGGTTCCGATATCTGTTACACCAGCATCTGGTGAATTTTTTTCGGCCTCGACCTCAGAGGCAAACTGGCTTCCGTCGAGGTCCTCGTCGGTGACCGAATTGGGTCTTGCGAAATTGCCACGTGAGAACTTCAGACTGTTGTCGGCATATATCTTTTGCATCATGTAGCCGAAAATGGGCAATGCCTGGGCGGCGCCTTGTCCGTATGACATGTTGCGGAAATGGATAGAGCGAAGTTCACCGCCAGTCCAGATGGCTGTGGCCAGTTTCGGCGTGATACCCACAAACCAACAGTCCGAGTTGTTTTGTGTGGTTCCGGTTTTGCCTGCTATTGCCGTGGAATATTGGTTGAGCTTATACTTGTAGTTGAGGCGGCATCCCGTACCACTTGATACGACGCCCTGCATAAGCGATAGCATCAAATAGGCCGTACGCGGACTTAAGGCTTCGTGGCGTTCCGGGGTGAACCGTGCCAGGACCTTGCCATGCTTGTCCTCTATTCGGGTAATAAAAATGGGCTCGACGTATTCTCCGTTGTTGGCAAAAGTGGCCATGGCTCCAGCCATTTCGGCCACAGTAATCTCGGGCGTCCCCACCGAGATGGCCGGTACGGCCGGTATATCGCTCTTGACACCCAATTTGCGAGCTATGGCTATAGTCTGCTGCGGCGACCCCTGTTTCATCAAGTAGGCCGATACCCAGTTGATAGAGTTGGCCAATGCCCATTTAAGCGTGACCATCTCACCCTCACGCGCATGTGAGGAATTACGGGGACACCACAGACCGCCACGACCATTGTCGAAACACACCTCGGCATTAGGCACAAGCGTTTCAGGGGTCATACCCAAATCTTGAATAGCCATAGTATATACAAACGGCTTGAACGTGGATCCTACCTGTCTCAAACTGCGCACATTGTCGTACTTGAAATATCGATAATTGATACCTCCAACATAAGCTTTTACATAACCCGTTCCCGGTTCGACCGACATTAGGCCAACATTGAGAAAACTTTTATAGTAGAGTAGCGAATCCCAAGGGGTCATCACCGTGTCCTTTATGCCTTGCCATGTAAAGACGGACATAGAGACCTTCTTGTTGAACTCCTCTCGGATTTCGGACTCCTTGGCACCTTCTTTCTTGCGTTGGTAGTAACGGTCACTGCCTTTCATTGCCTGTGTCAAGTATCTCTCTTGCTGCTCTTTACTTATACCGCTGAACGGGTTGCGTCCTTTGCGTCGTGAGAGTTCCTTGTCGAATGCGGGCTGAATTTCGTCACTCATGTGTTTACGAACGGCCTCCTCGGCATGTGTCTGGATGCGGGAGTCGATAGTGGTATAGATGCGCAAACCATCCTTATGCACATCGTACAGAGTCCCATCGCTCTTGCGTTGGTGTTTGCACCACTCCTTCAACTCACCTCGGACATATTCGCGGAAATATGTAGCCAATCCATCGTTGTGGCTTTGCGGAGTATAATGAGACATATTAATGGGCTTCTCCTTTAATTCTGCGAATTTTTCGTCGTCCAAATAGCCATAATGGTTCATCTGACCAAGCACCACGTTACGCCGTTTGAGTGAATGGTCGGGGTGCAACACTGGTGAATAGGTGGTAGGTGCTTTAAGCAACCCCACCAAAACAGCCGCTTCCTCTACTTCCAAATCCGACGGAGCCTTGCCAAAAAAAGTCCTTGCTGCGGTTTTTATGCCAAAAGAGTTGCTCCCAAAATCAACAGTGTTGAGGTACATGGTGATTATCTCGCGCTTGGAATAGCGGTGTTCAAGTTTCACCGCTACTACCCATTCCTTAAACTTGGAGTAGACGGTTCCCATCTTGCTTTTCCGCTCACGCGGGAAGAGGTTTTTTGCCAACTGCTGCGTTATGGTGCTTCCGCCGCCGCTCGAAGAGTGCCGCCCAAGCACAGTTTTGAAAAGAACGCGGGCCAGACTGCGGGTGTCAATGCCGCTATGCTTGTAAAACCGTGCATCTTCTGTTGCTATAAGTGCATTGATCACATTTGGCGAAATCTCCTCGTAGGTAACATCCGAGCGGTTCTGAATGCCAATATATCCGAGCACTACACCGTCAGAGGATACGACTTCCGATGCCTGCATACTTTTAGGGTTCTCCAACTCCTCAAACGAAGGCATAAAGCCCAAATATCCAGCCGAGAGCAAAACGAAAAAAAGGATGACAATTAGCCAGATCCCACCAAAAACGTACCAAAGTATGGGGATTATTTTTGATTTATTCTGTTTCATAGTATGGTGTGGTCATTGTGTTTATACCAAATCGAGAAAAGGTTACAGTTGTGATTTTTCCACATGCAGGCCTATGTCTTCAATACCTGTCAAAACCGTATCCCGCATTGCGTGCGTCACCTGAAAAGTGTAGCTGCCCTTTATCGGAAAGATTATGTGGTTATGAAGAAGATAGCGACCGTCCACATGACATCTTGACTGGCGTCCGTACCATTTACCATACTGGTCGGCCATCGGGCACTCCAAGGTGTCGCGCCTCACCACCTTATCCGGGAAAGTGGTGGTTATGAATAAAAAAAGATTAGAATAAGCGTAGTCCCTGGTATTGCGAATATCAATATAAAAATCGCATGGACTAAGTGTGTCATTGATATCAACGCTAAACCTTAAGTCCTGATCAATCTGCCAGCCCCCATTATCGACTGCTTGATGATGGTCATAAACCGTGTTGCTACCACAGCCTGACAGTAGCGTGGCTGAAATAGCCACAAGTATAAGTTTGATGCCTGTGTTCATTCCTGTTTATCGTTAGCGGTCACTGTTCATTACTTGAAGGCGATTTTCTTTCGCCGGAAGACTTCCGGTTCTTGTTCTGTTGAAATGGGCGGTCTGAAGCTGTTGGCTCCCTGCGGCGTCCGTCTTTTCTGTCGCTGCGGTTGTCGCGCTTTCTTTCGTTGCCTTGTTTGTCGCTTACATCTTGAATGTGAAGCCTGTCTGCAGACTGTCCTCTCGGAGGCCTGCCTTCGCGTCGGTTTGATTGACCTGACGGACTTTCTGACATTCGCTGCCCTGCCGCCGTGCTGCGGCCTTTGTCGCGTAAAGGACGACCATGCTCCTGACTGGCAGACGACGGACGCTGACTGGCATTCTCGTTGACCACACCGTTGCCACCATCGGCCATACGACGTATCTCACGCTCGAATTCGGCATCGGTGGTTTCCTGCTCGAGAGCCGACGTTGACATCAACTCTATCTGGAAATCTTCCAACTGTTCAGGATACTCCTGATTGCGGTTCATTTCTATTATTTTCTTCACACTTTCGGCTGGTATAGCGTGAAGTTCTCCCTCGTTCTCATAGGCATACCAAAGTATGCCACGGAAAACATCGGTCTTTTTATACATCGCGAGACCTTTTTTGAATCGCATGTGTACACCCAACGGTGGAAGCTTTTTCATAGCGTCAGCATACACCTCGTATTCAAAGTTGAGGCAACATTTCAGCTTACCACACTGTCCGGCGAGCTTTTGCGGATTGGGCAAAATCTGCTGCACTTTTGCAGCATTGGTCGAAACGGTCCTGAAGTTAGTGAGCCATGTGCAACAGCAGAGTTCACGACCACATGTTCCAATGCCTCCAACCTTCGCAGCCTCTTGGCGCACGCCTATCTGTTTCATTTCGACTCTTACGTGAAATTCTTCGGCAAGAAGTTTAATAAGCACCCTAAAATCAACTCTCTCATCGGCGGTATAATAGAATATGGCCTTGCTGTGGTCGCCCTGCATCTCTACATCATTAATCTTCATTGCCAGCCCCAAACTCTCGGCTATCTGACGTGTCTTATGCACCGCACCCTTCTCTGCCTTAATAGCCTCAACCCATTTTTCGAGGTCGGCAGCCTTGGCTCGACGGTAAAGTTTTTTGATGGATTCCGCAGCAGGGTCGATTTTGCATTCCCTTAAACGCAAACGGCATACCTCACCGGTAAGACTCACAATACCAATGTCGTGCCCCGGCGCACCTTCAACAGCAACCACATCGCCTTCCGTGACGTTCAAGCCCTCGGGCAAACGGTAGAAGTCCTTACGGTTATTTTTAAAACGAACCTCAACAACATTAAAAGGAATTTCGCCGGGAAGACGTATCGACGACATCCAGTTGGTGGTGGCCAATTTGCTGCAACTGTCGCGTTCCCAGCGGCTAACGGGTTCATAACACTTGGGGCAGTGGTTGCAGCCGCGCATCAGGAAGTCGTTTTCATCATATTTTACCCATGGAATGTCCGGTTCCGGCTCGGCGTATGGATCAACTATATCGTCAGGGCGAGCACCTGATTCGGGATAATCGTCGCCCTCCACATCTTTCTTTTGGCCACCCGTTTTTCGCTGATTACGCCGCTCGGCCTGCCGCTTGGCTTCGGCTGCAATTTCCTCGGGGGTGGCAATGTAATCCTCTTCATCATCGGCGGCGGAATATGTAGAGCTGCTTTGTTGCTCATCATCAGCCAACATCTGGCTGTCATCAGCCAATTGCTCACGATTATGCTCCTCTGGCGATCGATTTTCTCTATATTGTTTTTTTCGTTGTTCGCTCTTCATCTTTTTATCTGATTATCTGTTCTTTATGTGCTTACTTAACTGGAATGACAGGTTTAAAAAGAGCACCTTTGGATTGGCATTGCGTTCGACCGAACGATAGGCCTCGTTGAGAGACTCATAGATGTTTGCCAAATTTCGCACAGTCACCATGCCTGGAAACATCGTGTCAAACCGTTCATCGCCTGTTTTAAGATTGGCGGGCGAAGCACCGGCCGTTTGCGAAAAACAACGGCCTACTGTATCCATCGCATATTTCAGAAACACTTTCTGCTTTTCCCGTCCAATGGTCGAGATGGTGTCAACCCACTTGCCAAGCGGTTCCATATTCAGTTTGAAGAGGAGCCGCATCCAGTCGACAAAGCTGCGTTTGAGTTCATCAAGATCCTGATAATTGTCGCCCAAACGGCGTGCGTTGATATAGTCGCCGTCAGCCTCGTCGGGGAGACCGGCATCACCAATACGAGGCACCTTCGTAGTCTGCACGCGACTTACGACTGTGGGTAGCAAGCTACTGCTATTCTCGCCCACAAGCATTATCAGTGTATTATCGAATGGTTCTTCGAGAGATTTCAACAATTCGTTGGACACTTTAAGGCCCAACAATTCCGGCATCCACAATAGAAATATCTTCATCCCCCCCTCATAGGATTTAAGGGCCATAATTTGTTGCATCTCCCTCTCGTCATATTCGCGATAGCTCCCCTGCTTGTTTTCCGCACCAGAATAATTATACCAGTCATTTATGGTCACATACATCCTGTTTTCCATAATGAACTGATTGAACTCTTCGCGAAACAGGGATACGGACGGATCCTTTTTTACCCTGCCTGTGGTTGTAGTTGGGAAATAGATATGCACATCGGGGTGCATCAACAACTGAATTTTTTTGCAGTTTGGACACTCACCACAAGAGTCAGCCCTCAATTCGCTCCCGGCTTCAAAATGCTGGCGGTGCTCACACATAAGGTACTGCACGTATGCAACGGCAATTGCGAGCGTTCCATAACCCATAGATCCCAACAACATCTGCGCGTGACTGACACGTCCGGAATCTATCACCTCAGTTAACCGATTGATTAAATCTCGCTGACCTACAATATCTTTAAATTGCATCTACGGTTCTATTTAAGAGTACAAAGATACCAAAAAAAAGCGACTATATATTATTATATGGCACGTGCTTACCATGCTGTGCCAAAAGTTGCTTTTTTTTCAGTATTTTTTTCCATATCGAGCATTGTCTTATAACGTTTACCTTTGGTTTGTTTTGCAGCAAGTCTCTTTTTATATTCAATTCACTGTGATTTGGCTCCCCAAAGCAACTTGTGACGCAATGCCGAAAAGAAGTTATGACCCGGCAAGCGGATGAGGCGCAGAGAATGTATGTGACGGCAAATGCTTATTTCTTCTCCTCCTTTGACCGTATGTGACGAGGAGTCGGTCCCAAGTGTAAGTTCACCACAAGTGTCGTCAGGCAAAAGACTAATTTTTACCTTGTCGGACAACACTATTGGTCGCAACGTGAGCGTGTGGGCGCCTATTGGAGTGATTACAAGAGAACCTGAATCAGGGGTGAGAATTGGCCCTCCACAACTGAGGGAATAGGCTGTGGAGCCAGTAGGTGTAGCCACTATAAGACCATCTCCGATGTAGTTGGCAAGGTATTGTCCGTCAACATACACACGTACGCGCATAAGCGCATTTTCAAGCGGACGATGAAGGTATATTTCATTGAGTACAAACTCGGGGACATTGCCAGTACCGCTTGATGTTTCAACTCGAAGAAGTGTACGTGTTTCAACATTGTAGTCACCGTTTTTCAAACAGTCGGCAAGTTGTTCCACATCTTCACGATCGGCAGAAGTGAGGAAACCCAAGTGGCCGAAATTCACTCCCAACACGGGAATAGTACTATTGCCGAGCAAGTGAACCGAGGAGAGCAACGTCCCATCTCCTCCAATCGAAATAAGCGCGTCATACTGCTCACCAAACACACATGGTTCACTGCCACTTATCACCTGCGTCTCGATACCACGATTTTGGAGCCTTCCAGCGAGAAAGGCAGAGGCCTCGGGATTAGGTTTACGAGTGTAAAGGGCTATCTTCATGGGATTTATGTTTACTTGTTAGTGTTTACTTTAAAAGCAGCAACTGTCCTTTCTTCACATACTGCTCGCCGTCGATTGAATAAAAAATGAGGTAGACATAGGCACCACCCTGCAACTCGATCGAATTACGGCGTCCCACAAATGCCTCGGACGGATTCTCGCTGCGAAAAACCCGTCGTCCGGTTCGGCAGTAAATATCAAGACGGTAACCTGTTACACCTTGAGGCAAAACACCAGACGGGCATGGTTGGAATTTATCATTAGGGGGCTGGTTGAAAATGATTGCATTGGGCAGGGCAAACAGCGAACCAACCCCTTCATCGGAGCGTGGGTGTCCGCCAGAACAAACAGAATTGGACGTATCGGCAACAGAGACGGCCACGGGATTAGACCATGCACACAAGGTATCGTAGAGACTGGAAACAGAAAGCCGAAAGAAACATGAATCGACAACACCTTCGGGCATAGGAAAACAAAAGCTACATAGCACGGTTGTATCGACCAAACGCCATACATAAGGCTTGGTCAAAGAGTAAAATAGCTTATATGTGGAGATGCCACCAGGCATGCTAAGATATGGATTCCAAGAGGCAGTTACAGTACCGCCGCAAGAATCGGCCCGAACCTCCAACAAAATATTGTTGCACGATGGTGACATAGCACTGGGGTTGCCGCAACTGTCAATGGCAAAAACACGAAAAGTGTGCGGTATAGTATCGTATTTTATAGCATAACGTGTGTCGTAAACCGTGTCTGGCAATACGCAAGGAGAACCAGTGCACACAATATACGCCTCAACATCCTTGGATTCAGACGGATACCAAATCACCATAATGCTATCTGCCAACGAATCGACGGTTACAATGCGAATGTCTGTCGGTTTCGGCGGCATAGCGTCTGAAAACCATACGGCTGTCTCCATACTTTGTGTGCTGCCATAATTTAGCTTGTAACGAATTGTGTCGCCACAAACCGAAAAGGGGATTGTGTCGCGGTAACCACAACCTGTAAGAACGCCCAGACTACAATAGGCGGGCTGATTCGGCATCTGACGCCACAACTCTGTTTCACCGTCTATACCTGTCCATCGCAAATCCACATAGACACCAGCATGCACCTGAGCATTGAAACTCTGTGCGAATAACGACGAGCTCGTAAAAATAAACATCACTATGAACAGGTAAACTCTAATAATATCTGTCAGTTTTTTTCTCCATAAAGTGGCTTACATTAATACGACTGTACACCGATGGTTTTTAGGCATTCAACATACTATCAATTACTTATCTTATTATCACGACAAATTATCAGACACTTAGGCATTAAGTAAACGATAGTAGAAGCCTCTATTTTCAATTAGTTGATTATGTGTACCTTTTTCTACAATTCGACCCTTATCGAGGACAATTATCTGATCGGCATTACGGATTGTGGACAAACGGTGTGCAATGACAACCGACGTACGACACTTCATTACCTTATCAATACTGTTTTGTACCATACGCTCGGATTTTGCATCCAGAGAACTTGTGGCCTCATCGAAAATAAGGATGTCCGGATTGCGCAGAAGCGCACGGGCTATACACAATCGCTGCCTCTGTCCGCCACTGAGCATAGCTCCATCTTCGCCAACGAAAGTATCATAACCATGGGGCAAGGCAACAATAAATTCGTGGGCATCAGCAATGCGAGCGGCCTCGATTATCTGCTGCCGAGTTGCATTTGGTGAACCATAGGCTATGTTATTGGCCACACTGTCGTTAAACAGTTGAGGCTCCTGTGCCACAAGTCCTATTCTGGAGCGCCACGATGCAAGAGAGAAATCATTTATACTACAACCGTCAACCGTAATACTTCCTTCCGTAGGATTGCGGAATCGGAGTAACAGACTGGCTATACTCGACTTCCCACTGCCCGATGCGCCAACTAATGCTGTCGATTTTCCTTCCAGAATATCGAACGTGACATTTGCAAGAGCAGGCGTGTTTTCTTTCAAACCTGTTTCCCGCTCGTAAAACAACGTTACATCCGACAGCTTGACCGTTCCTATTTTATTGATAGAGGGCTTTGATTCTAAACTATTTTCAATGTCATTTACCGCAAGGAAGCCTCTGATTCTTGCCTCGCATCCCTTTCCGCGTTTTAATTGCGATACAGCCGTGGAAATGTTTTTAGCTGGTGGCAACATAAGCACAAAGAGCATAAGATATGATACAAAGAGTTCGGCGGTAAGAACCGTATCATGTCGCAAAATGAGATACGAGCCCCAAAAAAGAACGGCTATGACAACAACATTACCAAGAAATTCACTAACGGGCGAAGCAGCATTTATACGACGGTGCATGGCAGTTCTGTGACGGCAATATCTGGCGTTAAGTCTTATGAACCGTTCGTTTGAAAAGTCAATTGCATTGAAAGCCTTAATGAGACGCAGGCCACGTATTGTTTCCTCTGTTTGAGAGAGTAAAGCCGCCACTTGTTCCTGAACCACTTGTGAGGTGCGCTTAAGTCGACGTGAAAGCCGCGAAATGACAAGTGCAATAAACGGTATAGCGAGAATTACAGCGACCGTAAGCCTCGCATCGATATAAAAAAGCATCAGGAGATACAACACAAGCGTAATCAAGGATGACACCAATATATGGAGCGAGCCCAAGACATTCTCGTCATATTCAGCCATATCGTTGCCTAACCGAGAAAGCACATCACCTTCACGGTGGCTGGCATAATAATTCACCGTTAAATGCAATGCTTTCGAAAACATAGCATTGCGAATGTCATAGAGAACATTGTTACGTATAATGCCCGATATAACAGCCGACATATATCCAAACAGATTCTTGAAAAAGAACAAAAGAATCAACAATGCAGAAAAATACCATAGAGCCTGAGATTGGCCATGGCTTATCATCCACACATAGAAAGATTCAAGACATTTGCTAACAAGATTTCCACCCTGAACGTTACCCACTGATTCCGAGCCAAAAAGCAAGCGTAGGAAGTCGGCTACGCTCAAGGCTGTTGACATCATGAAGAGCACGCCCAACACTGCACATAAACCATATAAAAGCATATAGTGTATGTATGGCTTCAGAAAGTGGAACGTCAGGGATCTCTCACTGCTATTCAGCATACCTTGCGGTTACTTTATTGATTTCTTTTCTGTTGCGATATTGGCTCGCCACCGAAGAATACAATGTCAGCAAACTTTCTTTCATAGCTGAGTCTCAACTATTTCATTTGTCCACTCACAAGCATAGCCCGTATAGTTGTGTGGCGTAACAGCGCGAATACGCTGTTTGACAACCTCTTCCACATCCAAACTTTCAACAAAGGTTTCTATAGTACATTCCGTAACATGGTCGTTTGTGCGTGTCAGCTGTTTGAGTGCTTCATACGGATTAGGATATCCAACACTGCGAAGTATGGTCTGTATAGCCTCGGCAACCACAGCCCAGTTTCGCTCTAAGTCAGCCTTTATCGATTCCTCGTGAAGGAGAAGTTTATTGACTCCTT
Organism: uncultured Bacteroidales bacterium; assembly: GCA_905235855.1. Taxonomy (GTDB): domain Bacteria; phylum Bacteroidota; class Bacteroidia; order Bacteroidales; family P3; genus Colimorpha. Next base: position 66,225 of record CAJONE010000001.1, read on the forward strand.
TCTCGATAGATGCCAACGCAATCAATACGTGTGAGATAGGTACCCCAATATTGCGGCTTACCGTGGAGTCTGTCAAATCGCGCTGCAAACGGGATATGGGCAGTTTGTGGCTAAGGTGTTCGAAAATGGCGTTTGCAAGTCCAAGATTGCCTTCGGCATTCTCGAAGTCTATGGGGTTCACCTTGTGTGGCATAGCCGAGGATCCTACCTCACCCGCTTTTATTTTCTGTTTGAAATATTCCATGGAAACATACGTCCATATATCACGGCAAAAATCTATAAGTATCACATTCAAACGTTTGCAGCAGTCGAAATAGGCCGCCATATAGTCATAGTTTTCTATCTGGGTGGTCAGCTGCTGACGTTCCAACCCAAGATGCTTACTTACAAATTCGTTGCCGAAGGCCACCCAGTCAATATCAGGATATGCCACCCGATGGGCATTGAAATTGCCAGTGGCGCCACCAAATTTGGCAGAAAAAGGTATGGCATTGAGTTGTTTCAACTGATTGCGAAGACGGTAGACAAATACAGCCATTTCCTTACCCAAGCCAGTCGGGGATGCTGGTTGTCCATGAGTGTGTGCAAGCATCGGTATTTTTTCCCACTCACGAGCCTTGCTTTCAACAAGTTCGACTATTTTCGCGTAATACGGCAGCAGAACGTTTTCATGGCACTCGCGGATAGAAAGCGGAACTGCGGTGTTGTTAATATCCTGCGACGTGAGCCCAAAGTGGATGAATTCCTTGAAATCAGAGAGCTGCAAGCTGTCGAAGCGTCTTTTTATGAAATACTCCACAGCTTTGACATCATGATTGGTTGTTTTTTCTATCTCCTTTATTTCTAATGCATCATCGTCGGAAAACTTGCGATAGATGTCACGCAGCTGTTCAACTTTATCGGTTTGCTTGTGCAGCTGATGCATCAATGCTATAAAATATTCGATCTCAATCCTCACTCTGTATCTGATGAGGGCCTTTTCGGAAAAATAAGAGGCAAGGGCCTTAACCTTTTCTCTGTAACGTCCGTCGATTGGTGAAATGGCTTCAAGTGTTGTCATATAGTTTATGATATTTATGTTTCATTATTATTCCAACCTCGTTATCTTTGCTCCCAAACGACGCAATCGCTCATCTATGTGCTGGTAGCCGCGGTCGATCTGTTCAATATTATCAATGCGGCTCACCCCTTCGGCACTCAATGCGGCGATCAAAAGAGCCACTCCGGCACGAATATCGGGAGATGTCATACGCACTCCGCGAAGACGGTGTGCGTGGTCAAGGCCTATGACAGTAGCACGGTGGGGATCACAAAGTATAATCTGCGCACCCATATCTATCAGTTTGTCCACAAAAAAAAGTCTGCTTTCAAACATTTTTTGATGGATAAGAACACTTCCCCTGCATTGAGTGGCCACAACGAGAGCTATGCTGACAAGGTCGGGTGTGAACCCTGGCCATGGAGCATCCGCAACGGTCATTATAGAACCGTCCATAAAGCGTTCTATCTCGTAAGAATCACGATGAGGTATATAGAGATTATCGCCCTGCTGCCAAATCTCTATACCTAATCGGCGAAACACCTGCGGAATCAGACCAAGATGTTTAACCTGCGCATTTTTTATGGTTAGGTCACTCTGTGTCATGGCAGCCATGCCTATAAAGCTACCTACTTCAATCATATCAGGAAGCAGTCGATGAGTGCATCCATGCAGTTCTTTTACGCCGGTTATTTTCAATAGGTTGGAGCCAACCCCATTGATTTGTGCACCCATTCTGTTAAGCATGTCACAGAGCTGATAAACATAGGGCTCACATGCCGCATTCATTATAGTAGTCTGGCCCTCTGCCATAACTGCGGCCATAATGATATTAGCTGTTCCGGTCACACTAGCTTCATCAAGAAGCATATACCGTCCCTTAAGACCTTCATGAGCTTCTACTACGAAACCCATCGAGCTGGTTCTGATGGTGTTGCCCGTGGATTTTTTTAGACCATACTCTTTATATTCTACAGTGGCACCCAGCATTTCCATTCCCAAAAAATGGGTGTCAAGTCGGCGACGACCAATTTTGTCGCCACCTGGCTGCGGCACCACTGCCCTGCCAAACCGTGCAAGCATAGGGCCGACGAGCATAATGCTACCACGTAAGGCTGAGGCTTTTTCGGCAAACTCACGGCTTTCAAGCGCAGAAATGTTTACATCTTTCGCACAAAAGGAGAAACGACGGCATCGGTCAACATCCTCACTTCCATCATTTTTAGGATTTAGTTCGACAACATTGACCCCAATAAGAGAAAGTAGTTCCATTAAACGGTTCACGTCCCTAATATCGGGAATATTGTCGATAATCACCTCTTCGCTGGTCAAGAGCACAGCACAAATCACTTGCAAAGCTTCGTTTTTTGCTCCCTGCGGTTCAATATCACCTTTCAGGCGGTGACCACCTACAATTTCAAAACTACTCATTGCTATCGTTTACATCAACTTTTATTTCAGCTTTTTCTGAAGAACTTTCGGACAGTTCGCCAACGGATCTCACATTGGGGCGGCTGTGTCTATAGTCAAGCACTCCATCGCTCATCTCATATAAATGGTCATATACCATATCAGACTCTATTGACGAATTGTTCCAATTAGAGAAACTATTCTTCATCGCCCCTATTAATTGGCTGGCCAACTCATCACGTTCAGGCGATTCAGGCATACTTTTTGCACGGTCTACCATTTTTTCAATTATACGCCCATAATGTCTGTATTTCAATCTTTTGGTTTTATATTCCATCTGACGTGGTCTCATTTCCATGGTCTCTTCTGGTTTGATTTCGGGCCTGCGGCCAGCCCAGACTGGCCAGTCAACATCAAGTTGCCAATTGGACAATACCATCATGTGATCCCACATGCGACGCTTCCACCCTGCATTTTCACGACTTCGTGGCAGCACACGCGACATAATTTCGACTATTGATTGCGCTGCTTGATTGCGTTGCTCACGGTCCTCTATTGTTTGGGCGTATTGGATCAGTCCTTCGACAGAGCGTCCATAGTCCATAAATTTAAGTTTCTTACGTTGTGTATTGTATCGCATCTGTTTTATTATTTTGTCTTTGCCTAAGTATTGCCTCAATGGAATTCATGCAGACATTCAACCGTTCGATATTTTTCAATAGAATGCAAAACCTCTGCCCAATCCAAAACCGAATCCCCCCCCAATTCCCATATCTTCGCCGTATGAGAAAAAACCATCCATACATGGATCATAAAACCAAGGGGCCATCAGGCCTGACGGATCGTTGATATAGGAGATATGAAACCCAAGCAGGCTGCCGCGTCGCGTACGGTAACGCATATCAGCCGTGAATGCTGTGGCTCTTACATAGCCCCCCCTACCACCATAAACTGGCAAAAAGTCTGTTTCTCCACCAATATACAAAAATGACGCAGCCAGCCAAAGCCGTTCATTTACCTGATATTCACCCGCTACGTATGCTTCTGCCAGTTTGGCGCCTCCTCTCCGTGGTGCGAGACTTGAATTGTCGGGCCGAAGGCTATAATGGCAAGAAAGCCCAAAACCATTGATTAGCCGCGCACCCGCACTTAAAGTGAAATGATCGTTAAAATGATATCTTATCTCAGGTGCTACACCCGTGTAGGCATATCTATGTCCAAACCACGATCCGACACCGCCTTCAAGGGTTATTCGTCCTTCGAATTTTTTTTCGATTGAATCTTGACGATAATCTCGTGCTGGACATGACATCACCTCCTGAGCCAATGAATAATACGCTGTTAGCAGACAGCAGGTGGCTGTCAGCAGGCAGCGGATAACGATTCGACTATTCAGCATTTTAGGAATTGGGAATTGTTAGCGGTTGTCAGGCACACCGCCTGCAATCCAACTGTTGATAGAATAACGGATAAAATATGGACATATTGCATATAACTGTTTGCCTGCGGTAAGGCTGTCGTCAATCATAGATTAGCAATGAGAGCTTCGATTGGTGACCTAACTACGTTTTTTACAGTAAATCCGATGGGAGCAACTTGTTGTATTTCCTCATGGAAGACAGCGGCTACACCACCTACCAGCCGGACATCTCCGCCGCTTGTGAGAGGGCAGACCATTTCGCGCCAAAAGGCGGTGAAGACTTCGCTCAAAAGGTTGCGAATATAATCCGTGTCACGATATCTGGCAGCTAAAGGGGCGAAACTGGCCATATAACGGTTTGGGAAATCCTCACTGTAAATTCCTCTCATTACTTCTTCTTTCGTGTTTTTTATTTCACCGGCAATATCGGCAGGCAATCGGTCGGTAAGGAAATCCTTAAGCAATCGTTTGCCTATGTGGTTGCCCGAACCCTCATCGCCAAGCACATAGCCGGTAGAGGTTGTCTGTTTCACAATTTTTTCACCGTCAAATAAACACGCATTGCTGCCCGTGCCCAATATTCCCACTACACCGGCCATGCGGTCGCTCACCGCACGACATGCACCCAACAAGTCGCTTTCCACCTCAATATCCGCACCTTCAAATGTCTGATTCAGAAGGGTTTTGACTCGGCTTCGCATTGTTTCCATACCGCAGCCTGCACCATAGAAAAATATGGAGAGCTGAAAAGTTGGTGACGCAATTTCACCTCTCACATCCTCCAACACTTTCCGAAACTTCAAATCCGATGTAACTCTCGGATTTAGCCCTTCTGTTGCCTTCCTATGCCAACGGCCATCGTTGCATTCTATGGCCCATTCTGTTTTGGTGCTGCCACAATCCGCTATAATCCTCATTTTGTCCTGTTTATGAGACAATTATTCGCTTTATACCAAGTTTCTCTGTTCTGCAATCATTCTTGAAGGAACATATTTTCCATCACTTACTTATCAACTGACGAGGTAGACCGCTGTGTACTTATAAAGAAGATATTCAGATTATTCCAATTATTTCGTTAATATCTTTCACGCCATGCTTCTCGCACCATTTTTCTATGCATTCTACTATATTCACCGATACTTGAGGATTCAAGAAGTTAGCTGTACCCACCTCTATAGCTTTCGCTCCCGCCATTAGGAATTCCAGTGCATCCTCGCCCGATGCTATGCCACCAAGTCCGATAACAGGAATATGAACTGCATGTGCAACCTGCCAAACACATCTTAACGCCACGGGTTTTACACAAGGGCCACTTAGCCCACCCGTCACTGTGCTAAGCATAGGACGTCGGCGTTCCACATCCACAGCCATTCCCAATAATGTGTTAATCAGGGACAGGCTGTCGGCTCCAGCCTCCTCAACTGCTTTGGCTATTTCAACAACGCTGGTCACATTAGGTGTAAGCTTTACTATCAAGGTTTTATTGTAATTTTGCCTTACTGCCCTCACCACTTGTGCCGCCATATCGGGATTTGTTCCGAATCTCATGCCTCCCTTTTTTACGTTTGGACAACTGATATTAAGCTCAATAGCAGGGATATGCTCAAGCTCGTTTATCATCTCCGCCACGTGGCAATATTCTTCTATTGAACTTCCGCTCACGTTAACTATCACGTTGGTATCGAAGCACTTAATACGCGGATATACCTCTTTGCAGAAAGTTTCTACACCGACATTCTGCAAGCCTACGGCATTAAGCATGCCGGCTGGGGTCTCTGCCATGCGTGGATAGGGATTGCCTTGCCGTCGTTCACCGGTGGTGCCTTTCACTACAATGCCTCCCAACTGAGCCATATCAATAAAATCAGTGAATTCCTCACCGTATCCGAAAGTACCGGATGCCGTCATAACCGGATTACGTAGTGTCAGGCGGTCTATTTTTATCTCTAATTTAACGTTTGACATAATGTGCTCGTTTTGATGAAAGCAGATTTTGCTCACATCAGAAATTTTCCATTTGGATTTAATTATTGAAGTCTGTAACTTTCGTACTGTCGAATACTGGACCGTCCTTGCAAACACACTTGTGGCCCTCATCGGTGTTGGTCACACAACAAAGACAGGCTCCGACACCGCACGCCATCATATTCTCGAGTGACACCTCACAACTTATGTTTCTCGCATGTGCAATTTTAGCCACGGCTTTCATCATCGGCGTGGGGCCACAGGTAGCAATGTGGTCGAACGAATCAAGAACCATTCCACTATGTCCAACGAACAAAGAGTGCTGCGTCACAAAACCCTTTTCGCCAATGGAGCCATCCTCGGAAGAAAACTCCAAAAGGCCTATGCCTTCAAATAAGGAATGTGCTGGAATCAAACTTTTCGTACGACCGCCGAGCAATATAGTCGGCTTTACGCCTTTTGCCTTATATGCTTTTGCAAGCGCCAGCAGCGGGGCGATACCGGCACCACCGCCAACTATCAAAGGGTGTTCGCCAATCACGCCAAAGCCATTGCCCAGCGGGTATATTATATTCACATTGTCGCCCTCTTTCAAGGTTGAAAATTTTCGCGTGCCTTTGCCCACAACCTGTATAAGCAACTGCAAAGTGTTCGCGTCGTTATCAAAGTCATGTATGGATATGGGGCGCCGCAACATAAAGTCGTTGCAGCCGCTCACCTCGACCTCAACAAATTGTCCTGGTCGTATTGGCCCGATATTCTCATTCGACGCAAGCGTCCATGCAATATAGTGTTCTCCGTATTGTCGTCTCTGTACTATTTTGAAATCGGTTATTTTTTTCATATTGCTTACTCTATATTCTCTTTCGTACCAAGTCGATGGCACAAATATGTTTCGATTATTCCAGGTTCAAACTGTTACCGCAAATCATTCATAGCCGCCTGCAACGACTTTATAACGGCCGTGGACGTGTATGTAGCACCCGCTACGGCATCGACTTTTTTCTTGTATGCTGCTTTAGGCGAAAGTCCGTTCCATGATTTGAAAAAGCCTGCGTCCTTCACAATTTTCACAAATTTAGGGGTCTCATTGTTAGCAAGTAGCTCCACAGCAATGATTTTTTTGTTTTTGTCGAAAGCTATCATCAGTGGTGTTTCACCGTTATAGCCCTTTATTCCATCACTGTACGGCTTGGAATAGACCGCATATCCAAGAAGTGTCTTCGAAACATCATACACAGATATGTATTTCCCATCGTTCCGAACGCTCTTCGCTGTCGGAAACACATGTACAATCTCCATTGCTATTCCATCTGCATTCACTGCCGACTGCTGTTTTGTTGCAGAAGACCTGTGGTGAGGGCAGTTACCACAGTGATGAGCACAGTTGTTGCTCTGCTTGGTTGGGGCACCATTCGTTGGTTGTTGCGCCAGCACTATTCCCATAGAAAACAGTACTGTTACGGTTAGCAATAGGAGTTTTTTCATGAGTGAATAATATTTTACATTAAAAATTTAGATACAAGTATCGCCGTAGCGGACGCTGCATTGAGAGACTCACAAGTATTTCCAACATTGGGTATCGCTATTCTGTGTGTGAGCAGACTACATATCTCGGGTGAAACACCTTGCGATTCGTTTCCTATAACCAAGACGGCACGTTTGGCCAAATCAACCTGTCGTAAATCTGTCCCGTCAAGCAATGCCCCGTAAACAGGCAAACCGCAACCTAAAAGCCATTTAGCCAAACTGCAATAACTGACAGATACACGGAAAAGACTCCCCATTGTAGCCTGTACCACTTTCGGATTAAAACAACTTACTGTATCAGCGCTGCAGACAATTCGCCGAATCCCAAACCAATCGGCTATGCGGATGATGGTTCCCAAATTGCCAGGATCCTGTATTCTGTCTAAAACAAGTGTCAGAGCCGGTTCACGCAAAGCGTATTTTGAAACCTGCATCTGTGCTGCCGAACGTTCTACAAGCATCCACACCTTGTTTGGTTGCCTTTGTAACGAAATTCTTTCAAGTTGGTTTTCATCAACTATCCATTGACTGCTTACCATCGGATGGTCACTACCATTTTCTTCATACCAACCACTTGTGGCGCAAAGAGTGTGAATCGGCACTTGCATTGACAGAATCTCGGAGGCCAATTTGGATCCTTCCGCCACAAAAACCCCCCTATCTTCGCAAACTTTTTGCTGCCTAAAAGAGGCTAACTCCTTGAGTTTTGAATTGGATAAAAGTTGCATTCTGATGGTATGTATATTGATTAAACGCGGGTTTTCAAAATAAATTTTGTCGATTTAAAGAATTATAGTATTTTTGCAACCGCTTTAAAGCGAAAGATGGTGGGCGTAGCTCAGCTGGTTAGAGTGCCGGATTGTGGTTCCGAAGGTCGTGGGTTCGAATCCCACCTCCCACCCCTGAAAAGCCTGCGACGTCTCTGTTGCGGGCTTGTTTTTTAAATATCCTACAGACAAATACAGGCAAATCATCCATAGATTTTTATACCCTATAAATTGACGAACTGGGATATATGCTACTTTTCTGACGACGGACGAGTGCTCACTGTACTTGACCAGACCCAGTTACCAATGGTGGAGCGCTACGTTCAGTTACGGAATTCGACAGAAGTTGCGGATGCAATAAGACGGCTGGTTGTTCGTGGGGCTCCGCTTATCGGAATTGCAGCTGCTATGGGACTTTGTGTGGCTATGGTCAATGGGGAAAGTTTTTTTGAGGCTAAAAGAATTATAGGCTCATCTCGTCCAACAGCTGTTAACCTGTCATGGGCTCTTGACAGGATGGAGTCCGCATTAAAGAATTTCGGCATTAAAAGCACAGACACATACACTTCCTCCTCCGACGTTATTATTATGCTTCAGACAGAGGCTCTTCGCATAAAGGAAGAAGATGCTGAAACCTGTCGCAAAATAGGGCAGTTTGGCAGTAGACTGATAACGGACGGTATGGGTGTTCTAACTCACTGCAATGCTGGGCATCTTGCCACCGGACATTACGGCACAGCCCTTGCTCCAATCTATTCAGCTGCCATGGACGGAAAAAGTTTTCGTGTTTTTGCCGACGAGACACGCCCACTGTTACAAGGTGCCCGACTAACGGCCTACGAACTGACAAAACACAATATCGACACTACGTTAATCTGCGACAACATGGCCGCATCTCTTATGGCAGCCGGCCGCATTAACATTGTTTTCGTAGGTTGCGACCGTGTGGCCGCAAACGGCGACACGGCCAATAAGATAGGTACTTTAGGGGTAGCCGTGCTTGCAAAGCATTTCGGTGTGCCTTTTTACGTTTGCGGACCACTTTCAACTTTCGACAGCCACTGTTCCACCGGGTCTGACATAATAATAGAACAACGCCCGGGTGAGGAAATAACCACTATGCACTACGCACATCCTATGGCACCTGAGCATGTCAAGACCTTTAACCCAGCTTTTGATGTAACGCCACACAATTTGATAACAGGATATATAACAGAGAATGGAATCCACACGACGAAATAAAATTGCAAGACTCATACAGCAAGATATGGGTAGCATCTTACTGAAAGAGATGAAGCCAAAACTCGGCAATTCGCTCATAACTGTTACGGAAGTACGCATAACCCCTGATCTTTCAATAGCGCGGATTTATGTGAGCGTCATGCCAATAGGAGTCATGCCCGAAACCAATCCTCCAGTCGCAGCATCGAAAGAATCAGTGATGGCTGCCATCTACGATAACAGTGCAGACTTGCGACGACGACTAGGTATGCTCGAGGGCAAACAGCTCCGCATAATTCCACAACTGGAATTTTTCCTCGACCAAACACTTGACCGATTAGAAAATATCAATCGTCTGTTGAAACAGTAAGTGTAGCTTGAAACTTGAATCATTCATAGCCTTACGGTATCTTTTCACACGCAAGAACAAGAGTATAATAAATATTATCTCTTGGATTTCACTTGTGGGATTGAGCGTTGCGTCCACAGCTCTGATTGTAGTTCTTTCCGTTTACAACGGCATAGGCAGTGTTACCCAGAAACTCTTCAACGCTTTCGATCCGCAACTGATGATAGAAAAAAATGAAGGAAAGTGTTTTCACGCCGACAGCTCCTTTATTGTAAAGGTAAAATCAGTCGATGGGGTAAAAACGATAAGCTGCATTGCAGAAGAAAACGCATGGATAACCTACCGACAAAATCAAGCCATAGTTCACCTTCGTGGAGTCGATAGCAACTATCCCGCCATAACTGGCATAGACACTATGATTGTTGACGGAGAGTATGCTTTGCGAGCTCAGCGACCCAATAGCCCTATGTCAGAAAATGAAAATCCTGAGAACTCGGTCATCGACTACGCTATTATGGGCGCTCTCGTTTATGATCAACTAGGGCTTCGATCGCTAACAAGCGAACCCCTGTCGGTACATATTCCTAAACGCGGCAAAGGAATAGGCATCTCCATAGACGATGCCTTTAACACTGGCTATCTCTACCCCTCCGGCACATTCTATATTCAGCAAGATATTGACAGCAAGTATATGCTCGCCGACATAGACTTTGTTCGCACACTACTCGATTATTCCGACAACGAATGCAGCTCGATAGCTATAGATTTCATGCCAAAATCCGATATCACGAAAGCAAAGAAAGAACTTCAACAACTTCTCGGCAATGGTTTTATTGTCAAAGACCGATATGACCAACAACCTCTATATTTCAAAATATATCGTTCCGAAAGGCTTGGCATAATACTTATTCTCTCGCTTATTGCGATTATTTCGACACTTAACCTTACCGCTTCACTGTCATTGTTGATTATCGACAAAAAACACGACATTTCAACTATGCGGAGTTTTGGTATGGAAAGACGATCTGTAAGGAACGTGTTTTTTGGAGAAGGTATGCTTATCAGTGCCGTTGGTGTGACTATCGGACTTCTGATTGGTTTTGCCATCTGTTTTGTACAACAAACATTCGGCATAATAAAGATGGGCAACAACTTTGTAGTTAACGCTTTCCCTGTGGAAATGCATCTATCAGATTTCCTGCTCACCTTCGTGTTGGTGATGCTATTGAGCACTATTGCCGTTTGGTTCACATCGCGACGCGCAAAAATTGCATGATTTGGTTTATGTCAGAAGTTTCGGCTGCTATAACATGTTCGACGCATAATATTTTTGGGGTAGTACTGCTTACAGCCATAACAGTGACATCTTCTAACAGGGCTAATACGATGATTTCTTCAAAGAATATTGGCTCGGGATGAAAACTAATCTGTAATTTTGCACAATAAAAACAGATACCATAAAGTTCTCAAAAGCAAATCCAATAATAAACATATTCCCGCACCCAAAATGGAAAAAAAAGGCATTGTATGCAGCGGCATACGTCCAACTGGTAATTTGCACCTCGGAAATTATTTCGGAGCCCTGCGCAATTTCGTAAAAATGCAAGACAATTATGACTGCTACTTCTTTATCGCCGATTATCATTCACTAACCACACATCCCACACCCGGAAGCATCTACGGCGATGCCCGAAAGATTATGGCAGCATATTTGGCCGCTGGCCTTGATCCCGAAAAAGCTACAATATACCTGCAAAGTGACCTGCCCGAAACAATAGAGCTTTACCTGTTTCTAAACATGAATGCCTATCTTGGCGAATTGGAACGTGTTACGTCGTTCAAAGACAAGATACGCCAAAACCCGAACAACGTGAATGCCGGACTACTTACCTATCCGACACTCATGGCTGCTGACATACTGATCCACAAGGCCACAAAAGTCCCTGTTGGAAAGGATCAAGAACAACATTTGGAAATGACACGCACCTTTGCCCAACGCTTCAATACCATGTATGGGTGTGATGTATTCCCACTGCCGCAAGCCATAGGTTCTGCATCCGGACTTGTAAAAATACCCGCTCTGAACGGAGCAGGCAAGATGGGAAAAAGCGAAGGGGAAGCCAGCACCATCTTTCTTACCGATGAACCTGATGTCATACGCAAAAAAATAATGAAAGCCAAAAGCGACAGTGGCCCTACCGAAATGAATCAGAAAAAACCCGATGAAATAGAAAACCTCTTTGCTCTGTTGCGTGCCGTCTCCAAACCAGATACAGTGGAATATTTCGACAACCTATACAACCACTGTCAAATTCGCTATGGCGACATGAAAAAACAATTGGCAGAAGATATGGTGGCTTTTGTTTCACCCATACGCGAACGGATTATGCAATACTCATCCGACGAAAAACTTTTGTCCAGAATCATGGATCGTGGGAAAGAAAAAGCCCACGAAAGCGCATGCAAAACAATTGGTGAGGTGCGCCATACGATAGGCTACAGAAACTGAACAATTCTGCGTAATCGTATATGAGGAGCATATTCAGTAATAAGAACTGCACCAAGATGATAAACCTGAAGCTATATTTCAAACAACTGATACTGAATGTTTCAATGCTTCTGATATGCTCATTTTTTTTATACTCATGTGCCAAACAGGGATACCCATCGGGCGGTCCCGTGGACAAACAACCACCAATAGTAAAGGGTGTCAATCCCAAAACAGAATCCACCAATTTCAACGCCAAACGTTTTCGCATAGACTTTGACGAGTACGTTACTATGAAGGACGCTGACAACAACGTACTCATCTCCCCACCTATGGCGAACAAGCCAGAATACAGTACCAAAGGCCATAGCCTTATTGTGAAATTATCTGACACACTCGCACCAAACACCACCTATCTGTTTCAGTTCAAAAACGCTATTGTGGACTTCAACGAGGGCAATCCCCTACCCTCTTTCGAGTATGTCTTCTCAACAGGAAACATGCTTGACTCCATGACGATTTCAGGATCCGTTGCCGATGCATTGACACAAAAAGCCTCCGATGCAACACTGGCTGTTGTGGCTTACGAAATGAATCCTGATAACCTCAATTGGGGCGATTCCATTGTTGGAAAAATCTCCCCTACATACCAAACCAGAACTGCATCTGACGGCTCCTTTCAATTCAACTACATACGCCCTGGAAAATACAAGATAATAGCACTCGACGATGCAGACAAAAACCTTCGCTATTCAGTCTCCGAAGCTATAGCATGGCTTGATTCACCAGTAGAGGCACGATTGATGCCAAAGAGGGAAACCATAGACACAACCAACAATACCACTCTGGCCGATGTTCCAACTGATACCGTCATATATGGCCAGCCATCCGACTCCATCAAACATCTTGCAAAACATGCCATATCGCTCTCTCTTTCCAAAAAGGAGACATGCCAACAAAGAGTTCTCAACAAAGAGTTCACTAACCGCGGCCATATACGAATTATCACCCAAACACCTATGTTAAACCCCGTCATAGAATGCGATTCTGTCATTTGGAGCCTTTCGGCCAAAGGAGACACAATGAATGTCTGGACTCTCCGTCAAACACGCGACTCCGTTCACATTATACTCTCCGATACGGCCACCTCTCTTTGCGACACCATTATCCTGAAATTTCGCGAACCAAAGAAATCCAAACGCATAACAGAAAACACAGATAAAAACCTCAACAAGACAGAATCACTGGTAACCGCATCTCACCCATATTTCGACACAATGTGTATTCGTTTCGAGACACCCGTAACAGTTTGCAACAAAGATTCATTGACATTGATGCTACTTGACGATAGTACCACAATATACGCTAAAATCATGTTAGCCCGAAACACCTATTCAATATTTCAGCATACATCAAGCACACTCGCTTACATTCTGCCCACTACAAGTTTAAAACAAGGCGGGAAATACGTATTTACCATATCACCAAAAATCTGTCGTGATATCTACAACCGCTTCAACGACTCTGTTACAGTCACCACCACCATAACAAGAGCCGAGGATTACGGTTCACTAACCGTTGATCTAATACCCCCATCCGACACCGTCCAAGATGATCTAATCAATCATGCCATCATTCAGCTTCTCAGTGACAATGATATCGTTGTCAGACAGTTACCAATTAACCAGAATGGTCAGAGCGGTAATACGGTTAAACTAACGTTTAAAAACCTTAAACCTTCATCATATCGAATAAGACTATTTTACGACCTCAATGGTGATGGGCGTTGGACTCCAGGCGACTACTATATGCACAGACAACCCGAACCTGTTGTTTATTTTCCCAAAAAACTGCAACTGCGTGCAAATTGGGAAATGAACGAAACATGGAACTTGTAAAACTCATGCACTTTCTTGTCAGTTTTGGGGACCAAACATATAGAACTATGTGGTCAAACCTGCGATTCAGAACATCTGCCGGATTTACTCTCCGATGGTCTCTATCAAGAAACTTACCGGACGGAATCCATCATTACAACTAACCATAGCACTTTTCGGATTCTTCATCCATCCGTCAAAAAAATTGCCTTCACCAGCGGCAAGCTTTTCAACGAATTCCTTCATGGTTTTCCATGCTTCGGGGCATAGACCTTGAGGACGATGAGCATTGTAACTTACCCACTGCATACCTTCGCGCACATTGCAAGCATGTTCTATCGGATTTTCGTATAGTTCTTGCAAATCGCAATAATCGGCACAACGTATGGCAGTGATTCGAACTGACAACATAGCTTACAAATTATTTCTGACTGATTCACCGTCAGATTCAATTACTTCTTTATCCCCAGATATATCCATCAACTGTCTAAACTCAGATGGCAGAGGAGTCTCGAAAGCAAGCCGTTTGCCCGTTATAGGATGAATAAAACAAAGACGGAAAGCATGAAGAGCGAGACGGTTAATAGGTGCGCGGTCTTCCTTGTAGCCATACATTGGATCGTGGACGACCGGATGGCCCATTTCACGCAAATGGACACGTATCTGGTTTCGACGTCCAGTGTCGAGCTTCAACTCGACAAGACTATAACATTTTGAACGGCCTTTCTCCTCGTAATGAGTGACGGCCAATTTGCCACCGTTGTCGGTCACTGACGATAACACACAATATTTTCCATCCGTTAACCAACTTCGTATCACACCTTTTGAAGGGACAATACTACCCCACACTACAGCGACATAACGACGATCGTATACGCTTCCTTTCCAGTCCTCTTCAAATTTACGGCTAACATCCTTGCTCTTCGACACTATCAGCAGGCCACTTGTATCTCGGTCAAGGCGATGAACTATATGAGCGTGGCAG
The DNA here is from genome assembly GCA_905235855.1 of uncultured Bacteroidales bacterium. Taxonomy (GTDB): domain Bacteria; phylum Bacteroidota; class Bacteroidia; order Bacteroidales; family P3; genus Colimorpha. Next base: position 81,276 of record CAJONE010000001.1, read on the forward strand.
TGCTGACCCGAGGCCTCAAGGTAGGTATTGAGTTCGGTGATAACTGTTTTGTCGCCTACGTGTTTGCTATAACTCAACAGCCCATAGTGTTTGTTTATCACGAACAGATGCCGATCTTCATAAACAATATCAAGGTCAGACGGTCTCAGACGTTCCTTTCCACTGTTTCGTTCCACAGTGACCGTCATTCCTGGATACAGGCGATGGTCGAAACGTGTGCTACGGCGCCCATCAACATAAACACTGTGAGCCAAAAGCTCCTTGACGTTATTACGCGATGAGTCTGGCATGTTTCTTTGCAGAAATTCCAGCAGCGTCGCATCCTCCGCAACCTTAAATTCTTTTTTTTTCATATTTCTTCTACTTTACCTAACGCGCTACACATCGCAAACCGTAAGGGTGATCATGTGTGACAATAGCATGGATTTGTATTTTGTACGGAGAACAACATTTTTTCGTAGACCACGAACGTGTCTTGAAACCGAACTGCTTTTGCCCACCCCTGTTCACTTTATTATCCCTAACTTGCGCGACATTTCCAGCATTCTCACTATGGGCTTACGCGCGGATTCTATCTGCGATTCTGTCATAACTATTTCTGGACTCTCATTGAGCAAACATGCATACAGCTTCTCCAATGTGTTTATCTTCATATATCCACAGTCATCACAGGCGCAACATTTTTCATCCTTCAAGGTTATAAATTCCTTATCCGGATTCTCCTTTTTCATCTCGTAAAGTATGCCGCTCTCTGTTGCTATAATAAATCGTTTCGCTGACGACGACTTTATGTGTTTCAACATCGCTTTTGTCGACCCCACAAAATCAGCCACCTGCAGAAGCGCTGCGTTACATTCAGGATGTGCTATTACAGGGGCATCCCTATTTTCTTCTTTAAGTTTTATAACCGCCTCTGCCTGCATAGCATCATGCACGGTACACACCCCGTTCCATAAAACCATTTGGCGTCCAGTTACTTGGTTGATGTAACTTCCCAAATTCTTGTCTGGTGCAAATATTATTTTCTGATTTTCTGGCATTGCTCTGACCAACTTCTCGGCATTGCCGCTTGTACATATCAAATCACTTAAACATTTAATTTCGGCCGAACAGTTTATGTAAGATATCACTATATGGTCAGGATGTTCAGCCTTAAAACGCGAAAAATCCTCTGCCTTGCAACTTTCGGCCAACGAACACGATGCTTTCATATCAGGTAAAAGAACTTTGCGTCCTGGGTTCAGTATCTTCGCTGTCTCAGCCATAAAATGCACACCACAAAACACAATGATGTCACTTTCGCACCGCTGAGCCTCTTGAGCCAAAGCCAGACTGTCTCCAATGTAATCCGACACCTCTTGAATCTCCGGGCGCTGATAGTAATGTCCCAAAATCACAGCATTCTTTTGCCGTTTGAGTTCCATTATTTTTTCAAAAAGTTGATTGCTTTTAACCATAGTTATAATTTAATAAACTCTGATTTGGTGTATAATAACAATGCAAAGTTACAAAATTTCACATGCTAATCCGCATGTTATTCTTTACGGTCGAAATTTTCTTCCATCATGGTGTGCAGACTTTTGCCTGAAAAATTCCTCTGTCCGATAAACGAAACCTTTTTATCTCCCATCTTACACTCAAATGCCATCCTATCAGCATTAGCAACGCCTTTGAATTCTGTTATTTTATGTTTTTTTCGGGGTTTTCCATCATTTAACGGGATAATATTTTCACCTGTCACTATGCGGTTATTCCCTTGAAATTTAACCTTGAGACCTTTCACCTCTACATCCACTTTGACAGGCATAAGCTTTGCAAATCTCACTCGCCGCATTTCTAAAGTAACCGTTTTCCCCTGCGTTTTAATCTCCAAACAAACTCCTTTTTGACTATAGGAACCTGTCGTTAATACACCAGTGTATGTCTGTGAATATACAGTGGTTGTTATTAAAAAAAGTGGTATTAAGAAAAACAAAATCCGCCTCATAACTACACTTTATAGTATCTTCTTAACACGTCAACAAACCAATTGCCCGGAAGAACACTATGTAGCATAATGGATAGCCGCTGTTCAATATTGGCAACAGGATATCTGAATTTTGGATGACGTGAATCCACAATCTTCTCTATCGTCGTTGCAAGCACCTTCGGATCTAATCCTCCATTCTCCTCTTTTTCTATAATACCCAAAGCACGGTTGAAACTTTCACCATAGTCAGCATTGTCCCTTGTTGCCTGCGAGTTGACTCTGCTTGCCGTAAACCCTGTTTTGAAGTCTCCTGGCTCAACGATGCTCACGGTTATGCCAAAACCCTTTACCTCGGCGCTTAATGCCTCCGAAAAACCTTCTATTGCAAACTTTGAGGCCGAATAGAAACCTTGATACGGCAATCCCATAATTCCACCAATGGAACTTAGGTTAATAATACGCCCTGCACGCTGTTTTCTCATATAAGGCAACACCTTTTGGCAAACGTTCACGCATCCCATAAAATTAGTCTGCATCTGATCCTGTATTTCCTCTTGTGTGGCAAACTCCAAAGAACCACCTATACCTATTCCGGCATTGCAGATAACCACGTCTACCCTTCCCTCTTCCTTAATGATTTTTTCAACCCCATTTCCCACCGACGATGCATCTCTCACATCCATCTGTAAATATCGTATGTTCTCACCTATCTGTGGTCTTCTGCTCGTTCCATAGACAATATGCCCTTTGCAGGCAAGCCTTTCTGCCGTTGCTTTTCCAAATCCGGAGGATGCTCCCGTGATAAGAATGACTTTTCCCATATCTTATTTTCTGATTTGTGCAAAAATACTTAAAAAACTTGATATTGTGCAACTACTCCTTCTATACCAAATAGTCTTATTTTCCATAATATCACAATATTCTTTCAGCGAAAGACATAGGAAAACAATCAAATGTTTGATATTTTGGTTTTTATGTTTTTTACGTAACTACTTGATTTATCTTGAGATATTGTTTCTCATATTTTATTTTCTTCTTCATATTTCAGTCCTGAATATTCTATACTCCTGACACCTGCATAATCCCTTGTTTCGCATTATTTTCGTAATTTTGCATTATCATTAGAGGAGGCTGCTTTTTCTCGCCGACTATTATTAATTCGCAACATTCGCGGTTGCAATCCTATTTATGGAAAAGTCAAAAGGATTACTTATAGAGAGTCTGGATTCGTTTATCCGAAAGTATTACAAAAACCGACTGATTCGAGGTATACTTTATTCTTCAGCCTTATTGCTATCATTGTTCCTTGTGATGGTGACAACAGAGTATTTTGGCTGGTTCGGCACAGGTATTCGTACAGCCGTATTTTGGCTGTTTTTAACGGCAATTGTGATTGTTACAGGAATATATGTAATCGTCCCTTTTCTACAGATGCATCGGATTGCGGGCGGACTTTCTTATCATGCAGCAGCACAGATTGTCGGAAAACATTTTCCGGAGATCCAAGACAAATTACTAAATCTTCTGCAACTTCAGGAACTTGGCGGTTCGATTGACGCATCATCTCAAGAATTGGTGCAAGCAAGCATCGAACAGAAGTCGACTCTACTTCGTGTTGTGCCCATAAACAACGCCATTAACCTGAAACTTAACCTTAAATATGTTAAATACGCTGCTTTTCCTATACTCGTGATAGTTGTTTTGCTAATTGTTAAGCCATCTTTCATTACAGATCCAACCCACCGCATTGTTAACCATAATGCCATATATGTTCGTCCCGCACCTTTTAGTTTCGTGATAGAAAACTCAAGCTTAAATACTGTGCAAGGTGAAAATTTTTCAATTATGGTTTCTGTTATCGGTTCTGCTGTTCCCGAAGAAGCATATATCACAATAGAAGGGTACACATACAAAATGCAAACCGTTGACAAAACGCATTTCACATATGTGGTAAATAATATACAGCACTCATGCAGTTTCACTCTGAGTGGGGGAGGGGTGACAACACATGAATATAAAATTAAGGTGTTTAACCAACCAATGGTGACATCATTCAACATGCATCTTATTTATCCTATCCATACCGGCAAACCGTCCGAGACAATCTCAAACGTAGGTGACATTGTAGTTCCAGAAGGAACTTCTATAAAATGGATTTTACATCTACGTCATACTGACAACATTACTTTCATTGTTGACAGTAATTATTCGTACTATAAACCTGATAAAAACGGAAGAATTGACATAAGCAAACAAGCCAAAAAAACTTTCCATTATGCTTTTACCATAAGCAACTCCAATGTGAAATCCGCAGATACTATGCGATACACCGTTTCAACAATAACAGACATCTATCCTCAAATATCAGTGATAGAAAAGCGAGATTCCATTTACAGCGACCATGTTTTTTTCAAAGGGCGTATTACAGATGACTACGGATTCCACAAAATGGACTTTGTAATAGTACATAACACTAATGATTTATCTGGCACTAAAATATCTGATACTCTGCGTCTTCCATTATCTGTTTCACGTGAAACCGAGCAAGATTTCACCTATTATTACAATCTCAAGTCTCTAAATATATCCATGGGCGACCATCTTTTCTACTACTTCCAAGTTTGGGATAACGATGCTCCATACGGATTTAAATCCACAAAATCAAAGATTTTTGAATTTTCTATACCTTCAGAGGACGAACTTAAAGAAACCATTTCTAACAACGTCGCTGACATACAATATAATGCATCTTTAACCATAGATGAAATAAAAAAATTACAGCAAGAAATTGATGAGATAGTAAGAAAAATGATAGACAAAAAAAATCTTAACTGGCAGGATAAACAAGAATTGAAACGCATTACTGAAAAACAAAAAGAACTACATGAAAAAATTCAACAGATAAAGGATAACTTACAGCATAATAACTTATTGAAAGAAAAATACTATAATCAAAGCGAAAAATTAATAGAAAAACAGCGGGAAATAGAAAATCTGATGGAAAACATGATGAGCGATGAGATGAAAAATACATTAGAGGAAATAGAACGCCTTTTAGAAGAATCAGATAAACTACAGATGCAAGAGCAACTTGAAAAACTCAAAATGGAAAATTTTGGTTTGGAAAAACAGCTTGATCAAAACCTTAACTTGATGAAACGGATTGAGCTGGAATCGCGTGTCGAGTCCGCTGTTGAATCATTAAAGAAATTATCAGAAGAACAACGAAATCTTGCCAATGAAAACAAAAATAACAAAGAAAAAGACATTGACAAGCAGAAAAATCAACAACAGGATTTATCAAACAAATTTCAACATCTAAAACATGATCTTAAATCCATAGAGCAAGACTACAACCAACTTGAACCTTCTTCCTCATTCAAACCAAACGAACAATTACAAGAAAATATAGAACAACAACAGAATAATGCCCAAAAGCAACTGAATAAAGGCAACAACAAATCCGCAGCGATGTCTCAAAATAAGGCGGCTGACGGCCTTGACTCTTTGGCAAATCAACTAAAACAGGAAATGGAACGAATGGAACAAGAGGAAACGAGCGAAGACGCAGAACAGATACGACAAATGCTTAAGAATCTGGTTGGCATTTCTTTCAACCAAGAATCACTTATTTCTAAAACAGGAGAGACCTTTATCCAAGACCCCAACTATCAAACAATAATCATTAACCAAAACCAGATAAAAGACGACTTTAGCCTGATAGAAGACTCGTTGCGCAGTATATCAAGAAGACAGTTGAACGTAGCCTCTGCCATTAACCAAAATCTCAGCGAGGTTAACACAAATATCAACAAATCGCTCAATACGTTGCTAACATATAACCAGTCATTCTATGGCAATTCTAAGAATATAGGAGCAACAAAATGGATGCAGTATTCTATGACATCTATAAATAATCTTGCATTGCTACTCGCTGAATCACTTGACAAGATGCAAGACCAACAAAGGCAAAACAAAAACGGACAATGTCAAAATTCTTCAAAAATGAAGTCTAAGGGAAAATGCAATAATCCAGGAAAAAATCCATCTCCAAAAACGATGAAAAAATTGCAGGAAGAACTAAACAAACAGTTAGAAGCACTCAAAAAACAACTCGATAAAGATGGAAAACCAACTGTTCGAAAACAAATAGGTGAAAAGAACAGTATGAGCGAACAACTAGCAAAGATGGCAGCCCAACAGGAAATGATACGTCGAATGATGCAAGAATATGGACAACGTATGAAAGAAAACAATGCCAATAACACAAAACTTGCCAAAGAAATAGAACAAATACAGCATCAGATGGAACAAACAGAACAAGACATAATTAACCGCACAATTTCTCAACAATCTATCTTACGGCAACAACAAATTCTTACGCGATTACTTGATTATGAGAAAGCAGAAATGCAACAAGAAAAGGATGATAAGCGCCAAAGTCGTGAATCCCATGAATTAAATACTATTTTTAGCCCTAATGATTTGGAAATATACAATCATTTAAAACTTAACAGCGTCGATTCATTCAGACGCTCTGTACCTTCTATGACTAATTTTTACAAAACAAAAGTTTCAAATTATTTCTATAAGTTATAGAAATAATTTCACAAACATTAATTATTAATTATAATAATAAATTTAATTATAATTTTATGTTTTGTCAATATTGTTGATATCGTGTGTTTCAATTTCAGACAATAATTTATTTGCAGTTGTTTCAACATAAATATGAACATTGTAAGAATCTAAAAACAAATATTTTTTTTTGTTTTTAACACATGTTTATAAATGGTAAATTAGAAATTGTTGAAATTGTTACGAAACCGAATTTATGTGAATTTATTTTCATATCTTATGTTTTTATAAACGTGGGTTAAGAAAAATATAGACTATACCTTTTTTGAGTGAATGTTATTAACAAATATTGCTAAGTTGAATTTTTCATTATCTTTATAATCTAATTATGTTAATAAATTATAAAATTATTTGACATAATTTATTCATAATATTGTACCTTTGTAATAGTATAATTTATTATGGTTGCTATGGAAGATCTTGTTATTCAGTCAAATGATCAAAATATAGAAAAGGTAGAGTCTTTTCTATGGGATATATGCGAATCAAACCATATTACAGATTATTTCGGAATAATATCTGTTCCAGTTGTTCAGGCTGTAAAAAACTCTATTCATCATGGAAATCATGATGATGATGGAAAAAAGGTATATATATCATGCAAATATATTCAGTCGGGTATCTCATTTAGTGTTTCAGATGAGGGAGAGGGCTTCGACCATTATAAATATGGTGAATTTCCCATGAATGATGGCGATAGAAAGGGTCTTTATCTGATAAAACACCTCGCTGATAATGTTTCTTACGTTGACGGATGCCTTTCTATGGATTTTATGATATGTGGTGTTGATGAGCGATTTGCATCCATGAGACGCAAAGTCATTGAAAACTTTGGTGTGAAAAATACTGTGTCTGTATAGAACGTATTTTATATGCCGGATTTGTTGTCTCCATTTTTGGAGCAGTATTTTCACTTATTTTCTTTAAACTATTTGTCATTATACTTTGGCTTTTTTCCTTTATTCAAATCTCGTAAAGGAAAAATAATTATCAGTATAAATAATTCATTTATATAGTGAATCATATATAAATTAAATTATATTTCTTTTTCATAATTAAACGGATTTTTATTATGGCTGTTTCTTTTATCGAGAACATTGATGATTTTATTCTCACTGACAAATCAATTTTACAGAGATGGCTTTCACAAATTATTCAAGAGGATGGTAAGAGAGTTGGAAAAATAGTGTATCTATTTAGTAACGATGAGTATGTTCACGCTGTCAACAAACATTATCTTCGCCATGATACATATACAGATATAATCACATTTGACTACGTCGAGGGAGATCTCATTTCAGGTGATATTTTAATCAGTATAGATAGAGTTAAAGAAAATGCCAGAAAGTTTTGCAGCACGTTTTCAGATGAATTGCACCGTGTAATTGTTCACGGAGTTTTGCATCTTTTAGGGCAAGGTGATAAGTCGAAACAGGAGTTGTTGGAAATGAGAAAAAAAGAGAATTCAGCACTTGCTAAATTACAAGAAATCACCGAAAAAAAATGAATTATTTAAATAAGTGCTACAACTAAAGAATTATATCCAAATGTTATTTATACTAACAAAAATCAACAAAGTATAATCTTGCAAGTAACAAAGTTGGAATCATAAAAAAAATTTCATAATTCGTTCCAATAAATAACATACTAATTGGATACCTATGAAGTGGTTAAAATATGATATAGTTGTTGTTGGGGGAGGACACGCAGGTTCAGAGGCTGCAAATGCGGCAGCACAGATGGGCGTAAACACGTTGCTTGTGACACAGGATATTGATTCTATTGCACGAATGTCGTGCAATCCAGCTATGGGAGGTGTTGCAAAAGGACAAATCGTCAGAGAAATCGATGCTCTTGGGGGAATGTCGGGTATTATCACTGACAGGTCAGCAATTCAATATCGCATGCTGAATCGATCTAAAGGACCGGCTATGTGGAGTCCTCGTGCACAATGTGATAGGGCAATGTTCTCGTCAGAGTGGAAAAAACATCTTGAGCATATTCCAAATTTAAGTATTTGGCAAGATGAGGTAATTGAAATTATAGAGCGAAACGGCAGAGTAAGCGGGGTTCGGACACGAATGGATATTGAAATTCCTGCCAATGCCGTGATTTTAACAAATGGAACATTTCTCAATGGTCGTATTTTTATTGGAGAAGTCTGTCTTGAGGGTGGAAGGATAGGGGAGAGACCAGCAAAAGGTCTTTCTGATTTTTTTCGCTCATTGGGTTTTGAAGTTGCTCGACTAAAAACCGGCACGCCTGTACGCGTAGATGGACGAACTATTGATTTTTCAAAGCTTGTAGAGCAACCAGGCGATGACAAGCCACAAGGTTTTTCCTTCCTACCTACCGAAAGGCGTTATGTAAATCAAAGGTCGTGTTTTATAGCATATACTAATGAGAAAACTCATGATATACTACGCAAAGGATTTGACCGCTCTCCAATGTACAGGGGAATTATAAAAGGTCGTGGACCGCGATATTGCCCTTCCATAGAAGATAAAATAGTTCGCTTCTCGGATAAAAACCGTCATCAGCTTTTTGTCGAACCTGAGGGAAAAGAAACTGTATCATTCTATCTAAATGGTTTTTCATCATCGCTTCCGATAGAAATACAAACGGAAGCACTACACTCTATTCAAGGATTTGAAAACTCCCGTATTATCAAACCCGGCTATGCCATAGAATACGATTTTTTTCCACCAACACAATTGAACTATACTCTTGAAACCAAGATAGTCGAAGGGCTTTACTTCGCGGGACAGATTAACGGTACTACGGGGTATGAAGAAGCCGCATGTCAGGGTCTCGTTGCGGGAATCAATGCTGCGGCAAAACTCAAAGGACTTGAGCCACTCGTATTATCACGTGAGCAAGCATATATTGGTGTGCTTATTGATGACCTTGTCTCCAAAGGGGTAGACGAGCCATACAGAATGTTCACTTCACGTGCAGAACATCGTATACTGCTTCGTCAGGACAATGCGGACGAACGTCTTACCCCAATATCATACGGAAAATATCATCTGGCCAGCGAGCAACGTATGAGACTTGTGGAAAGAAAGCAAGAGAATTTTTCACATCTTGTTGAACTTTTATCCGTTTTGTCGGTCAAACCATCGGAGGTGAACGAGAAAATGAGCGAATTGGGTACATCCCAATTGCGTCAGCGATCCGATTTAAAAAGTTTGTTGCTTCGTCCAGAAATCAGTATGTCGCAACTTGCAGAATGTTCGTCTGATTTCTCGCAAGCCATAGAGTCTATTCCATCGGATATACGTGAAGAGGTTGTCGAGTCAGTTGAAATATCAATAAAGTACGAAAGGTATATTGAGAAAGAACAAGAAGTGGCAAGGCGGGTTCTCAAGTTTGAGAATGTGATAATACCGTCAGACTTAAATTACCATTCTATATATGCCATATCGTATGAGGCGCGAGAAAAATTATCTCGACAGAGACCTCAAACGTTAGGGCAAGCATCAAGAATAAGTGGTGTCTCGCCGGCAGATATTTCGGTATTGCTTGCCTACTGCGTTACACAAAAAGATTGTGGAAGGGAGAGTCGTTAAAATGTTTCACGGGAAACATTAGGTACAAATATTTTGTTTTAAGCAAGATAGAAGGTTCGGGATAATGATGTACTGATTTATGACATTATTGTTGGCTTAAAATAGTATCACGTATTTCGTTTTCGCTGACGGGAATGTCTATAATTGGTACGCCTAATTTTTTCAACAGTACGCATCGTATTTCACTATCGTGGGTTTTCTTGTCACGGTACATGTATTGAATAATTTCCTCAATGTCTTTCAGAGAATACTTTGGCAAATTCCTCCTGTTTTTTAACCATGTTTTGTATAGTGAAAGACATTCCTTTTCAAGACCAACTTTTTTCGTTGAAAGGTATATAGCGTAAAGCATACCTATCCCAACGGCTTCGCCGTGACTTATGGTACGGCCACATGCTGTTTCGTATGACTCGATGGCGTGGCCGAAGGTGTGACCAAAATTCAACATCTTCCGTATGCTCTGCTCGTGTGGATCTGCTTTTACCACTGCACGCTTGAAGTTTACACAGTAAGAAATCAATTCGTTATATGACCTTTCCTTAATAAACACTTTATTCCAGTTTTCGTAGTTTGTAAGCAGCAATATTTTCATTATTTCGTATTCTCCAGAGCGTAGTTCTTTGTTGGGAAGTGATTCAAGAAAAGCTGGTTCGATGCATGTCAGTATTGGAAGATGAAAACAGCCAACCTGATTTTTGGTGTTATCGAGGTTAATTGCAGTTTTCCCGCCAATGGCCGCGTCGACCATTGCTGTAAGGGTGGTGGGTATATTTATGTAACTGATACCTCTTTTATAAGTCGCTGCTATGAAACCTCCGGTGTCGCACACGCAGCCGCCACCCATATTTACTATTATGGAGTCACGGTCAGCGTTGCTCACTACCAAGGATTTCCATACTTCATTCACGATTTCAATATCCTTGCATGCTTCGCCCGCCGGGAGTTCCAGAAATTCGGCATTTTCCAGTTCCTGAACATTATATACCAAGGTCGGTAGGCCGTGTTCCAGTACGTTCTCGTCGGTCAGAATAAAGTACTTTCGCTTTCTTTCGGCATTTAGTTTTTTTAGTCTGCGGTCAAGGGTTTTGAGTGCCGACAGGCGGTTTGAGATAATTATTTTCTGGTTGGTCATAATTTTTGAATATTAGAGGTAATTTGATGTTTTGTTAGCCGGCAAAAGCGAGCGATGCAACACTTACTCTAACTCCCTCAACGTGTGAAAGTGTTTCATAGCAGGCTCGTATGGTCGCCCCTGTGGTTATTACGTCGTCTACCAGAAGTATGTGTTTCCCAGCAAGCTGTTGAGGATTTCTTACTTTAAAAGCTTCCACTACGTTGCGTGAACGAGCGATGTGGTTTTTGTGTGTTTGAGTTTCGGTGTAGCGGATGCGTGCGATGGCAAAGTTTTTTATGGGGCGTTTGAACCTTTTAACTATACCTTGACTTATCTCGCGGCTTTGGTTAAAACCGCGTTTGTACCATCTGAAAAAGTGCAACGGCACGGGAATGATATAATCCACGTCGTCGAAACGGTGCGAGTCGGCGATGGATTCTCCAAGCAGTTGACCGAATCTCGTTGCAAGGTGCAGGTTGCCGTGGTATTTTATCTCGTGTATTATTTTTTGCGAAACCTCACCTTTTTCGAAATACATCAGTGATGTTGCCTTCACGTTGGGGATAGAGTTTTCCAACAGAAGTTCAAGTTGGTTGCCTGGCATGGGAGCAAAATCGGTGAAAGGTATATGACTTATGCACTCGACGCATAACAGGCTTTCTTCACCTACAAGCTGTTCCCCGCACGCAATACAGGTGGGCGAGTACATAAGGTTTAGCAGGTCTTTGAGTGGATTAAAGGCGTAGATTGATTTCATTAGGTGGCTCTTCTGATCACAGGAAGTAGTGTGCAAATGTAAAAAATTTAAACGGCAAAATCAGTCCTGAGGTAAATATAATGTAATAAAAGAAAGGATAATCAGGAAATAATCGTATCTTTGCAAGGTTCAACGTATAGATATAGAGTATGACATAATAGCGAAGAATACCGATTATAATTGAGTTGACGCTCTTGTTCTCCCTTGTGGAAAGTCTGGAAAACTGCCATCATGATACGAGAATAAGTAAGCGGACAGTTCACACGTTGGCGTGAATACTTTCCCACTTATTTATATCATTGGTATTCCAGACACCACCACAGGAAATAAGCGGACACCAAAGAAAATCATTCGCGTCTTTCTTTATGCCCTTAACAGAACAACGGCTTCCGGCTCAACGGTCGGGAGCCGTTTTTTTGATCACAAACATTGCCAAACACAAAACAGGCCACAATAGAGACCTTAATAGGATTCAGATTAGAATCATTACGTCAAGTTTATTAAATCAAAAAGTCATGAAAAATTTCAGAATTCTATTGGCAACATTGTTGCTGATAGCATTGGCGGTTCCAGACGTTTTTGCCGATACTTGGGACGGTTCAGCCACTTCGTGGACGCGTGGTAGCGGAACGTCGGCAGACCCGTACCTTATTGAATGTGCTGCACATTTGGCCTACCTCCAAGAGATGGTCAATGGCGGAGTCAGCACCTATAGTGGAAAATATTTCAAGATGACAACCAACATAAACTTGAATAGCAGAGCATGGGATGGCATTGGCACAAGCAGTACTATCTGTTTTAAGGGCATATTCGATGGTGGTGGTCATTGCATTACAAGAATCAAAGCAACATCATCTGCACTTTTCAAGTATATCGATGGGGCATCCATAAAGAATCTTTCTACTGGTGGTTCTGGAGGGGCCGGTATCGTTCTCGAATCGTACGGTACAGTTACGGTGGACAACTGCCATAGTGCTGTAACAGTGATCAGCAGTGATGCGGCAGGTGGAATTATTAGCACAGTCGCCGGAGGGAAAGTCACTATTACAAACTGCTCAAACTCTGGCAATATCACTGCGAATGCATCAAATGGAAACACGGCCAAAGCAGGTGGCATTATAGGTCTTGCCGGCGGAACAAACGGGCATATAATCACAAACTGTCACAACGCAGGTTCGATTCGGGGTAACAAAAATATTACAAGTTACAATACGTACAATCCAGCAGTAAACTACAACAGTGCATTTTCGGGGGGAATAGTTGGTTCTAATACTGTGACCCTTACTATTACGGCCTGTTACAACAGAGGGGATGTTTCCTCCAAAATTATGTATAGCTACAGCAATACTAACTATCATAGTACAAGTCTAACTCAAGAAACTTATTCGTTTTCTGGAGGTATGATAGGATACGCTAATTGTTCCAGTTCTTTTTACATCGATAAAAGCTATAACAGTGGACCAATAAGTGCGGAAGACACAACGATATTTACAAGTTGCACAGCAAAGGCGTACTCAAGAGCCGGAGGAATTGTTGGCTGGCGATCATCAGCAGATATTAATATAAAGAATTGTTATAACACAAAGGATGTTTACGCCCATGCCTACTGTTCCGGCGCATCTATAAATCCGGTATCGAGATCTGCAGGTATTTCTGATTATGCGAATACAACAAACTGCTATAACACTGGCACATTGACCGCTAACACAAGCAAAGCCGGTATAAGCAATGGCACCGTTTCTAATTGTTACTATTTGGAAACCTGTGGCAGCGCCAATGGAGAAGGAACGAGCAAATCTGCTATGATAATGAAATCAACCGCATTTCCGGCAATGCTTAATGCCAGTGAAGAGGTCTTTTGTATGGATTTAACGCCCAACGTGAATGACGGCTACCCAATCTTTGGATTTTTCAGCGTATGCGAAGTGAACACCGATGCCGCCACTAATGTTGGTTTTACTACAGCAACACTCAACGGTTCCTATACGCTTGGAGAATATTGGCCGTCAGGCACACCAGACGTACAGGGATTCGCCTATAAAAAAAGTTCAGCCTCAACCTACGACACTGTTTATGCCAATAACGGCAACCCGATGTCTTATAGCCTTTCGGGACTTGAAAACGGAACGACCTACAAGTATAAAGCCTTTGTGACAAAGAATGGTCTTACTATATGTGGAAGCGAACAGTCGTTTACCACGCGCAGTTGTTCCACAGCACTTTCGGCCCGGATAGACGCGTCGGCAACCATGGTTTGTGACGGCGACACGGCCACTTTCACCGCTGTCGGCAGTTCGTCATACTCGGAGAACTTCGCCTACGTTTGGAATACCGGTCAAAATACTGCTACAATTCATGCTACACAAAATGGCACCTATACCGTAAGCGTAACCGACGACAACGGATGCTCAGTGAGCAAGAGCGTAACATTGACGGTTAACCCAAAGTATGGTGATGTGCCGGTGGCACAGACGATATGCGATGGTGAGACACTCAACTTCTTCGGAACAATACTGACAACAGCTGGTACATATATCCACAACGGAACAACTTTCGCAGGGTGCGACTCAATAGTGAATCTCACGTTGACAGTGAACCCGCAGCCTTCGGTAGCCATTAGTGGTAACACAGCATTTTGCGAAGGGCAAAATACTACTCTAACAGTCACCGGAGGCTCTTCGTATCTGTGGAACAATGGCGCAACAACATCGAATATAACCATAAACAACGGCGGAACATACAGCGTTACTGTGACCGACGCCAACGGATGTAGTAGCACCGCATCACAAACCGTCACAGCCAATCCATTGCCGAACATCACAATCAGCGGCGACACCTCGTACTGCCAGGGAGGTAATACAATGCTTCAGGCCAATGGTGCTGATAACTACATGTGGAGTACGGGTTCGTCCGATGCATCCATACAGGCTTATAATGCCGGCACTTATACGGTGACGGGTACTAACGCCAACGGCTGCAGCAATATCGCTGCGGTGTCGGTGATAGAAAATCCTATATATAACATCTCCGTTGCCGAGTCACTGTGTCAAGCTGATAGCTATGATTTTTGTGGACAAACACTCACGACTGGCGGCGTATACAGCCATACACTGCTAACGACCTCGGGTTGCGATTCTGTCATCAGCCTCACGTTGACCGTGAACCCACTGCCAACGGCAACAATTAGCGGAGAAACATCGTTCTGCGAAGGGCAGAGCACAACGCTGACCGCTACAGGCGGAGTTTCATACCTCTGGAACGATGGCACCACAACACAGAACCACACCGTCAGTGACGTAGGTACATACAGCGTGACTGTGACCGATGCCAACGGATGCACAGGAACAGCATCGCAAACGGTGACTATGAAGACGCTGCCGACAATCACTATAAGCGGAGATACAACGTTCTGTGAAGGACGTAACGCCACCCTTACAGCGCTGGGCGGCGCAAGCTTTGTTTGGTCAAACGGATTGACAAACGCATCAATCAGCGTTTATACGTCTGGCAGCTATTCGGTGACGGGAACTGGCGATAACGGGTGCTCAAATATGGCAGTAGCCGTGGTGACCGTCAATCCTATGCCGACAATCTCCATCAGTGGCAACACCTCGTTCTGTCAAGGTAGCAGCACCATTCTTACTGCATCGGGTGCCGACAGCTACATATGGAACAACGGCACGACCGCGCCGTCAGTAACGATTGATGCCTTCGGCATCTATAACGTCACAGGCACAACGGCTGCTGGATGCACGGGTTCGGCCAGCGTAATGGTAACGGTGTCGTCCAATCCTACAATAACCATCACCGGAGACACCGAGCTTTGCCCTGGTGAGACCACCATGCTTACCGCCAACGGCGGCACGAGATATATATGGTTCGACGGTAGCAGCAGCGCGACCTATCAGACCAGCACAGCTGGCAACTACTCTGTTATAGGCTACAACGACGCAGGGTGCTATTCGATGGTGTCGGTTGACGTGCAGCAGTACGACAATGCTCAGACGGAAGAGACTGCAACAGGCGCAGAAACTTACTTATGGAACGGCGAGAACTACACTGAGAGCGGTGACTACACTTACACTACGACGACAGCACACGGATGCGACAGCACGGTGACGCTGCACCTGACCATAGAGCAGGAGGGTGGACAGGGTATCGCCGATGTCATCGATGACGATGATGTAAAAGTCTATGCCAAAAGCGGCAGGATAATGGTTGAGTTTGGCAAACAGCAGGCAGCGGTTTGCGGCTCGTCCATTCTTGTCTATGATGTGATGGGGAGGGTGCTTAAGCGAGAGGAAGTTTATGGTCTGCAGGAGGTTATCGAAATCCCGGTTACTTCTGCTGGTGTCTATATGGTAAAAATAGGCGACCGAAAGCCGCACAAAGTTGTTGCGAGATAAGGTTAACCTACAAAGCATTCTTCATAAGTGAGGCGGCACCCGCAGAATCTGTGGATGCCGCCTTTCGTTGTTGCTGTCGCCATTGCCAGTTGACTTTCCATGTGACTTTTTGGGAACTTCCTCAAGTGCAATTTTGCAGTCAGCGGCGATATGTGATGTTACACAAATGCCTTATGGCAGAAGAAGGCAGCTGTCGCCGTAGCTCAAAAAACGAAAACCGTGGTCGAGTGCGTAGCGGTAACAGTCCTTCCAGTGGTTGCCTATCAGAGCTGAAACCAGAAGCAGAAGTGTGCTTTTCGGTTGGTGAAAGTTGGTTACCATACCGTTGATTACATGGTATCTATAGCCTGGAGTAATGATGAGACGGGTTTCGCCAGATAGGGTGTCGAGCGACTGTCTGTTGAGCCATTCGAGCACATTGCTGTAGGCCTCTCGAAAAGAGATGGATACATCGCACTTGTAAGGTTCCCACTGCTCGACATGCATAGCAGTTGCGTTGGCATCTTTACACAACTGTACACCGAACCAATATATTGATTCCAAGGTGCGAACACTGGTGGTGCCGACGGCTATCACAGGTTTGCCCTCATGATGCATTATATGTTGTATCGTATTGCGGTTGACTACTATCTTTTCGGAGTGCATTTCGTGTTCGCCTATTGTGACGCTGCTCACAGGTTTGAATGTTCCTGCACCCACATGCAGGGTGAGGAATTCGGTGATGATATGCTTTGCTTTCAGCTGGTTGAACACGTGGTCGGTGAAGTGCAGACCAGCGGTGGGTGCCGCAACCGAACCTTCGGGACGTGCATAGACGGTCTGATATCGAGAGTTGTCGTCATACTCGGCTTCGCGGTTGAGATACGGTGGCAGAGGAATGACACCTGCCCGCTCAATCACTTCGGCGAAACAAATGTTACCTGTCCAGTCGAAATCGACAACCCAGGCATTGCCAACAGCCTCTCGACGGGATGCAGTAAGGATTATCCGATTGTCTGATTTTTTGGATACCGGTGAAACGCTATCTGTTGTTTGCTCAAGATGAACTTCTTTCCTTAAACTTCCGCCTTTCCACTTCTTATTGTTGCCTATAAAACAAAGCCACGTACAATGATTGTGCTGTTCGAAAGCCTCGGATACAGCCGTTATGTAGGGTTCAAGACAGAAAATTTCTATTGTCGAACCGGTCTCTTTGCGAAATAGCAGCCGCGCATGGATAACTTTGGTGTTGTTGAAGACCAGCAAAGAGTCTTCTGGCAAAATGTCGGCGATGTTGCAGAAAGTGTCTTCAGATATTGTACCGTTCTTGAAAACAAGTAGTTTTGACAGGTCGCGCTGCGTGAGGGGGTACTTCGCTATGCGATCTTCAGGCAGAGTGTAGTCGTAGTCGGCAATAACGATTGACTTAGGGTTTGTCATTGCTTTGAATCAGTCTTGTATGTGAACAATGAGAGTATAATATACCATGCAATGGTGAGCGGAATGCCCACTATGCCGAAAAAAAGCAGCAGCAGGGCACTTGCCGTCAGGAAGATATATCTCACACGGTTATCCCTCCACTTTATATTTTTGAACTTCAGTGCGAAAAGTGGAATCTCCGTAACCATTAGCAAGCTGCATATCACCGAAAGCAAGACCAATACAATGGGACCGATGCCGCTAAACAGCCAGTTACATACATTGGGAACGGGCAGCAAGGCAATTGTTGTCCAAGATGGGCTCTTGAAGAAGAACCCTACTGATGCCCATACAAGAGCGTTGGCTGGTGCCGGCAGGCCGAGAAACGATGATGTTTGCCGCGTGTCGAGGTTGAACTTGGCCAGACGCCATGCAGCCGTCAGTGGGATAAGCAAAGCCGCAAAGGCAAACCAAGACGGAATGGCACACTGCCGCAAGACATAAAATAGTATAAATCCCGGTGCCACGCCCGAGGTCACAAGATCGGCCATAGAGTCGAGTTCTTTTCCTAAAGTCGAGGTCACTTTCAGTAGACGGGCTGCGAGTCCGTCAAAGAAATCAAAAAATATGCCAAGCAGGATGAAAATTGCCGCATAATGCGGGTTACCCTTAACCGCCTGCCATGCAGCTATGATGCCGCAAAGCAGGTTGCATAGAGTTATGAGGTTGGGTATGTTGCGTTTGATCGTTAGTAACATTCAGCGAAATGATGATAAGTGTAGAAAAATAAAAAAGCAGTCAGCAGTCCTTGTATTTATTGACCACTGACTGCTGACTGCTCACAAATGGCTATTCTTCCGTGTATAACTGTACGATGGTCTTGAATTCCTGATCCTCCCAATAGGAGCGGAATTCCACGTCGGTCTGTGCGGTCTTCTTATATTCATAATTCTGTGCGACCGACTCTTTCAGGTTTTTCAAAGCATTGGCTTTGTCGCCTAAACGAGCGTAGGCCACAGCGCGGAGATAATAAACTTCGGCGTTCTGGTCGAGACAGCAGTCGAGTGTGCGTATGGCAGTTGTTGCTTGATCGTTTTGTAGTTGTGCGAAGGCCAGATTGAAGCTGCAAGTGCTTGTTTTCAAGCTTTTTTCCGCATCCTCATAATTACCTTGCTTAAGGTTGAGGATTGGTATGTTGGCGTCGGCATCGGCACTGCCTTGGCGTTGTGCCTCCTCGAAGTATTTTTTGGCCATTGGGTATTCTTTCTTGGCCATATAAAGCAGGCCAGTGTTGTTAAGTACGTCAGGGTTGTGGGGATTCATTTCGCGAGCCACATTGAGGTAGCGCTCGGCCTCTTCAACGTCACCCATATAGAGCGACACGGCGCCGGCATTGTTCCAGGCGGCCCACTCGTCGCTGTGGTTTTCGGTAGCCCATTTGTAGTATTTCAGCTTTGTGGGATAGCTGTAGTTAATATAGGCGGCGTACATCAGCTCGTCGAATGAGAGTTTCGAGGGGTTGATGGTGGCCTGCTTTGCAAGATCCTGGTCATTTTTGCGGGCCTCGGAGTAGTAGAGGGCTATCTGTGCACGGCGCAGGTTTGGGAAAATTTCATCGGCCAGTTGTGTATAGACTGTCGCATAATTCTTAATCATCTGCTCGCGCTTGATTAGGTTCTGCTGTGTTTCGACGATGTTTACGATGTTGTGTTTGTCCTGAATGTCGGAACCCTCGACCATGAGTACGAAGTGTACCCAGTCTTCGCCGGCGGCACGAGTGGTCTGAACCACCTCCTTCTGAAGGTTGTATTTGAAATAGTCAAGGTCTTGCGGTTTCACCCTGGCGCGTTTTGCCATAGCGTTGAGCGTTTCCTCGAACACGCGTTTGAACTGCTCGGTAGCCACATCGGCACGCCCTTTCGACACGCCAACGTTGTTGGTTTCCTCGCCTTCGGGCGATGCCCATCCGGTAATTGTTACCTGCTTGGGCAGACCGTTCTGCAGCATAATTTGTTTCAGTTCTTCAAGGCCGTTTTTGGTGTCGAATTTGCGGTTCATCTCGAAGTTCCAGTCCAGTTTCGACAAACCGTTTGGGAAATAAATGTCGGCTGTTTCGACTATGCCTTGCTTTTTGTTGTAGTTTATCGGGGCGATAGAGATATTGCCACGTATATCGACCCACGCCGATGTGTTGTTTACTCCGTCGGATATGAGCACTTCGTTGAATGTCTTCCCACCGTGCTTGTCGACAATTTCGTCGGCAAATTTGGTTTCCACATCGGTGAAGGAGGTCTTGTAGCCTACTGGTGCTAACGTGACGCGTCCGGTCTCCATACCCGGCTTGAAATCAATCAGGTCGGTATAAGTAAAACGTCCGCCAGATTCGTATTTAATCATAGTGCCTTCGCCCTCAACGTTCTCGCCTTTCAAAGTCATGGGTTCCAGCGGTATGCTGCCGCCGTCCCAAGTGAATACTGGCTGAAGAAAAACGGCCACATTCTTGGCGAAATATTTTTGCGGAATGGCACCGGTGAATTTCACAACTACTTTGTCGTCCATGGTGGCCACGGGGTCAGGTATGGCCTGGTAGCGTACTTCGCCGGCATGCTTTTTCATGTAGGATAACCCCTTGCATCCCACGAGCATAAAGCTCATCACAGCAATCAAAAAAAAGCCTTTTTTCATGTATGTTTCTTATGTTGATGAATGTTCAAAACTGTTGAAACTTGTTGTATAAACGAGCGAAAAGATTGTAAATTGCAAAAATATGAAAAAAAAATTGATTTTCTGCAATTCATGAAATTTATCCTGACAGATTTCGTGAGTAATTTGGGACAGCAGGGCGGCACTATTCGACACGGTTGGGTGGCATAGCGATAGTATCATTATCGTTTTTTTTCGTGCAGACCGATACAATGGAACAGTAGTTGCAGTAATTCCCGGGTTGTGATGTGAACGGGATGTTTTCATCCAATATCTCACCAAAGATGTTGCACATGAGCTGTTCAAATTGCGATAAGACGTCGTGAGTCAGAAGAGTAGTGTCTCCAATGGACGCGGGCATGAACTCACCGCCTATGTGCTGCAATGGATACAATCCGGAAAGCATTGGTTCTTGAATGCTGTGGGTGCGTGAGTAGTACCATGCGTAGAACATTACCTGAAACCACTTTGCAGGAATGGTTTGCCATTCTGTAGGAGTGAGGGTCTTGACGGATATATCATTCTTTCTGACATACCCTGACTTGTAGTCTACCACCCGAAGTTGGCCGTTAATGCGATCGATGCGGTCGGCTTTTGTGTTGAAATGAATTTCTATAGGATTTTTATACCCGTCTATGTTTAAAACAAGTGGTTTATCTAATGTTTCTTCAAGTTGTAATATATCTATTTTCTGGCCTTGTTTGAGTTTTCCTATTTCATGATTCAGAAAGTGGGTTACCTGTGAAATAGCCACAGCGCGCATCAGGTCGGTTTTTCCTTCGTGTATTTCACCATTTGTGAAAAAATCATCCAAAAGTTTTTCTATTCTCGATGGAACTGAATCTATCTCTGCGGCAAGTATATCCATGTCCAATGCCTTGTTTTCAAATGGTTTGTAGATATCTTCGAGGCATTGGTGAATAATGGTTCCGAGGTCGCTGCTTTCAATAGTGTCGCTTATCTCGTCGTCTTGCCGCAGATGTAGCAATTGTTCGTAGTAGAAACGTAGAGGGCAGCTGATATAGCTGTTCATTGAAGAAGGGGAGTAGCGTTTTAGGCGCAGCTGTTCCATTATTTCGGGTGATTTTTCAACACGGTTGTCTGGCGGTGTTCTGTAGCTGCGGTTGCTGATAGATGCATTCAGTTCGTGGACTGTGATTTTGTCGCTGTATTTTTTTGACAGTTCGGCACGCAGCTGTTGCACAAATCGGCTTTCCTGGTCCTTTTGGCCATCGTTCGATGATACAATATATATTTCTTCGGCGCGTTGCAGCAAGTGGTAGAAGTTGTATGCATATACCGCATCTTTTTCATAGTAGGTAGGCATTCCAAAATGGCGTTTCAGGCTGGTAGGTATCAGTGTGTTGTTGTTTTGTGACGACGGTATTACCCCTTCGTTGGCAGAGAGCAGTATTACCCTGCGAAAATCAAGGCAGCGCGTTTCGAGAACACCGAGTATTTGTAGGCCGCTCAACGGTTTGCCGATAAAAGAAAGGCTTCTGCGTTGTGCTATACGCAGGTAGATTTTTCGCAAGGTTTGGATGTTTTCAACAGGTATTGCGCTGGTGCCGTAGGTTTCGACTTGTTTTTTCAGTCCTTCTATGTAATCGATTATCTGAACTAGGCTTTCTATGGCTGCTGTCTCCTTTGATTCGTTGGGAATAATACGCTTTTCAACGATTTTGGTTGTAAGGAGTTTTATTGTTTCCAGTAGGACGAAGGGGTTGTTTGCATCGGCCTCGAAAAGAAAACGGATGGGTTCTATATTGCCGTGCAGATTTGAGAACATTGTTTCCAAGTCTGTTATACAGGCGTAGATAACGTTTCGTTCTGTAAGATACTTCTTGGTTTTCTCGTTAATATAGTCGGCATCTAACAGTTTGGATATGTATTTGTTGCCTATAACGTCAGAAATGCTTTTATGATAAAACATCGGGCTGCCGTATTTTGATATCCGGCTGTTGGCATAGAGAGACAGAACGGTGAGGGCAAGCGAGTGCATTTCGGTCTGTGTAAATGGTATACCCATTGTTATGTTGGCTTGCCCTATTCCGTTGGGCAGGGAATTCAGCACGGTAGTTATAATGCCCTCGTCGCCAAGAACGAGTGCAGTTTCGGCAATTTGAATATTGCTATCATCTGATGCAATGTCGTTCAATAATGTGCCAGCATATTTTGCCTGCGACACATTGTCGGGAACTTTAACTATGTTAATGCTTTTATTCTTCTTGGCAAAGAGTTCGTCAAACTCTTTATTTGCACAGAGATAATGATGTTTACGCAGAAAATAGCCGGCTTCTTGCGTTGGGTCGTCCATATAATATTTGTCTCCATCCGGAATAAATTCAGCGAGACCCCGCCGTATAAATGTATGGATAATTTTCTCTTCGCATTTTGATAAAGCGTTGAATCCTAAAAAGTAAAGATGGTTTATAGGGTGATTGTCCAGTATTGTGTCAATATTCTCGGCCACCTTGCGGTATGCCATACCGTAATAGGCCTGTCCGCGACTGTCGAGGAGGTTGTTAAGCTCAGTGTAGTAGGTGTGGATTGACTTGTAGAAATGTAGGTAATCTTTTTGAAACTGCGTTAGTTTTTCGCCATCAATATGCCACTCGCCTATTTCTTTCAAATCGTGCAGGTTTCCGTAGATGTCCTTGACATTTACCAAATAGCGGTCTATCTCGGAAAAGTCTGCCAGCATCATATCAGCCATGGGCATAAACTGCTCTAACGTTCGCGGGTCGTTGGGATTTACTTTGCGGTGTATGCCATATAGTTCAAACAGCAGGAATTCGTTTGGAACCAGTTCGGTTTCGCCTAATTCGCTTACCAGGTCATCAAAAACAAGTGTTTTAGGAAGTAAGAATGTGTTGCCTAACAGCTCAGTCAGATAGTGTTTCACAAACAGAGTTGGACGCCGATTGTTGAAAATCAGTGTGATTTCGCTTAAGTCATTGTGGTGCTTGTTGACAATTTGGAGCAGTGTTTCTTTCAGAAAAGGTTGCATATCGTATATGGAATGTAAGTCGGATTTTTATTTATAAAGTGTTTCCACGTGTGTGAGTGGATTGCAGGTGGCGGCGGAATTTTTCCCATTAGAATGTCAGATAAAAACGTGAGAGCATATATTATCGCCGAGAATTTAAAATGCCACATGCCAACCGATAGCGGCCAAGTAGAGCAAAATTGCTACAGTCATGAATTTTTTTTCGTGAAGACCTTTATTTTGGCGTCCGAGCATAATACCCAATTCGCTGAAAAAGAGACTCAAGACGGTAGTGGCAATACTTAAGGTCAGGATTGTTCGGCTACTGTTTTCAGCACACATACCAAGACCCATGGCGGCAATGAAGCTGTTCATACCTAATGCTATACAGAGTGTGAAGACGGTTACCGGTTTCGACAGGTCGTATATGGGTTGCTTTTGTTTTGAGAATGTGGTCATGCATAATTTCGCGGCGACCACTACCAGAAGTGCGAGAGCAGTGGTGGCGTTCAGGTCGGATGGCTCGAACCGCAGGGCCATTCCTAAATACAGGCCGCCTATCGTCAACGCGGTGTGGATAACACACATTGTTGTGCTTATGCCAAGTCCGGCTATAGATTTTATGCCAGATGATACCGAATTGTGTCTCAATGTAACTGTTAGAGGCATATTGAGAGCTATGCAGAAAAGAATATACTTGATTGTTAGCAAGATGTTTACTGATTTAAGAACGAATATGTTTGGCTATATGTTCGAATTGGGTATGTGAAAGCTGTTCGGCGCGTTTGTCCAAAAGTGCGTCCGGGATATTAGGGTCATAATTCAGATCCATAGCCTTAAGTGCGTTGCGAAGAGTCTTGCGACGTTGATTAAAGCCCGCTTTCACTATTTTTTTGAACAGGTCTTCATCGCAGTCGACGGTTGTGCGGCCATTACGTCGCAAACGAATCACCGCCGATTTCACTTTGGGGGGTGGGTTGAAAACCGTTTCTGGCACAGTGAAAAGGTACTCCATATCGTAATATGCAGAAAGCAGAACGCTTAGGATGCCGTAAGATTTATTGCCTGGTGGCGACACAATCCGCTCTGCCACCTCTTTCTGAAACATACCAACCAATTCGGGCACAACGTTGTGGTTGTCGTATACCTTAAACAGAATCTGCGATGAAATGTTGTACGGGAAGTTTCCTATGATAGCGAATGGTGCATCAAAAATTTTCGTCAAATCCAGTTTCAGAAAGTCACCTTCCACAAGTTGTAGGGTGGGGTAGTGGTTGTGCAGGTAAGCCACCGATTCGCTGTCAATTTCTACGCATTTCAGATTAATTAGTTTGTCATTTACCATATATTTTGAAAGTATTCCCATGCCAGGTCCGATTTCCAGCACGTTGCGTACTTCTTGTTCACCACACGTTGTTAAACTATCCACTATTCTGCGTGCGATGCTTTCATCGGTCAGGAAGTGTTGGCCGAGCGATTTCTTAGCAGTAACATCGCCTGCTCTTTTGCGCTGTGGTTTGCTATATCTGTTCGAGTGTTTCATCAGCTTCTCTGTACTTTCGTCCACAGGTGCATACCAAAGAATTATCAAGCCGTTTGCCACATTCGCACACCCAGCCAATCTGTCGTGCCGGTACACCGGCCATCAGCGCATAGTCTCTTACATTCTTAGTCACCACTGCACCTGCGGCAACCATTGCGCTTTTGCCCACAGTGTGTCCGCATACCACCGTACAGTTTGCACCCAGCGAGGCTCCCTCTTTGATCAGTGTTTTGGTGTATACGCCATGGACAGGGAAGTGCGCTCTTGGTGTTGTGACGTTTGTGAATACGCACGATGGTCCGCAGAACACGTTGTCCTCGATCTCCACCCCTTCATATACCGATACGTTGTTTTGTATTCTCACACCGTTGCCAATTTTCACATTGTTGCCTATGTTCACATTCTGTCCCATAGAGCAGTTCTTGCCTATTGTGGCTCCTTTCTGAATATGGCAAAAATGCCATATCTTGGTACCTTTGCCTATGGCCACTCCTTCGTCAATATAGCTTGACTCGTGTACAAAAAACTCCTTATTGTCCATAATGGTTATTTTTTTAACATACTGTACATTATCTCTATTGGGTGAACGGCATTGACTCCAGTCCCGTCGTGAATCTGTTGACGGCACGAAGTACCGGGAGCAGCAACAAACATGGGTATGGCCTTATTATTTTCGGCTATAGCTTTTCGTATTGTCGGAAAGAGTATCATCTCGCCTATGGCAAGAGATATTTTATAGTGCTCTTTCTCATAACCGAACGAACCGGCCATACCGCAGCAGCCGCTGGCTATGCAGTGTAGGACCGCACCTCTCAGCAATGTAAACATCTCAACGGTTTTTTCTATGCCAACCAGTGCTTTTTGATGGCAATGTCCGTGAAGCCATATCTCTATTGAAGTGTCATTGAAGTCTTCTGGCGTGATATTGCCGAGATGCAACTCTCTCACAAGAAACTCGTCGAACAGCAAGGCGTTTTTGCCAAGCCTTTTGGCTTTATCTCGTAGGGTTTCGGGCACGAGGTCGGGATATTCGTCGCGAAAGCTCAAAATGCACGAAGGCTCTATACCCACCAGAGGTGATGATTCACTTACGAGGTTGGAAAGCATTTCCACATTGCGTGTGGCGTATTTTTTGGCCAATTTCAGACAGCCCTTTGATATTGCAGCTCGTCCGCTCTCCACATGTTGCGGCATTACAACCTTGTAGCCCAGCCGTGTAAGCAATTTGGCAAAGGTGACGCCAAGATTCGCTTCCATATAGTTTGTAAACTCGTCGGCAAACAGATAGACTTTTTTTGTGCCTGTATTCTCTGCCGTGAAATATTTGTTATCCAGCAATGTCCGCATGGTTTTCTTGTTCAATGTCGGAATGCTGCGTTCGGGGGCGAATTTTACTATCTGTTTAATAAGCGAGGAGGAAAGGCTCCAACTTGCCATCAAGTTGTATAGTGGTGCTACGGTGTGACCAAGTTGCTGTACGGTAGCCATCCGTGCCACCATCCATGTGCGGAGCGGTGTGCCATGTGTGTCGTAATGGAGTTGCAGCAGTTCGGACCTAAGGCGTGTCATATCCACGTTCGATGGGCACTCGCTTTGACATCCCTTACAAGCAAGGCAACTGTGGAGTACTTCCAGTAGTTCTGGTGCAGAAAGAGATAATCCATTGATACCATGTGTCAAGGTTTCACGAATTATATTTGCTCTTGCCCGTGTACTCATTATCTCGTCGTGAGACACTTTGTACGCCGGACAGAGCGTCCCCCCCATAAGTGTGCTCTTGCGGCAGTCGCCAGCTCCGTTACACTGTTCGATAGAACAAGTGAGCGCGTTACAGTTGTTGAATTTTTTGTAGGTTGGTAAACCATTCCCTGATTGGGCATTTTCATTGAATATTGCTTTCCAGTTATAGTAGGTCTTATCGTTTTTTAGGATATTCTCCACAAGATACCGTTGGCCTATTTCGTATCGCAGGCATGTGTCCATCAGGGGTGTATCGACAATTTTGCCTCGGTTGAAAACCCCGTCGGGATCCCAGCATTGCTTAAGCTGACGCATAAGCTCATAGCATTCAGTGCCATAGACCAGTGGGATGTACTCACCGCGCAGGCGTCCGTCACCATGTTCTCCGCTGAGGCTACCATGATGTTTTTTGACCAGTTTGGCCATTTCGTATGCCACAGTGCGGAATAGTTCTCTGTCGTGCTGGGTTTTTAGGTTGAGCACGGGGCGCAAGTGGAGTTCGCCAGTTCCTATATGTCCATAATATACACAGCTTAGATTCAGTCTATTGAGCATTGTACGGACATCGTCCATAAAAGCCAGCAGTTTTTCCGGCGATATGGCGGTGTCTTCGATAACGCCGATTGGTTTTGCATCGCCTCTCATGCTGCTCAACACGCCGAGGCCGGCTTTTCGCAGTGCCCAAACTCGTTGTATGTCTTCGCCATAGACTTGTGTAGTGCAATACGCAAGCTTGCTTTCCATAATCTCTTTCTCAAAAGCTGCTGCACATTCTTCCGTTTTGTCACCGTTAAATTCGGCTACCAGTATTGCTGCCGGTTCTCCGCTGACGAAAAAACGGTTGCGCTCTTGTTCTTTGTTGTGGCGGCAGAGATCCAAGATCTTCCCATCAATCAATTCTACGGCCACAGGATTATGCCGTAGGGCAATCAGGTTAGCCTGAAAACTGTTTTCAAATGCGTTGCAGTGTGCGCATACCAGCATTTTCTTGTTCGACGGAAGTGGGTCAAGTGAGAGCGTCAGCTCGGTGATGAACGCAAGCGTCCCTTCCGAGCCAGCCAAAAGTTTGCATATATCTATTCTTTCGTCAAGAATTGTCTCGTCAATGGCATAGCCGCAACTTCTTCTACGTATTGAGCGGTCGGGGTAGTTGGCAATTATATTCTTGCGAATTTTATCGTCTGTTTGCCAATGTTTTAGTTGGCCGTAAACTTTATTCCATAGTTTGCTGCCCTCTTGTTTGGTAGTGTCAAATTCACTTCCATCGGAGAGAATGCCTTTCACTGCTCTAACGTGGTCGCGGGTGCTGCCATAGACCAAAGAGTGTGAGCCACAGGAGTTGTTCCCAAACATTCCTCCGATGCAGCATCGGTTGCTTGTCGAGGTTTCAGGGCTGAAAAAGAGGCCGTAAGGTTTCAGGGCAAGGTTCAATTCGTCGCGAACCACGCCAGGCTGCACTCTTACCCATCGTTCGTCGGCGTTGATTTCAAGTATTTTAGTAAAACGTTTGCTAATATCAACCACTATACCGTTTCCGACCACCTGTCCTGCTATTGAGGTTCCGGCTGCGCGAGGTATTAGGAAAGATTGTTTTTCACGAGCAATTTGCAGCAGTACTTTGACATCGTTAGTTGTTTCAGGGTATGCTACAGCCATTGGCAGTTCGCGGTAAACGCTAGCATCGGTGGCGTAGGCAATACGGTGCAGGTTGTCGGTGAAAAATTGCATTTACTTGATACTTTGGATGAATTGGTTAGCGAGAGTGGAGTACTTTAGATGTTCGACAGCATAATTATATCCCTTACGTCCCATTTCGGCTCGTTCAGATTCTGATAGGTTTGCAATTTTAAGTATTGCTTTTGTTGCTTGGTTAGGGTTTTCCGCCTCTACACGTAATCCGCATCCCACGCGCTCCACCACGCTGTCTGGTTCATCCACCGACATGACTATGGGTTTGCAGGCGAGCATGTAGTCAGTCATTTTATTGAACGACGTGCCGTACTGGTGTAGTACAGAGTGAACGCCTCCCATGTAACAGATGTCGAACTGTTCTACAACTTTTGGTATCAGAACTTTTGATACAGCTGGAAGAAAAAATGCATTCGTGAGCCCTTTGTTTTGAACTGTTGTCTGCAATTGTTTTTTTTGAATGCCCTGACCAACAAAGACGAATGCGATTTTCTCCGTTTGAAGTTTTGTTGCACAGTCAATCAAAACATTCAGCGCGGTCGATGCTGTGTGTCCTCCCGTAAAACCCACAATTGTTTTGTATTTGGTTTTAAGCATGTTGAAGATGCGTGTGTGTATATCAGGAAGTTTATTGTTGACGTTGTTTGTCCATTCATCTTCGACAAAGCCATTTGGAACGCATACGAATCGGTCAGCCGACAAGCCGTGGCGTTGCATGTGTGGAAATGCTTTATCGAGCAGGGAAACCACTTTGTCGGCATGTTTATATGCGTAATTTTCGGCGTACTGCATAATTTTGATGAAAGGGTGTTTTTCAGAATATCCACCTATCACCATAGGCGATAGCGGCCATAGGTCGTGCACCTCATAGACCAGCTTGCCCTCAAAATGTTTTGCATATTTTCTGGCGGGGTATATGTCAAGAGGATAAGTGGATGAAGCTATTACCACATCCGGGGTAAAAGCGCCGAGATATTTTCTCCCGTGCATCAGAATTTTTAGTGCAAACTGAAACATTGAAAGGGCACGCATTATCCCATTACTTTTGTATCTCAGGGTTTTCACCCAATAATAAGTGATTCCATCAATTTGCTCTACTCCCAATTTTAAGGGCTGAATTTTGCGCAAATGAGAGAAGCTGCCGCCGATAATCCTTACGTTATGGCCTTGTTTTATCCATTCTTTAGCAAGGTAGTATGGCCGGAACTCCATGCCGTAGTCGGGTGAGCCGGCATAGTGGTTAAGTATCAGAATGTTCATTCGCCCTCTTTTTTGTTTCTCTCAACTAATGATGAATATATGTTGAACAGTATGGTCTCTTGTGTTGGCCATGAATATTTGTTTTTAACGGCTATTCTTCCATTTTGACCCTTTTGTCGTGCAATCTCCTTGTTCTCTATAAAATAATTTATTGCGTTTGCAATAGCATTGATGTCATGTGGGTTTATGCATATTCCGCAATCATTTCCTTCAACAATTTCTTTCCACAAGTCAAAATCCGTGGCAATAACCGGAATACCAGCCTGCATGTATTCAAAAATTTTCAGAACACCCAATGAACCCTTTTTGTATCCAACGTTGGGCAAATAGTCAAGTAGCGCTAATCCGACTGATGATTTTTGTATGTATGCGGTACACTCAGAATGAGGTATAACTCCATCGTATTGAACTCTATTCCAGTTAGGCAGGACTTGGAGTTTTTTCATGTAGCTTAAAGGATCACAAGGTCCGGCAAGTCGGTATGTAACATTTGTTTTTGAAAGTGCGTTGATGATGTTCTCATGCATATACTTCACGCTTATGCCGCCGGTGAAACACACGCTGTTTCCCCACTCGTGATAGTCATTGGTAGTCTTTATAATAGGGAAATTGGTAATCTGGTAGGTATTGCTGTTGATTGTACGTAACCTGTCCACAATGGAGGGGGTTACGCTAACAAGGGCATTGAAGTTTTTCAGTGAATGTCTTTCATAGAACGCATAACATCGTGACACTAATTTAGCCACTCTTTTGGGTAGCCATTCTTTTGTAAGCAGTTGTTGTGGAACATCTTCATGAGAGTCGAAAATGACAATTTTACCTTTTCTTTTGAGTTTTAGGCCTATTGGTAATAATTCTGGGTCGTGAAGATGATATATTGTCGCATCGATTTCACGTGCTTTTTTCAGAATGGACCGCTGATAAAACAGTCTCTTGAAACGTCCTTTTGCTATGTGTACTCCTGCAATATGCACCCCGTCTTTTAAATGGTCTTCGACATTTGGCGCAATAAGCCATACATCATATTTTTTTGCCAGAGAGCAACATTCTTTGTAAAAAATCCGCACGTCATAAACTGGATGTACGGACGTGATGTGGCATATTTTTACAGGCATTGTGAGCAGAAGTGTGATAGTTGTTCTATTACTAAATTTTGGATTTCGATATTCAGTTCGGTGTGTATAGGTAGTGAAAGCACACTGTCGGCACACTGTTTTGCCACCATTAGGTTACTGCCTGCGTGGGATATTGGCTTGAATGCCTCCTGCTCTTGCAGCGGCAGTGGATAGTATATCATACTGGGAATACCATTTTTGGTAAGGTATTCTTTTAGTTTGTCTCGGTGCGAACTCTTGATTTTCAGTGTATATTGGTGATATACGTGTGTGCTATACGTGGCCTCTACGGGAGTGACAAATAGGCGTTCAGATGGGTCTATCTGTTTGATTGCATGTGTATAATACTGTGCTGCGGTATATCTTGCTGCACAGTATTCGTCAAGATGCTTTAATTTAACATCCAGTATTGCGGCTTGCATTGTGTCGAGCCGGCTGTTGCAACCTATCACCGAATGATGGTATTTAATTTTCTGTCCGTGGTTGGCAATCATTTGTATACGTTCGGACAAGGCATCGTCGTTGGTAAACAAGGCTCCGCCATCGCCATAGCAGCCAAGGTTTTTAGATGGGAAAAAGGAGGTGCAGCCGATGGTTCCCATTGTGCCTGTTTTGGCTTTGTGTCCGTCTGAAAAAGTGTACTCTGCACCTATGGCCTGGGCATTGTCTTCTATCACATACAGTCCGTGTTGCTTGGCAATGTCAAGCAAAGGTTCCATGTCGCAGCTTTGTCCAAACAGATGTACTGGGATTATCGCTTTTGTTTTCGGGGTAATAGCGTTTGCCAGTGCCTCGATGCTGATGTTGAATGTGGTATAGTCAACATCCACCATTACTGGGGTCAGGTTTAACAGACCGATCACCTCGGCGGATGCCACGTATGTGAAAGCTGGAACAATTACTTCATCGCCAGACTTCAGATCCAGTGCCATAAGAGCAATTTGCAGAGCGTCCGTTCCATTTGCGCATGTTACAACATGGCAACCACCTAAATAATCACTAAGATGTTGTGTGAAATCTTTAACGGCGGGCCCATTGATAAATGCGCAGCTGTCTATTACGTTTTGAATGCTGGAGTCAATCTCGCTCTTGATTTTAAGATATTGACCATGGAGGTCAACCATTTGAATGGTATTCATCTTTTGAAATGGTATCGGATTAGTATTTCATGTCATCCCATCCGAAAGGGTGTTTGGAGAGAGGCAATTTAGCCAATGGGTGATAATCGCCTTTAAGTCCGATGGGTGTCGCATTTCGAATGTCGTGCACTATCTGTATGCAAGGTTTGGCCTCGCCGATGCGGAAACCTCGTCCAGCAAGTATCTCCTTGTAGCTTTTGGTGTGCAGTTCGGTGAAGCCTTGGCTGAACTCGAACTCCTCGCCATTGATGTTGAGTGTGCGGTAGGTGCGTTTTTCCCCTTGCACGGCGTTTTCGGGGAGGCAATCGGCATTGATGCTCAAGAAGTAGCGAACGCGGGCCTGTCTCAATCCGAGGTATCCTGCCACACGGTCGAAGTCCATCACATGCACTATATTTTCCTGCACGGGGCCAAATATCCACTGTAGCATATCGTAGAAATGCACTCCTATGTTGGTGGCCACACCCCCGCTCTTGTGCACATCACCTTTCCATGAGGTGTAGTACCAGTTTCCACGTGAAGTGATATAGGTGAGGTCGATGTCATAGACTTTGTCTTTCGGGCCTGCGGCTACTTTGTCTTTCAGTGCCGCGATTCGGTCGTGCAGGCGCAGCTGAAGGATGTTGTATGCACGGTGTCCGGTCTCTGTTTCCACTTTTTCAAGTGCATCTATGTTCCAAGGATTCAGCACGACGGGTTTTTCGCAAATCACGTCGGCACCGAGGCGTAATCCGTAACGTATAAATGCATCATGTGTGTAGTTAGGGGTACACACAGAAAGCCAGTCGATGTTTCGTTCGGTACCTTTCACCTTGTTGCAGAATCGGTCGAATAGTTCCTGTTCGGTAAAAAAAGCACATTTTGGGAATGAGCTGTCGAGGCGACCCACGCTGTCGAATTTGTCGTAGGCCGCGATAAGGTTGTTGCCGGTGTCTGATATGGCCTTGATGTGTCGCGGCGCGATATATCCGGCAGCGCCTATAAGTGCGAAATTAAACATTTAAATGATTGTTAGAATTTTTTGATTGTCTGTAAGTTGAATGCCCAATATGGGTGTGGCTGAATGGTTTATAAGTTACAAAAGTAGATAAAATATGGAAAGATAATTTGCCGATAGCTCAAGTTTTATCAACATCCATTATGGTATAATGGTAGGTCATAACAATGCTTAACAGGTAGGCTGTCGCTCGCAATACGGAGAACAAAATAACGGTGACAATCATAGATTTGTATATCAGCCCCCCTACGATTATGGCTGCAATGGTTGTGACTACAAAATAAATTTGCCAGAAAAAAAGGTGTCGTAGTTTATTGGCCACAATGAACATCCCGCTTAGTGAATTGGCTATGAACGACAATACCATTGCCCCGCACAGAATTTGTGCATACACACCGCAGGTATGCCATTGGGGGCCTAAGAAAACTGTTGTGAGTTGTGGCAGAAACCATACAAAAACCATAGCCGCACCGACTGAGATAAGTGTCAGTAACAACGCGACCTTTTTAAACAGAGCGCGGCAGTTGCCAGTGGTGATGATTTGTTCGTTGGCACGTTGTCTGAAAACGTCACGTACGGCACCACTAATTACTGTTAGCGGTATGGCAAAGATATTTATTGCCATAGAGAAATGTCCAACCTCGGCCTTGTCGAAATATGCGGCCAGCATAAGTATAGGGAAATTCAGGGCTATTGTGTTAAGCAGTTGGCCTGGCATTGTGAATTTCGGAAAGTCGGCGTATTTTTTTGCCGCTGCGGTTATATCTTTCCATCGCACAACCATGAATGTTTTGCCGTCTCTCGCCATCGCACGCATTATACAAATTATTGCTGATATTGCACGCCCTATGGTATCGCCGATGACAAGGCCATGGCCGAAAATGTGAACGTACCCAAGCAGCGTTTTGGCTCCAACAATGGCCCCGGAATTAATGGCTTTGTTCAATGACAGGGATTTGAAATGCTTTTCACGGACACACCACTCATTGTACACGGTAAAGATTATTATTGCCCATGCTGATATTGGGCAAATCCATAATATTTTTTTCAGCATAGGTTCGGCTACCCAGCGGCACAGAGCGTTGGCAAGAGTGGTTTGCAAAATAAGATAGCTTACTATCAAGAACAAAGCGCTGACCAGCAAAGCAAGCAATGCCAGCGATGCTGCCTCGTTTTTGTTTTTGGCCACCAGTATTGCACTTTCGTATTTCCCGCTTGCCACGACAGCCATGATGGATGTGACCGCAGTGATTGTAGCCAATAGGCCGAATTCCTCGACTGTGAAAATACGTCCAAGTATCGGATAGAAGAGGAATGGCAACACTTGAGCTATTGCGGTACCACCCGAGAGTATCAGAGTGTCGCGAAAAAAACCGGATTTATGTAAATTGTGAAGAAGTTTCATGATTCGGAAGTTATCCATCATCTTTATTTCGGTCAACCAGAAACGTCAGTATGAGAATCAGTAAAATGCCTCCATGTGTAAGCATAGATGTTAGCAAGGCACTGTTTGCCAATGTGAATATAAAAATAAAAACAAGACCGAAATAAGCATGGTGTATACCAATTGAGTCAATATACTTGAACAGAAATACCGTTGTAAAAATCCACAACAAAACCCCAAGGTGTCCGAAATTCATAAATCCGTCGGCTATGATGCCAGTATTGCAGCTTGTTGCGCTTGTTTCATGCATCATAAATCCCATAAGATGAGAAGGATCCCAAGCATAGGGATATTTAAGTAATCCCGACAGTATGCTGTGAGAAAGCATCATGGGGTTGTTGTTGAAAAACATGAAATAATTGTCGGATATTAATACGGGCAGAAAGAAGCCTCGTCTTATCAAAATAGACTCGATGAGTATGCTGTTTATTGTCAGGCGCATGATGACACTCAATATCAAAGTGAAATCCAACAAAAGGAGAAAGGCGCCAGCTTTTGCCTCATGTTGTTTGAAGAATACAAATGCAATGGTAACAGGTATAGAAAAAAGCAATGTTTTATGAGGATTGACTAAAAAAAGATAAAGCATAGCAAGTACTGCCAACGCTGTTATTTTAAAATCCTTGTGAAGAATGGCTGTAATCAGAAGTGTCGGCAAAAGTATTTTGCTTAACGGACCGAACAAATAGCTGGTTAACAGGGTTGCATTTCTGTTTGCCGCCAATCGTACGTCGTAAACCTCGCTACCGAGACTGAAAACTTTAAAATTGGTGGGAAAACCATAATTTATCACAAAAGGTATGGTTAATATGATTACGATGCAGGCAAGTGTCAGTGCTTGCCACCGGTAGCTGGCGTGATTAGCGGTGAAAGCAGGTATGTTTAGTTGGTCACAAGTCAACAGAATCAGCAGCAGGGAGGAGTATAGTGGACATAGGATGGAGACACCTCCGAAGATATACATTATTGTGGACGGAATGCAAAGGATTACCCCGAAGCAGATCGCTGTCAGATAAAGGAACGATGAAACTTTTCGATTGCCGAACAAAGAGATATATATGATGACCAAGAATAGCAGCCCAACTATTATGGTAACGGGATTTGCGTCGAGACGAAATCCCATATAGCTATAGTTACTATAGACGAAGCTGAAGTATTCGACGGACAAGACTATACAGAACAAAGCAACCAGCCAATGGTGCAATCGCTTTTCGGATAGCCACACTGTAATTTTATCCTTTAGACTTGCGCTCACATTCATTTGCCGTTGTCTTCTTTTCTATAGAACAGTATGACCGTTGAACATAGAGCAATAGCGGCAATCACGGACAGGAGCAGAATCCAGACAGGTGACAGCGATTTAAGAACTTCATCTTTCGGCGTCTCGTACAAGATGGTTAAAGGGCTTTCGGTGGGTTCAATGTTTTGTAACTCTAATAAGATAGAGTCCATACAATCATTGTAAACGGAATCCAAAAGTTGTTCTTTGTCATGAAATGTCGAGTCGTGCATAAGGCGGTTTCGGAACATTGCCATGCCTTTTTCCAGAATTTCAATGTAGTTTTCATGACGTTCCAATTGGTGCCCGAAGGGAGTGCGGGAAGAAAATGCTAAGATGCTGTCTTTGGCAATGGCAAATAAATCCATAGTCATCTCGTATGCTATATTGGGACTTGAGCTACGTGTAAGGATGGTGTATTTGTTGCTCCCGTCAAGTGAGACAAACACTTCGGTTTCACCAAACATTTCAGCTTTGGTTTGACCAGTTTTTTGTAGTTTTCGGGACATCAATTGCGCGTCGAAAAACGCTTCTCTTCCGTTTTCGCACAGTATACCCACCAAGAGACTGCTGTTTATGCGGAATTCTACTTTAGCCTCGTATCTTTGTGGTATATAGCGCTTGTTTATGGAAAGATAAGTAAGCGCCACAGAGACTATAACGGCAATGAGTATCCAATATTTATAATGCCATACTTTATTCAAGTAGTCCATAGGGGGAGGAATCTTTTTTGCAAAGTTACTAACATTTTAACTATAATGACACTTGGAGTACAACAAATCAATCAAATCGTGTATATTTGCATAGTGATTGCAAAAAGGTCCAAATCTGCTGGATTTTGGAAAATAGGGCATGATGAAAAAAATAACGGTATACAACGGGTTGAAAATCTATCAGATTTCGGAGCAAATTTTGTTTGTATTTTTTGCATTATGTCTGCCGGTTTGGTGGCGATTGTCGCTGATAGTGGCATATTTTCTGTTAGCAAACCTTATGGTAAAAGCAATTGTTACCAGGCACGTGGGAAACGGAGCCTTGCGAAAGATGGGTGTTTTCACGTGGCTGTCGGTTTTGGCTTTTGTGATAATGTACGCCATAAGTCTCTTGTATTCAGACAATCTTACCGTAGGTTATAAATCTTTTGGACATCATCTCACATTTGTTGCTATGTCGGCACTATTCCTACTTTCCGACCTCTCGTATGTGAGAAAAGAACATGTCCGGATTGTGCTGTACGCTATGACTATTGCTTTACTGATACGGTTTGCATGGTTTTTATGTGCGGCAATATACGGCTATTTCTTTATACACCATGACGTTCAGTTGATTATCGGTAGCCACTTCGATCCTATGCATCACGCCTATCTGTCGCAGTATATATTGCTTTCGATAGGATTCTTGTATCTCAGACTTGAAACGAAGATATCGCGTAGGAGAATGGTGGCAGTATTGTTGGCAATGGTATTCTTATCGGCCTATATTTTTCTCATTCAAGCCCGTATGGGTTTTTTGCTGTTGGGGGTGTTTGTCATAATCGCACTTTTTCATCAGGCAATTGCACATCGCAGGATCATAATGAGTTTGTCAGTTATTGTTTTACTGGAGTTTGCTGCGATAGTGCTGCTAACAGCTGCACCTAAAATGACACAACGGTTCGCAGGCTTTACATCTGTACTCTCTGAATCGGGAGAAAGAGATGTTCGGTATACGATAATGAAAGCAAATGTTAGTGTTATCAAGCGTAGCCCTTTCTTTGGTGTAGGTGTAGGAGACCTCGAAGATGAACTTGCATCTGAATATCACAAAGAGTCAGTCGAAAATAAAGTGTATACGCCACACAATCAGTATCTTGAAACCCTCATTTGTACTGGTGTGGTTGGTCTTGCGTTTCTTTTGTCAATGTTGATTTTGCCAATGATATATGCCGTTCGTAGCAAGAATCCACTGTTAATCTGGTTCTTATTGGTCATTGCTGTCAGTTCTCTCACAGAGTCTGTTCTGGAACGCCAAATGGGTATACAGTTTTTTTGTTTGTTTCTTGGGCTGTTGCCGTATATGTCAGGATCGTCGAATTACGGTAAAAGCAAGATGTGACTATTTGTTGCCTGATGCTTTCAGTTTGTTGTAGTTTTTTCTTGCCTGCTCGATATAGAGGCTTGTCGGGTGGTCGAGTATCAGTTTTTCGTATTGTTCTTTGGCATGTTCTTTGTTTGAGAGGTATAGTTCGTTCAGCTGAGCGGAAAGCATAAGAGCGTCGTCGGCTAACAGTCCGTCGTCGTAAAAGTCTATTAATTTTTGAAGTAAGTCATCGGCTTCGGCATAGCGGCCTTGTTTCATACGAATCTTGGCTTTCTGAAGAAGTACGTCGTCAAGTATGGGGTGCGAAAGGGTGTGGTGTTCAATATAGTCAAATGCGTTCCAGGCAGAGTCGAGCATATTGCGATACATTAACAGGTCGGCTGTGGCATATTGTTCAAGTGTTGTGAAGGTGCTGTCGTCCTCCATATTGTCGCTTATAAGTAGAGAAAGTTCCATTGCATCGTTGGCGACCAGTTTGCTTGTGGATCCGCGTAAAACGTCGAGTTGTGACTTGGCCCATTCGAACTCGTGTGTAAAGTATGACAATTTGGCGTTACGCAGTTTTGCTTGCGATCCAATCACATCGTTTTTGTTGGCTTTTTCGACTTGCATATACATAAGGGAGGCCTCCCAAACTTCGCCGGCAAAAAGCAAAAGGTCGCCCAATTCCAATTTAATTTCCCCTTGTGTATGCGATGGTAGTTTTGGAATTTCGAGGGCATCGTACAGCATGTCTGCTGCGGTCTGAACCTCGTTGCCGTAGTAGGCGGTTAGTTCGGCGTAGTTGCGCATTAGCCGAAGTGTTTGTTCGGTTTTGCCGAGTTCGCCTATGGTTTTTTCATAGTCTTGTTTCAGCGACTTGTATTCTTTAGGTGAAAGCGAGTGGAAACGGTCAAGGCGCAGGAATCGCACCTCCAGTTTGCCCACTTGAGCCTCAAAGAATAGAGGATTGCTTTTGCCTTTTTTAATCAGATGGTTGTAACCATCCTCGGCTATGTTGTAACTTTCATTGCTTTTGGCTATGTCGGCCACCTGTTTCACCAGTTCGCCACCGGTTTCCGGAAACCGCGAATCCACTGCCTTTGCTTGTGTCAGTGCAAATTCGAAATCTTTCTCTTGGAGCGAGAACCATATCATCATTTGCAGGTAGGTCTTGTTTGATGGATCCTTTTGTATTCTTGAAATCAGAGCTTTCCTTAAACCGTTGGCCAGTTCTGTTCCGGACGACTGGTTCAAGTTGCGTTGTAGAGAAATCTGCACGGAGCTTATCGATCCAGGCGAGTTGTCGAGCAGATCCATATACTCCTGTGTCATGGCTTCGTAATTGCCCATTGTGCCGTAAATGGATGCAAGTTCGTTGAGATACAGAAACTTGTTTTTTGTAATCTCTCTTGCTTTCAGATAGCATTTTGCAGCGTAGTCGTATTCGTTTGCCGATACAAATGCGTCTACGAGTTCCGATATTTGTCGCTGGTCGTACTTGAGTTTTTCAAGAGCTTCATTGTAGGCTTTCTGCTTTTTTTTGTTGTCTCGTTTGGCTGCATAGATTTTCCCCAAGTCCACATACAGGTACAGTTCTTTGGGGTTCTTTTTCATGCGTCCGTCCACCAATCGTTCAGCCTCTTTGTAGTCTTCAAGCGACATATACGAGCGGTAGAGCATCTGGTAGTAGTACTTGTTTGCAGTTTTTTTGTACAGAGGTTCGGCTATCTCTATAGCCTGGCGGAATTCTCCGTTGTTGAAATAATATTGCGCCAATTGTTCCTTTGACTGTTGGCAGTGGACTATCATGGGAATCATTCCCCATAGGATAATAGTTATAAATGAGTGCAGTCGGAACATAAGTTACTATAAATCAAAAAAAACCGGATATATTCCACATCCGGTTCTTGCTGTTTTTGTGACTAAGCTGGGATTCGAACCCAGGACCCCATCCTTAAAAGGGATGTGCTCTACCTGCTGAGCTACTTAGTCGCCGCTGAAAAGCATTGCGTTTTTGTCCCTTGTATCGTTGTGACTAAGCTGGGATTCGAACCCAGGACCCCATCCTTAAAAGGGATGTGCTCTACCTGCTGAGCTACTTAGTCGTGCAAATTGAGTTTGCAAAGGTACAAACTTTTTTTTAATCTTTCTTGCACAATCGTGAAAATAATGTCAATGTCACCTGCAAACGCTTATTTCCCAACGTTGTCGCTGTTGTCGAGATTCGTGTCGAGTTGGCAGAATACGCTGTTGTTGCTGATAAATTCTGGTACTATCTGTTTCATTTTAGCCACAAGTTGCATGGGGTCCATAGATGGCAAAAGGTCAAACAGTTCTGACAACTCTTTTTCTATTTTATCAACAGGATAGTTTGCAACTTGTGCGCGCAGAATTTTAGGATGGTGTGTGGGAATTGTGTTTTCTTTCGATGCGAGCAGCTCTTCGTACAGTTTCTCGCCTGGCCTTAGGCCTATCTCCTTGATTTCTATCCCCTGTAGACCCGAAAGCTGAATCATCTTTGCGGCAAGATCGTAAATTTTGACCGCACGACCCATGTCGAAAACAAAAATGTCACCGCCCGTACCCATGGCACCTGCTTCAAGCACAAGATTACATGCTTCGGGGATAGTCATAAAGTAGCGTGTAATGTCTTTGTGTGTAACGGTTAGCGGGCCGCCGGCAAGCAATTGCTTTTTGAAAAGAGGTATAACGCTCCCGCTCGAACCCAGCACATTGCCGAAACGGGTTGTGATGAAGTGCGTGTCCTCGGTGGAGTGGTTTTGCACATATATCTCGGCCAATCGTTTTGTAGCACCCATAACGTTGGTGGGATTGACTGCCTTATCGGTAGAAATCATAACAAATTTCTTGACACCGTATTTGAGTGAAAGGTCTGCAATTGTCTTGGTACCAAATACATTAACCTTTATAGCTTCGTAAGCGTTTTCTTCCATAAACGGCACATGCTTGTAAGCGGCAGCATGGTATACAATGTCCGGATGATGTGTTTCGAACAGCTGCTGCATGCGTCGTGAGTCCTTTACGCTGGCGATTACAAACTCCATTTTGTCAGTGTGTTTACAATATGGCTCGATATTTCGGAGTTCATACTGAATATCGTATAGCGGAGATTCTGCCTGATCCAGCATAATTACCTTTTTAGGTTGGTAGTGCAACACCTGACGGCAAATTTCGCTGCCTATGCTGCCAGCGGCACCGGTTATGAGAATTATCTTGCCGGTTATGTCGCGTACTATGTTTTCGTTGTCGAGTTTTATGCTTTCGCGCTGAAGGAGGTCTTCTATCTTGATATCCTCTATCTGGGCCGAGTTGAAACGTCCACCAATCCATGAGCGGATATGCGGGACGGAGCGAACAGTCAGACCCAGTTCGAGAGCCCTGTTTGTTATCAGTTGTTTATGCGCTATTTTAAGACTCGGTATTGCGATAATGAGTTGGCGAATGTCTTTTGCGCCGACAAACTTTTCGTTTAATACGTCCTTGCGGCGCATAATGGGCACTCCCATTATTGACTGTCCCTGTTTTGACGCACTATCGTCGATGTAAGCTATGATATGGTACTCTAATCGCATATCGGCTTTTAGGGCGCTATATGTAATCACACCGGCAGCCCCGGCTCCATAGATTACCACATTGAGGACAGGTCGCTGTTTGCGGATATAATCGTTGTATATGCGCTGGCACACAATCCTAAACAATACCATCAAAAGAGCCGTGATCATATATGTCATGGTAACGACTGTGTAAGTTGGCAAGTAACAGTATTGCACTATTTGGTGGTTGTTGTTGAAATAGATAACAGCAAAACAGAAGACGATACATATTCCGCATGCAAACAATATCTTATAGATGTCGTTCATTCCCGAGTGGCGAAGTATTCCACGGAATGTTCCCAACACAAGGAATGAGCATAGCGTAACAACCAAACAGAACCCGTAGCGTATGACAATTGCCGTCCAGTCAAGTACTATATCGTTGTCGTGAAGCACGAAAAACTCTCCTATTGCGAACCCCATGGTCAGGAATAAGAGATCGAACAACAGTATCACGCCTTTGGGTATGGTAGAGTGGCGATATTTGTGTATCAAATTGAAAATAAGCCCGTGATGCGAAGGATGTGTGGACATTTATTGGATGGGAGATTAATATAGAACAGAGTTAGACCGCAAGGTACATAATAGGATAAGTTTCAACGTTTGCCATACATTGACTCGTAGTATCTCTGATAGTCGCCGCTGGTAACATTGTTCATCCATTCCTCGTTATCGAGATACCATTTAACAGTCAGCTCGATTCCCTCGTCGAAGTTTACTTGTGGCTTCCATCCTAGATGGCGATTCAGTTTTGAGGCATCGATAGCGTAGCGAAGGTCGTGGCCTGCACGGTCGGTTACGAATGTGATGAGGTTTTCATCCTCGTTTTCGGCGCGACCGAGCAGCCGGTCGACAATCTTTACCATTGTTTTCACGACATCAATGTTTTTCTTTTCGTTAAACCCACCTATATTGTAGGTCTCACCAGGTATGCCGTTATGAAAAATCAGGTCGATGGCTCTGGCGTGATCCTCAACATAAAGCCAGTCGCGAACGTTTTCGCCCTTGCCATATACCGGAAGTGGTTTGCGGTTACGTATATTGTTTATAAACAATGGTATGAGTTTTTCCGGAAATTGGTATGGGCCATAATTGTTAGAACAGTTTGTAATAATGGTTGGCATGCCGTAGGTGTCATGGAATGCGCGGACAAAGTGGTCGCTTGAGGCCTTTGAAGCCGAGTATGGACTGTGGGGCATATATTTGTTTTCTTCGGTAAACAGATCGTCGCCATAGGGTCCGTTGCCGTGCCCATCGCCATCGGGCCGGTTGAGTATTAGTGCGCCGTAAACCTCATCGGTCGATATGTGGTAGAAATTTTTTCCGTCGTATTTTTCCGGCAAGCTTTCCCAATACATGCGAGCCGATTGAAGAAGCGACAGTGTGCCCATCACGTTGGTTTGTGCGAATGAGAAAGGGTCTTTAATGCTGCGGTCGACATGGCTTTCTGCGGCAAGGTGAACGATGCCGCTTACCTGTTCGTCGCGCATAAGACTATAAACCGTGTCAAAGTCGCAGATATCAATACGACGAAACTCGTAGTTGGGGGAATGTTCAACATCTTTCAAGTTTGCCAAATTTCCTGCGTAGGTGAGTTTGTCGACGTTGATAATGCGATAGTCAGGATACTTGTTCACAAACAGGCGTACAACATGGTTTCCTATAAACCCGGCTCCGCCGGTAATTACGATAGTTTTCATTCTTATAATATTGTTTGTTTGATAATTACTACTTGATACTTATATTTTCAAGACATAGTTTCAGGCTTGTCAGCCAGTAAGGAATTTCAATGCCGAATGTGGTCTTTATTTTGGTTTTGTCTAATACGGAATAACTTGGACGAACCACTTTGCTACGGTATTCGCTGCTGCGACAAGGTAATATATGGCATTTGCTGCCAGACATTTGTGCAATAGCTTGCGCGAAATCATACCAGCTGCATACCCCTTCGTTCGAAAAATTGTACAGTCCGCAATGTGTTTCAAAATGTTTGGTTTCAATGATGTTAAATATTGCTTTGGCCAAGTCTCCGGCGTAAGTGGGAGTCCCTACCTGATCGTAAACCACCGACAGATTTTCGTGAGAAGACATAAGAGACAACATGGTTTTAACGAAATTGTGTCCATATTCACTGTAAAGCCATGCCGTGCGGATGATAATATGAGGGCAATTGCTTGATATCAAGGCTTGCTCGCCAGCGAGTTTAGTGCGTCCATAGACACCCAACGGATTAACCACGGCCTGTTCGTTGCAAGGTGTATTGTATAGGTTGCCGCCAAATACGTAATCGGTGGAGACGTGCAACATGAAGCCCCCTCTTTTTGCCATAGAAGAGGCTAAAATCTTAACTGCAAGGCGATTGACGTTGTCGGCTTCCGGTTCGGCGTCTTCGGCGGCATCGACATTGGTATATGCCGCACAGTTTATCACGCAATCTATCGATTGCGAATCAACAAATCGTGCAACGCTTTCTTCGGATGTGATATCAAGCGTTTCGATATCGGTAAATAACCAGTGGTTTGTTGAGGTATTGGATGCAAGCAGTCTGATGTGTGTGCCCAACTGTCCGTTTGCTCCTGTAACCAAAATGTTCATTTGAGCAATATTTTTTATGATGAATTTTTAAAACGGGGATTCAATATCTGATAGTAGCGGATTGCAACTGTCTTTTGGGGAGAGTATAACATTTTGAGGTGGTATAAGCCAGTCAATTCCAATTGACGGGTCGTTCCACGCTATGGAGCCTTCTGCTTCGGGGTGATAATAATTGTCGCATTTGTACTGGAATATAACGTCTTGGCTGAGGACAGAGAATCCGTGTGCCATGCCACGAGGTAGAAAAAGTTGTAGATGATTTTCGCCTGAAAGTTTGACAGCTATGTATTTGCCATATGTTTTTGAATTGCGGCGTAAGTCAACCGCCACGTCAAGAACTTCGCCAGATACAACTCGAATAAGTTTGGCTTGCGCGTATGGCGGTTTTTGAAAGTGCAGGCCGCGTACTACTCCGTAATGAGAGCGCGATTCATTGTCCTGCACGAAATATTCTTTTTGGCCAAGTGCATCGGTATATCTTTTCGTATGGTAGCTCTCGAAAAAATAGCCGCGACT
Organism: uncultured Bacteroidales bacterium; assembly: GCA_905235855.1. Classification (GTDB taxonomy): domain Bacteria; phylum Bacteroidota; class Bacteroidia; order Bacteroidales; family P3; genus Colimorpha. The sequence continues at coordinate 125,814 of CAJONE010000001.1, forward strand.
GTCGCCAAACACATCCGGTTCTATTATCACAACACCGTCTAATTCAGTTTTTTTAATATTCATAATATTCTATCCTATGTGGGTTTAAATATGCAAAGATACTAAATTTTGGTAATGGTTTCGCAAGGTTACGGTGAATCTGCAGTTGTGTTATGATTGATCGTGAATATAATAATGACGTGTGAAACACGTTAATAAGAGAATAAAACAATTGAGATGGAAGCGATCATACTTGCAGCAGGACTTGGCAGCCGTTTGCGTCCCCTGACCAATAATAAACCTAAAGCATTGGTAGAGGTAGATGGACATACATTACTGGAAATAAACGTAAAAAAACTCATCAAGGAGGGTGCAAAGCGTATTGTTGTAAATGTACACCATTTTGGGGAATTGGTTATGCAATACATTGCGAGCAGGGAATGGGAAGCCGAAATTGTTGTATCGGACGAGCGTGATATGCTGCTCGATACAGGTGCAGGAGTAAAAAGAGCCTTAGACTTGCTTTCGGGAAAGGAAACCATTGTGGTTCACAATGTGGACATTTTGTCGAAAATCTCAGTAAAGGAACTGATTTCAAAACATATATCGACAGTAGCAGGAGCGACTTTGGCAGTCAGCCGTCGAGATACGAAGAGGCAGTTGCTCTTTGCCCGCGATGGCCAGCTTTGCGGGTGGCGGAATTGCGAAACCGGTGAAACGCTTTATGCAACAGATCGTCCAAACAGCCGTGCGGCAGAACAATTGTTTTGTTGTGAATTTGCCTTCAGTGGAATATGGGTTGTTGAGCCGCAGTTATTAAGACAAATGCCTCCAGCCGATCATCCGTATCCTATTGTGCCGGAGCTTTTGAAACAGGCCGTATCTTACAAAATAAACCGTTACGAACACCGGCCGGAGGATTGGCTTGATGTCGGAACGCCAGAGAGACTAAAAAAGGCATCGCTTTTCATGTCGCGATAAGTCGGTTTAGGCTTTGAAGATTTCCATTTCGCACCGTTCGCAGTTGAATTTAAGCATTAGTCGGTGGCCGTTGTTAAGCAGAAAGAGGTCTGTTCTGTAATCTGGTGAGATATTCTGATTACATTTATGTTTCAGGCACTGACCGATTTCGTACCTAAGGCAGTATTTAGTTGTCATAAGTGGTATGTTGTCGTAGCATTCAGTTGTCTCCAGGCCGTATTCTATTTTTTCAACGCCATGGCGGCGGTAGAATTGTTCGGCCAGGCGGTTCGTAATGTTCAGTCTGTAGTCGGTTGGACCGCAATTGTAGGCGATACTGTTGGGAGATACCGGCAAATGGTTGGGAGCAAAATGTTGCAGCCTTACGGCAATAAGTTTCTCTACCACTTCGCGTCTCATACGATTAAGCACGGAAACAGGAATGAAAGACGGGTTGAAACCGTCGAGGCATACGTTTACAGCATTGAATGGCGTTCCCCCGAGTTTGGAAAGTTGTGAGCGGACAGTTTCAATAGATTTTTGTGGGTTGTCGGTCAGCGTTTTGTTATATTGAATTTCAACCGATGCTTCGCATCCATCAGTGTCAATGGCGCGTAGGCAATAGCCGTCGGTGACGGTATCATTGAGACTAATCGGGTTAGAATTGTTTATGCACACGCGACGGACAAAGTCAGAGAAAAACAAATCAATGTTTATTTTACGTTCAGCGGAGTGTCCTTTAAAGATTCTCTCGAATTGGATGTCGTGATTGCGCCAAAGATCCATGCCAGGCTTCAAGATAGGCAAAGAATTGGGAACGATTATATTGCCGTCAGCATGATTGACAAGAAAGCCAGACATTTCGCCGCTTACGGGATTGTAGGCACAGAGTCCATCGCCCGGGGAAAGAGGTTCATATATCTCGGCGACTATATTTTTGTTGCGATCAATTCGGGTTACCTTTGCCACCCGTTTCCCTAATGATTTTTGAGTTGTGAACGAGGCCATCTTTTGGCGCTGTTCAAGGAAGTAGTCGGTATATCGTCGAGAAAAGGTGCGTAAGGGGTCAGGGGTGAAACAGAAAGAGGTTTTACCTGATGAAAGAGGTTTGTAGTTTGGTTTTTGCTCAAGAATGGCGTCGATGAGTTTTCTGTAGTATGCAGTGAGATTGCAGACGTAGGCCATGTCTTTCAGACGCCCTTCAATTTTGAACGAGCATATACCCGCATCTATCATGTCTGCAATATGTTGAGAGGCATTGAAGTCTCGAAGAGAAAGCAGGTGTTCGTTATGTCGCAAGAGTTTGTTACTGGCGTTGAGAAGGTCAAATTTGGATCGGCATGGTTGCGTGCAGCAACCGCGGTTGCCGCTGCGTTTGGAGAGAAACTGACTCATATAGCATTGTCCGCTAAAAGAGACGCATAGAGCTCCGTGAACGAAGGCCTCGAGTTCGGCCGAGGTTTTTTGGCGAATATTGCGAATCGAATCAAGAGAGACTTCTCTTGCGAGAATGATGCGCGAGAAGCCGACATTTTCCAGAAAGTGAATTTTTTCGGGTGAGTAGTTATGAGTTTGTGTGCTGGCGTGCAGTGTAATGGGAGGCAGATTGCATTCGAGCAAGCCCATATCTTGTATTATAAGGGCATCGATACCTATGTTGTAGAGATTGTGTATCAGTTTCAACGCTGGTTCAATCTCGTTGTCGAAAAGTATAGTGTTGAGTGTTACGTAAACACGTGCGCCGAAGGTGTGCGCGTGCTTAACTAGCAGTTCTATGTCGGCCACCGAATTGGAGGCCGCTTGACGGGCTCCAAAAGCTGGGGCGCCGATATAGACGGCATCAGCGCCATGGTTGATGGCTGCAATGCCCTGTGGGAGGTTTTTGGCTGGGGAAAGGAGTTCGATGTTCATAGGGGATGGTCACTGCAAGGTGTCATCATTTTCTTCCCATCTCTCTTTGCAAGTCGCGTTTAGTGTCTTTATCTTTGATTGTCTGGCGTTTGTCGTAGAATTTTTTTCCTCGTGCAAGAGCAATTTTAAGTTTTGCGAAGCCGCGTTCATCGACAAAGAGAAGAACAGGCACGATAGTAAAACCTTTTTCTTTTGTACGAGACTGAAGTTTGCGAAGCTCGCGTCGGGTAAGAAGCAGTTTGCGGTCGCGTTTGGCGGGATGGTTCAGATATGAGCCGAAACGATATTCTGAGATGTGCATTTGTCTTACAAACAATTCATTGCCCATAAAGGTGCAGTAAGCATCAGTCAAATTGGCTTTGCCGTCGCGAATGGATTTTATCTCTGTGCCGGTAAGAACGAGTCCAGCCACATATTCGTCAATGAGAAAATATTCGAATGACGCTTTTTTGTTTTTGATGTCAACAATATGTTTTTTTCCCATTTTAAAAGTCGTTTGGAGAATAGTAATCTGTTATCTGATTCAATATGTCGTAAACTTGATCGCGTGACGAGTTGTTGAAGAGAGGCGTTCGGAATTGTTTGAAATTAGGGAGACTTTTGAAGTAGGATGCATAATGTCTTTTCATGACGATTAGGCCGGTATGTTCGCCAAAGAAATCGATAGACATTTGCAGATGCCGTCTGCAAATATCGACACGTTCGCGGATGGAGATGCTCCTTTCCGGCAAACCGTTCATCAGCCTTTTTGTTTGTTCAAAAATCCAAGGGTTGCCAATGGCGGCACGACCTATAAGTATGCCGTCAACATCATACAATTGTTTTGCTTGCAGTGCTTTATTGGGAGAATCGATATCTCCGTTTCCGTATATTGGGATGCGTATATTCGTATTTTTCTTGACGGCTCCTATTATTGACCAGTTGGCCTGACCGGTATACATTTGCGATCGTGTGCGTCCATGGATTGCCAGCATAGCCACCCCTACGTCTTGTAACTGCTGTGCAAGGGTTTCTATGCAGATGTTTTCCTTGTCGAAGCCAATACGTGTTTTAACGGTTACGGGGAAGTGGGACTGGCGGACGATGGATTCGGTGATTTCAAGTAGTTTGTGAGTGTCCTTAAGCATACCGCTTCCCGCTCCTTTATCTGCAACTTTTCGGACAGGACATCCCCAGTTGAGGTCGATGAAGTCGGGTTCGGCACGTTCAACAACGGCAAGGCATTTCAACAGTTCGTTTTTGTCGGCGCCGAAAATCTGTATGCCTATGGGTCGCATTTCGTCGGTGAACAACATTTTTCGTTTACCCTTGAATGCATTGTGGTTTATGCCTTCAGCTGCGATAAATTCGGTATAAAGAATATCTGCACCGAATTCCTTGCATATCACACGGAACGGATAATCTGTGATATCGTCCATGGGCGAAAGCCCTAATATGCAGTTATTTGAAGTGAAATCCAACGTTACAGAATATGGTGCAAAGATAGCAATTAACATAATAGGTACCGACAATAAAATTTTTTGATATTTGGAACTTACCTTGTATAAATTCAAGACTGTTTCTTGACGTTGCTTCGCGTAATGTACCCCTTCAATCCAGAACAAACTCCCATTCGGCAAGTGCCCTTTCGCCAATTTGTTTCATGCAAATAAGCCATCACTAATGAATTGTTACAATCCCTTAAACAGCCATCCACATACCCGGCAGCCACCCCTCAAATGTTAAAATATCTTAATTTTTTACCCCTTGTCACACATGTCGAAACGATTTACGTCTAACATAAAAAAAAGGAAAACAAATTTCTGCGTTTTCGTTTAGCCGATAGTAGTAGGCAAATCATACGGTATTTGTGCTATGCTGAAGCTGGAAAATTAGGGTACAAGGAACAGGCGTATTGCATATAATTTAATATCGAATACAATAAGAATTATAATAAAAACGTTATAAACACGTGAGTATAAAGTAGATAAATCAACACTCCCAATGCCCACGGAGCAACAAGAAAAAGAGTTTGGTGACCTACTGAACCGCAATTGCCAAACTATAAGCAGTATCTGCCTCAGATACTGTGGCGGTAATGTTTTCTATTTCGAAGAACTACGGCAGGTGTGCGCATTGGCAATATGGGAGGAGTACAGCTGTTATGGTCTCAGTCGCTTCCGTGGCGACAGCGCCGAGTCAACATGGATACACCAAATTTCTTACCACGCTGTCATTGACTACTTTCGCAATCCTAAACACGCTGAGTTTCAATCTTTGTGCGACACATCCAAATTAGAGCAAAAACTCCAAAACGTAGCCTTGGACGACTGGCACCTGGTCGACGAACTCACCACACATCTCAATAACCGCGAACGCAACCTACTCGACCACTACCTCTGCGACGACTCCTACAACAGCATCGCACGCACCGAAGGCATCACAGAGCCCAACGCACGCCAGCAAATGTCGCGACTTATAAAAAAACTGAAAATGTTAGTTCAACTCTAAATATTAACTGCTCCACTCCCTCTCATTATCAGCAGTTTGCGTGGGGAGGGTAAAATACTTATTATCTATGAAAAGAAAAAAGAGATTAGGGATTACCGAACAGGGGGAAAGAAAGTACAGCCTCGCTCATAGTGAAGTCGCAATCGAAAAGAGCAACTCGCTTTCAGATGTCGACACCATGGAAACCACAGAGTCTGCCTCGCTCAACGAGGCTGTATGCCGATTGCGTTCAGTTCAGGAACAACTACAGGATGTCGCCTCGCAAATACCACCGGTCTCACCTGAGCGCATTCACGCGTTGGTTGAAAGCGACCGCCTCTCTCAGTTCCAGCTCCGCCGACAGGCCGACCGCTACCTGCTGGCCTTATGCCTCTGCCTCCTCACGCTGGCCGCGAGCATTCTTTGGCATACCGCGTCAGCTGGATTCTCGACGCTCAATGTCGCCGTTCTCGCTCTCTCCATCGCCGTCCTATTGGTGGTCCTGCGTGCCGCCCGCAGTCTTTGGCTTATGCGACAGACAGTGCGCCTTCGCCACCATCCTTACCGTATGGCCCACTATGCCGACCGCCTGAGCCGCCTCTCCCGTCGCCGCCGGCTTTGGTTGCAATTTGTCCTGCGTGGCAGTTATAGTACCTCTTCCGACAGCGACTACATCCGCTCAGAGTTCTTCTCTCTCCGACTCCCGTCCTACTCCATCGCAGCCTGTCTGCTCCTGCTCATCGCCATGAATGCCGACAAAGCGTTTTCCACCACACACTACTTTGCCAAAGTCACCACCACATCGGATAAAACCGACCGGGCGATTTGCGACACAGTCAAAATTCTAATTGCGCAGCTATGAGCCATCCGTCTAATTCTTCGAATCGCTCCGATTCTGTACGGCATGTTTCCGTCAGACATTCCCACGTTCGGTCCGGCAAGAAAAGGTTCAACAAAAGACGTTTCTGGCTGCTCATAGCCATCCTCGCCGTCGTCGAGGCTCTTGCCTTCTGCCTCGCAATGCAGTGGAAGTACATCTTCCCCTCGCGCGAAGTCAGCGAGCTGTATGCTCACTATGCAGATGTCGAAGGCATCGAGGCTTCGTTCATAAAGGACTACAAGGTCAACGACAGTGTTTTTGTGGATGTGACGGTGCTGGAAGCAACAAATACTGATAGTTGGGATATGATTGCAAAAAAACTGAACGTCCCTCCCCCAACAGTAATTCCAGATGAGTATAAAGAACTTTTTGCACAATCAAACTCATTTGGTTCATTTGTTGTAAATAAAAATTCAGTTGATCCAAGTCACCCAGGATCCTTCATACAAGATGTTTATATTTTCTTTAGAGAAAAAATGGTCATTAGTGTATTCCATGATTGTTATTATATGCAAACTACAACTATTTTAAATAAAAAAATCATAGAAATCAAAAACAATTAAAAATGAAACGAAACATTATTTCTGTTGCACTCTTTGTAGTGCTGTCAACTGTAGACTCAACTACCAAGTGCAACACAGTTGTGCAAATATAGCATAAATTTAAGTTTGGGGGTATCGAAGTTCAAAAGTTTTCTCGGTCGGAGGTT
>CAJONE010000002.1 GCA_905235855.1 uncultured Bacteroidales bacterium
AACCTCCGACCGAGAAAACTTTTGAACTTCGATACCCCCAAACTTAAATTTATGCTATATTTGCACAACTGTGTTGCACTTGGTAGTTGAGTCTACACAACGGCAACAAATGTGAAAAAAAATTTGCCGTTTAAAAAAAATGTTGTACTTTTGCAACCGCTCTCGAGAGAGAGATTGACAATGTCCAATGGTGTAATGGTAGCACATCTGACTCTGGATCAGCCAGTCTAGGTTCGAGTCCTGGTTGGACAACAAGAGAGACTCACAAACGCAAGGTTGTGAGTCTCTTTTTTCTTTTGTATCCCTGGTATATGGCTACACTATTTGCGAAGCAAGAAGTCGACAGTATTCACCGCCAAGTCGTACCAGCTCATCGTGCGAGCCAGATTCGACAATCCGTCCGTTGTCGAGCACGTGAATGACATCGGCGTCGCGGACTGTGGAAAGCCGGTGAGCGATTACGATGGTAGTCCGGTTGTGCATAAGCGACTGCAGGGCGGCCTGCACCTGACGCTCGGATTCGTTGTCGAGCGATGCGGTGGCTTCATCGAGTATGAGTATGGGAGCGTTTTTGAGCAGAGCGCGAGCGATACAGAGGCGCTGCCGCTGTCCGCCGGAAAGTGTGACACCCCGGTCGCCGACAAGTGTATCGTAACCGTCAGGGAGGGATTCTATAAAACCGTCGGCACAAGCAAGCTTGGCAGCGCGACGAATATCGTCGAATGTGGCTGCAGTATTGCCAAAGGCTATGTTGTTGGCGACAGTGTCGTTAAACAGGATGCTTTCTTGTGTAACGAGAGAAACAAGACGGCGCAGATCGTCGATTTTGAAGCGGCAGATATCGATGCCGTCGATGACTATTGAGCCACCGGTCGGATCGTAGAAACGGAGCAACAAATCGACCAAAGTGGATTTTCCGGCACCCGAAGGACCAACCAGTGCAACAGTCTTACCCTTGGAAATGACAATGTTTATATGATTGAGTACAATGTTGTTGCTTCCCATAGCTACAGCATTGTCGGAGACGCTGTCGGTGTAGGCAAAGGATACATCGCGAAATTCAATATTGCCGTTGAACGAGCTGACAGACAGAGCATCGGGAGCCTCTACAATCACCTCGTCGGCATCGATAATTGCGAAAATTCGTGCGGCGGCGGCATTGCCTTTCTGCATCGCAGACCAAGACTTCACAAGATTGTGTATTGGGGGTACGATACGGGCAAAGACCACAACAAAAAGAATGAATACCGAAGGGTGCATACGACCAGCAATGACATAGGAACCACCGATAACGACAATGGCAGCCATGGCAATGGTGGCGAGAATCTCGGAGAGCGGGCTGCCAAGTTCTTTTAAACTGACAACACGGTTCGTCCTCCGACGGTAGTCACCAGCTACCGAAGCAAAAAAAGCTGCCTGACGCTCCTCTGCGCCAAAAGCTTTTACCACCCTTATGTTGGCAAGGCTCTCCTCGATTACAGAAAAAAGCGAACCCAATTTGTCCTGTCCTTTACGGGCATTGCGTTTCAGATGCCCCCCCACAAAACCCACAAGCATAAACACAACAGGAGTTACAAGCAGGAAATAAAGAAAAAGCGTGGGGCTTATGAAAACCAGAGTGGCGGAAAAAACAACAATATTGACTGGAGACTTCACCAACGACGTGATAGAGCTGATGACACCCCACTCGACATCGGCGATATCGTTCGACATACAACTCAGTATGTCGCCCGTGCGGTGACTCTTGAAGAAAGCCACCGGCAAAACGGTAATCCTGCGATAAAGATTGTTTCGCAAACGTTCGACAATACCATTGCGGACGGGAGCCAGAAACCAAAGAGCAAGGTAACGGAACAAGTTGGAAAAAAACGAACATGCAAGGTAGACCAACGCAATGACAAGAAGACAGTAGAGCACGCCGTGGCGTTCGCTCCACACGGACAACTGCCAGCTCATCCATTCGCTTATATCCTTCTGGTTGAACGAAAAGCTGTGGGGAGAGGCATCGCCGACACCAAAAAGCAGTTCGACAAAAGGAACAATAAAGACAAATGACGAGAGATTGAACAGAATTCCCAGGAGCTCGAAAAAAACGGAGGCTGCAATATGGCCAGGATAAAAACGCAAATAGCCAAACACACGCCAGAAATGTCCAGCATGAAAGAGAGCCTGCGGATATTTGGAGTTACTTGTCAGCTGAGTTTTGTTTGTTAATTCCTTATCACCACGAGTTGCAGTTCGGCAGAGCCGCCAGCCTTGTAGGATAGACGTTCGGCACGCGTTTTCTGCTCAATCATATAGTCATACACGGCCTTAACCATGTTTTCGGTCACCCCTTCTATACGCACATGCACCATCGGATTGTCGCGAAGAAAAGCGATATAGGCGTCAATTATGGACTTGGAGGCAGGCGAAAGGCCTTTCGAACCCACCTGTATATCGCTGATGGTGTAGCGACCGTCTTTTTTCAGCTTACGCAAGGCAAGGTCTCCTATCGCGAAACCGGACGAGCGGGCGACAGCGGCGGCCTTAATACGTTTAACCGTAGGCAAACAGCCCTTGGCAGTGGCAATGAGCAGATTGTCCTCCCGCATAGAGAGCATTGCCACAAGTGAGCCGTCGGTGCTGTCGGCAGCGTAGCGAGAGTTGTCGGCATCTTTGCGGCATACAGTGAGGATGCCGCCACTCGGCGTTCCGTTGTCGGAAACGAGACGCGCGGCGCAGAGACGCATCGGTTCGGGACGGGCAGCCGGGTAGAGGTCGAACGACAGGATGTCGGTGCCGCCACGTCCATCGACCCCTTCTGGCGGCTTGGCGGCATAATAGGCTAACCGTCCGTCGGCGGAGACCCCGAAACAGATTTCGTCGGCCTCGGAGTTTATGGGCAGCCCCATATTGGCAGGACGTTGCATGTAAGTGTCGTTGACGTTAATAAAATACATATCGTAGCCGCCAAACCCCTGCCATCCGTCGGATGCGAAATAGAGCGTCTTTCCGTCGGCATGGATGAACGGGCATTTCTCGTTGCCCGCCGTGTTAATTGCAGGACCGAGGTTCTCAGCACGGCTCCAGTCGCCATTGGGTAGCCTATGGCAGCGCCAAATGTCAGTGCCGCCCATGCCGCCATCGCGATTGGACGCGAAATAGAGATACTCGCCATCGGCGGTGATAGAGGGTTGCGACTCCCACGATTTGTCTCCATTCACATTGGTTCCGGCATTTTCAAACTCGCTCCATCGCCCTTGATTGTATGTGGTGCGCCAGATGTCGCAGTTGGGCTTGCCGTTTTTTATGGCCATACGCGAATAGTACATAACACGGTTGTCGGCAGTCATGGTGGGACTGCCCTCGTTCTCGGATGAGTTGAAAGGTAACGACATCTCAACCCCGTCGGCGAAGCTGCTGTCCTTAAATTCGCTGCGGAACAGTCGCCAGGTTTTCGTGGCCAACTCGCGCTTGTAGAACGTGGCCGCATGAGTCTCCGGCACCTGCCGAAGGTAGAACATGGCTCGTCCGTCGGGAGTGATATAGGGCAGATAATCGTTGTAGGGTGACGAAACACCCGGAAGAACGCGCGGTTCAAACGGAACCTTGTTTTTTGAAGCCTCGGAGAGGAACTGTGACCAGTAGAGATAGTTGGAGGCCTCTTCGTATACGGCTTCGAACTCGGCCAGCCGCTTTTCGTTGGTGATTTCGAAATACCGATTGAGGTTGCGCACAGCCTCGTCGTAGTTCGCATCAGTATAATCGACAATAGCCTTGTAGTAGTGGGCCAACGCATTGGGATAGCTTGGACACAAAGCAATGACCTTTGGAAAATAGCGGCGAATGCCGGCAGCATTGAAGTCTTTTTTCACCGCAATCATGCCAAGGTAGAAACAGGGATCAGGTGCGGCAGGGTATTTTGAGGCGAGCTTATGTAGAATGTCGCGACTTTCCTTGTATTTTTTCGCGTCAAACAGGGCTTTCGCCTTGTCGAACAACGCCTGGTCAGATGTTTTGAATCTGGGACCGCAAGTGACACCCTGATCCTGTGCGGAGAGCGATGCACAAAGCAGAAGCATTGCGGTTATGTACAGCAGACGGTTCACAATCTGGTTACGTCTATCTCGAAACGGGCATCGTCGCCATTACATGGGGAGCTGCACGGGATAGCGCAGTTGCCGCATGGCAAAAGTTCGCCGTGCAAGCGTTTTTTCACCATATCCTCAATAGCTTGACGCAGTTCGGGGATGCTAATATTACGGATAACCTCGTCGCAAAAAGCATAGGAGAGCATCGTCATGGCCGTCCGTTCGCTAATGCCGCGCGAACGCATATAGAACAAGGCCTGGTCGTCGAGCTGGCCTACGGCACTTCCATGCGAACATTTCACGTCGTCGTTGTAGATTTCGAGAAACGGCTTGGTTTCGACATGGGCTTTGTCGGTCAATAGAATGTTGCGGTTGTTCTGATAGGCTTCGGTCTTCACTGCACCGTCCATAACGAGCACATGCCCATTGAAGGAGGCACGCGCTTGGTCGTCGAGGATACCTTTGTAGAGTTCAGAGCTGGTGCAATGCGGAGCGTTGTGCTGAACAAATATATAGTTGTCGCAACGCTGCTCGCCATCGATAAGATAGAGGCCGTCGGCACGCAATTCGCAATGCTCGCCCAGCATTCGAATTTCGCAATGGTTGAAGATATGGCCGCCGTTGAGCGTGATGCAGTCGGTGAACAGGCGAGAACCACGCTCCATAGTGATATAAGTTTTGTTTATAAGGCCAGAACGGTTGTTGATGTTTTGCAGTTTATAGTATTCCACCTGTGCACCCTCGGCAATGCTGATATGAGTCTCGTTATTGCCGAGCGAGCGGGTGTCGCCTACAGTGTCGTCGCAATGGATGATTGCGACACTTGCACCGGCACCGACGTTAATGGTGTTGCGGAGTTCGATGAGCGACTTGTATTCGGTGCTGACCACCGATTGAATCTGAATAGGCTTTCCGAGCACCTGGCCAGGCTCAACGGTGATGTTCAATCCATCGCCAACACCGTTGACAACAGTTCGCTTGTCGGTGTCGAGATTGGGTATGTTGCACGAGCAACAGATGTCGGCGTCCGAATGCGACACGTCAGGACGCTTCAAACCATCATTCCAGAAATCGGAGAAATCGACCCCTTTCAGAGCCTCTGGCAATACGTCTTTCCTAATCATTTTTCCATTTCTTTCTTAATCCAGTCGTAACCCTTCTGCTCCAGCTCCAAGGCGAGTTCCTTGGGGCCAGTTTTCACGATACGTCCCTCGTAGAGGATGTGCACAAAGTCGGGCACAATATAGTCGAGCAATCGTTGATAGTGGGTTATGACCACGATGGCATTGTCGTTTGAACGCAATTTGTTCACACCCGAGGCTACGATGCGCAAGGCGTCGATATCGAGTCCCGAATCGGTTTCGTCGAGAATGGAAAGAGTTGGATTGAGCATTGCCATCTGGAATATCTCGTTCTTCTTTTTCTCGCCGCCCGAGAACCCCTCGTTTACCGAACGGTTGGCCAACGATGCGGTCATTTCGACCACCTTTTTCTTCTCCTCCATCAGTTTCAGGAAGTCGCTTCCGCTCAACGGGTCAAGGCCACGGTATTTGCGTTGTTCATTGACAGCAGTTCTCATGAAGTTGGCAATACTCACTCCTGGTATTTCGACAGGATACTGGAAACCGAGGAAAATGCCCTCTGCGGCGCGGACCTCGACTGGCATATCGAGAATATTCTTGCCATTGTAAACAACTTCGCCATCGGTGACTTGATATTTCGGATTGCCGGCAATGATACCAGCAAGGGTGCTTTTGCCATTGCCGTTGGGTCCCATGATGGAGTGCACTTCGCCCGTATTGATTTCAAGATTTACGCCCTTGAGTATTTCCATATCGCCGATACCGGCGTGAAGATTGCGTATTGAAAGAAGAGACATAAATTGGTGATTAATGATTGGTGATAAGTGAAAAAAAGTTTATCAACTGGAAAGTGTACGAAGTAATGCGTTGTTTCAAGTTATTCCTCAATTCCTTACTACAATATCGACTATATCGAGAAGGCCGATTCCGAGAATATCGCACACGCGCTGCTTGTACATGGCAATTTCCACAAATCCTGAAGCTGACACGGTTAGCGACGGCTCTTTGCAGTCGGAATAAGACTCCTTTATTTCGCCGATTCGCACACCGCGGTATGAGATGTCGTACTTGCGGCCAGCCAGCACATTCTCAAGCTCGTCGATGCGAATGTCGAGGTAAGCGTTGCCATAGCTGTCTATATGCCACACATGTGCTTTCACGAGACTGTCCATCACCATATAACGGAAATGACGCTCAACGAGAGCCACGTCGCGCCCGATTTCGGACAACGGCGTGCCAGACAAAATACGCGCGGCCTGAACGCAGAATATATCGTAGGCCGCAAAATTCAGATACTTCGTGGGCCACTGTAGGGTTATCTCGACAGCCCGCTGATAGTCGTTGCCGAAAACCATGAACGGCAGACCATTGTTGGTGCAGATATAGTATTGCGAATTGTGTTGCACTATCACAAATCCCTCTCCCGACTCCTCTTCGGACAGTATGTCGATTATATGAACCGTGCCCGATGGAAAACCCGTACACGCACTCTTCACGAGATACGGTGCCACACGCAGATCGAAAGGCTTGAGGCTATGGTTTATATCTACCACCCGCACATCGGGAATCATCGAGTAGAGACGCCCTTTCACCATACCGGCGAAAAAGGCACCGTCGCCCCAATCGGTCGTTAATGTGACTATAGGACCAGACATTTGTGCGCTTCGATAATTGAAAGCCTAAAAACGGTACGCCTACCTTAACGTGGGCCAAGAGTCAAATCCAACGCGAAGAGAAGACGCACTGCATCGCTGCATTAAGATTCTTTCGGAGTTTTCCAGTTGAAGTAGACCTGCAGTCCAGCAGTCTGGAAAAACTGTAGAGCACCCATAGCACCCTTATTCATAACATTCTGGCCAAGCTCGTTGGTGGAGCGGAAATCACTGTCGTACTTCATCTGGAAGCCAGCGTAGGCTGCAAGCCACGAGCTGAAGCGGTATTCAAGTTTCACCTCCAAGTCGTAGTCGATTTCATGCCAAAGGCTGAAGCCGAATTTCTGGCCGCCATTCATGGAGGCATAACCGCGATCAATAAGCTCCTGACGGCTATTGGCCTCACGGTTCAAGTTGCTGCACTTCATATAGTCATAGAAAAGTTCGGCACGGACATAGAGATTAAGGTTCTTGGCGATGTCTTTTTTCATATAGAACTTGATATACGAACCGAGTCCGAAATAGGCGTGACGATACTTGCCGTTAGCGAAGTCGGCGCTGTCCTGAATGACACCGTAAGTGTAGCCCGTGCGGATTAGCTCGTCGTCGCACACGAAAGTAGTCTTGCCAGTCAAGAACGAGAGCGACACGTTCCACCACTCTTTCTTGTACTCAAAACCGATGGCTGTGGTGAGGTATGCCGGAGCCATAAAATTCGAAATCAGCACAGTGTCGTCGCCATACTGATAGCCCTTGTAGAACTGGGTCTTGAAGTTGGCAATGGCATTGATGTTCCACGAATCGCGCAAGGCGCGCGAGTATGTGCTTGTGAGGTCAATCTTGTCCTCGTTTTTGCGAAGACTCTCGAGCAAGGGCGTGTTCTTGCCATCGAGGTCCTGCCAATGGATACCGAAAGCGAGGTCGGCTATATTGTCCCAGATGTTCTTACCGTTGACATACTTGTATGTGCCGTTGAAAGAAGCCGTAATGGCTAAACGCGCGTTGCCCGCCGAGGACCAGTTGTTGTAGTAGGCCTCATCGATTTTCAGAGCCGGGGTAGACGAGGTGGTCCATATCCCCTTGGGCTTTTCGTTGACTTCCGCGGCGGGCTGCTGCCCGTCGGTCTCTTGAGATTCGACAGGAGCGGGGTTTTCTTCCTGTGCCATCAGTTGGCACGAAACCGAAACCATCAGCAAAACGGCTAAAAACTTGAAACTTTTCATTGTTCTATGTCTTTTATAACATCTTTAATAATATCCAGCTCATAACCGCGCGACATGAGAAAAGCCGTCAGTTTGTTGACGTTTTTCTCGTCGTCGTCGCCGGTGTAAGTCCTCCACTTGGTTTGCGCCACGCCGAGAAGCACCTTTCTGTACTCCTCGTCGTCGATGACCTTAATGCCTTTGGCAATCACGTCGCCGGCAATGTGTTTTTGGCGTAGCATGGAAGTGATTTTAATCCTTCCCCATTTCTGGTGAAACGCCTTGCTCTCGCAATAGCGGCAAACATATCGGTACTCATCGATATAGCCGCCCGCCGTGAGCATGGTAACAATCTTGTTGGTGGAAGTCGCGGGGCATCCCCAATCGACCAGTTTTCTCATCACAGTGGCAGTGCACTGTTCGTCGGCAGCACAGAACTGCTGCGCTTTTTCAAGAAAGACTTGTTCTTTAGCGTCGATTTTCATAAGGTTTGCAAAATTACACATTTTTTTTGAAAGCCATAAGACAACGCGCCCATTCGTCTATTCTGCCGCCACTTGCAAAATTAAACTTCATTTTTTCGACCGTGAGGATGATTGGCGTTATTTCGAAAAATTTGGCGTTTTTTTTGGAATGGTGTATTTTTGCAATATTCAAAGCAACAAAGGACAGTGAACTTCGAATTAAAATCAGATTTTGCACCCATGGGAGACCAGCCGGAGGCAATAAGCCAGCTGGTGGAGGGCATCAATGCGGGACAACGGGCACAGGTGCTGCTGGGCGTGACGGGGTCGGGCAAAACGTTCACCGTTGCCAACGTGATAGCACGGCTTAACCGCCCGACACTGGTGATGAGCCACAACAAAACGCTAGCGGCACAACTGTATGGCGAATTCAAGCAGTTCTTCCCGAACAACGCAGTGGAGTATTTTGTGAGCTACTACGACTACTACCAGCCAGAAGCCTATATACCGGCCACAAACACATACATAGAGAAAGACCTCGCCATCAACGATGAGCTGGATAAGTTGAGGCTACGAGCCTCGTCGGCTCTGCTGAGCGGACGACGCGACGTAATCGTGGTGTGCTCAGTCAGCTGCATCTACGGCATCGGCAACCCCGAAAGTTTCAAAGAAAGCACGATACAGGTCAAGGTGGGCGATCGGCTGGTACGCGACCACTTGCTGTCTCAACTGCTTGACGCGCAGTATGTACGCAACGAAATAGAGTTCACAAACGGGCGATTCAGGGTCAAGGGCGACACGGTTGACATTTTCCCATCGTTTGCCGATTTCTGCTACCGCATATGCTTTTGGGACGACGAAATTGAAAGCATCGAAAGTTTCGACCCAGTGAGCGGGCAGACAATCGAGCGCCTAACGGAAGCCAGCATCTATCCGGCAAGCAATTTCATCACATCGAAAGAAAGCATGGGGGACGTATTGCACCAGATACAACTCGACATGTTCGAGAGGCGCGACTGGTTCAAAGAGCAAGGGCGCAACCTCGAAGCCGCCCGACTGGAGGAGAGGGTGAACTATGACCTGGAGATGATTGCGGAACTGGGCTACTGTAGCGGCATCGAGAACTACTCGCGCTATTTCGACGGGCGACGAGAAGGCACACGGCCATTCTGCCTGCTCGACTATTTCCCCGACGACTTCCTACTGGTGGTCGACGAAAGCCATGTTACGATACCTCAGATACGCGCCATGTACGGGGGCGACCGAAGCCGAAAGACAGCACTGGTCGAATACGGTTTCCGGCTGCCATCGGCACTTGACAACCGCCCGCTAACCTACGACGAGTTCTACGGAATGACCAACCAGACCATTTACATCAGCGCAACCCCCGCCGAGTATGAGCTGGCTGAGGCCGAGGGGATAGTGGTGGAGCAGGTGATACGACCAACAGGATTGCTAGACCCCGTGGTCGAAGTGCGTCCGGCCATAAACCAAGTGGACGACCTGCTGGACGAAATCGAAAAAACCGTTGACAAGAAAGAGCGCGTGCTGGTAACAACCTTGACCAAGCGCATGGCCGAGGAGCTTTCATCGTACCTGATAAACCTCGGCATCAGAACCAAATACATTCACTCGGACGTGGACACACTGGAACGCGTCGAAATAATGCGCGACCTGCGGATGGGCGTTTTCGATGTTTTGGTAGGAGTAAACCTGCTGAGGGAGGGTCTCGACTTACCCGAAGTGTCGCTGGTGGCCATTTTGGATGCCGACAAGGAGGGATTTCTGCGCAGCGACCGAGCTTTGATACAGACAATCGGACGCGCCGCGCGCAACGTGCACAGCAAGGCCATCCTTTACGGCGACAAGATTACGGGCAGTATGCAACGTGCAATCGACGAAACCAACCGCCACCGCGAAAAACAGATACGATACAATCTGGAACACCACATAGTGCCACGCCAGATTGTGAAAAGCACAGAGGCCATTATGGGAAGCACCTCAGTGATAGAGCGAGCCGCCGAAGAACGCAATGAATTCAAGGCACCCGAACCGCCCAACGTGCCCAACATTGCAGCCTCGCCCTATGCGCTGAACACGCCGGCCACAGCACCGTCGAAAGTGGCCGAAAACGGCCACAACTACGGCGGCGGCCAACGTGGGACAGACAACTTGCATAAAGCGGCAGGAAATCCGTCAACTCCGCATATCGACTGCCGCAGCAAAGATCAACTGCGCAAAGACATACGCGAGGCACAACGCAAGATGCAAATTGCCGCCAAAGAGATGGATTTTATGGCCGCCGCGCAATACCGCGATATGATAAAGGCAATGCAAACTGCACTGGAAGACGCACGCGGCGACTGACCCCGACATATATAACGACAAAAAAAAGTCCGCGACCGGACGTGAACACGCATAAAACAAACATAACGAACAATATCTTTCAGGCAGAGCACATCGCGCAACAACAAATGGACAATCAGACCGATAGCAACAAGTCCCAAACCACGAACACGACACCGTCGTACATAGCAATCGACCTCAAGTCGTTCTATGCCTCGGTGGAGTGTGTGGAGCGCGGACTTGACCCGTTGTGCACGAACCTGGTTGTAGCCGATCGGAGCAGGACAGATAAGACCATCTGTCTGGCGGTGTCGCCGTCGCTCAAGACGCGCCCGCCTGTTCGAAGTAGTGCAACGAATAGGCGAAGTGAACAGGGAGCGATGGACAGCCGCGGGCCGACGCTATACAGGAAAGTCGTACAACGATGGCGACCTGAAAGCACACCCCGACTGGCAAGTGGACTATCTGGTTGCGCCTCCACGCATGGGGCACTACATAACGGTAAGCGCACAGGTCTACAAAACCTACCTGAAATACATCGCACCCGAAGACATACACGTTTACAGCATCGACGAGGTGTTTATCGATGCCACCAACTACCTCAACACCTACAAGACAACCGCACACGACTTGGCCATAACCATGATACGCGACGTGCTTTCGACAACGGGCATCACGGCGACAGCCGGCATCGGAACGAACATGTATCTCTGCAAGGTAGCGATGGACATTGTGGCCAAACACATGCCCGCCGACAAGGACGGTGTACGCATAGCCGAACTCAACGAGAAGAGCTATCGCCAGCAACTGTGGAACCACCGGCCGCTGACCGACTTCTGGCGCGTCGGACACGGCATTGCAGAACGACTGTCGCCACACGGTATCGACACTATGGGCAAGATTGCCCGCACATCAGTCGAAAACGAGGATTTGCTATACGGACTGTTTGGCGTGAACGCCGAATTGCTCATCGACCATGCATGGGGGTGGGAGCCCTGCACCATCGACATGGTGAAAGCCTACCGTCCGTCAAGCAATTCGCTGAGCAGCGGACAAGTGCTGCAGGAGCCATACAGCAGCACAAAAGCACGGGTGGTGGTACACGAGATGGCCGATGCCATAGCACTCGACTTAGTAGCCCGACGCCTGGTGACCGACCAACTGACGCTTACAATAGGCTACGATGTCGAAAGCCTGCGAAACCCTTCGGTGCGAAGCCAGTATATCGGACCGGTTGTGCGGGACCATTACGGACGTGAAGTGCCGAAACACTCACACGGCACCGCAAACCTCGAAGCACCATCGTCATCGGAGCAGGAAATCGTAAGTGCAGTTCTCGACCTGTACGACCGAATCGTAAATCGCAACCTGCTCATACGAAGAATAACAATCGCCACGAACCATGTGGTGAACGAGCAAGCGGCAAACAGGCATCATAAAAATCAGGCTCGCCAACTGGATCTGTTTGAAGACCACGAGACTTCCGAATCCGAGCGAGCCGCCAAACGTAAGGCATTGGACAAGGAACGACGGCTGCAGGAAGCCAAACTCGCCATAAAAAAACGCTTCGGCAAAAACGCCATACTAAAAGGGCTGAACTTCGAGGATGGGGCCACTGCCAAAGAGCGCAACGCCCAAATTGGCGGCCACAAAGAATAGTGATTAATGCTTTGTGATTGATGATTAGCAAATAGCGAATAGAAAATGGAAGACACATACGACGACATAATCAACATACCACACCACGTCTCCCCTACCCGACCAAGAATGGCCATGATAGAGCGTGCAGCCCAGTTCGCGCCATTCGCAGCGCTGACCGGATACGACAAGGCCATAGACGAGACGGCACGACGAAACGAAGAATCGTACGAAGCCAGCCCAACAGACGAGGACGAGTGGCAGCCAGACTATGACGAAAACCGCTAAAGCCTTCCGTCTACCACATCACGCGGCAGAATACCCTTCACGTCATAGATCACCCCGCCAGGCTTCGCCAGCGAGCGCACATCCATTTCGAGAAACTCATTGTGGGCAACGGCCAATATCACGGCATCGAAAGAATTGGGGCTTTGAGTGAAGGTATTCCGAATCTCGACCCCGTATTCACACATTACCATATCAGGATTTGCCCAAGGATCATAGATAGTGATATTAGAGGTATACTCCAACAGAGTGTGGTAAATGTCGACCACCTTAGTGTTTCGGATGTCAGGGCAGTTTTCCTTAAACGTCACACCGAGAATGAGAATGTCGGCATCTTTGACAATCACGCCTTTCTTGTTCATCAGTTTAACCGTCTGGTTAGCCACATAAGCTCCCATGCCGTCGTTAAGTCGACGTGCGTTGCTCATCACGCGAGGCAGGACACCATACACCTGGGCTTTCTGTATAAGATAGTAGGGATCGACCGAAATGCAATGGCCGCCAACCAGACCAGGACTTAGCTTTATGAAGTTCCACTTCGACGATGCGGCTTCAATCACGTCGTGAGTGTCGATACCCATAGCGTTGAATATCTTGGCCAGTTCGTTCATGAAAGCGATGTTTACGTCGCGCTGCGAGTTCTCGATAATTTTCGAAGCTTCGGCCACCTTGATAGACGGAGCCTTGTGAGTGCCGTTGACGAGTACCGAGTTGTAGACCCTATCGACCAAGTCGGCTATTTCGGGAGTGCTGCCGGATGTCACTTTCTTTATTTTTTCGACGGTGTGTGTTTTGTCGCCCGGATTAATGCGTTCGGGGCTATAGCCGGCAAAAAAATCAACATTAAATTTCAGACCGCTTACGCGCTCAACGACAGGGAGACACTCCTCCTCGGTGACACCAGGATAGACCGTGGATTCATACACAACCACATCGCCTTTCGATATGACACGGCCCACCGTTTCACTGGCAGCCCAAAGGGGGGTGAGGTCCGGTCGGTTGTTTTCATCCACCGGCGTGGGGACTGCCACGACATAAAAATTGCATTGCCGGATGTCGTCCAGGTTGGTGGTGCACGAGAAACCATGCTTCGAGATAGCCTCGCGCAGCATGTCGTCGGGCACCTCGAGCGTGGCGTCGTGACCGCTCATGATAGAGTTCACGCGATTGGCATTCATGTCATAGCCAACCGTGTGGTATTTGGTTGAAAAAAGACGTGCCAACGGCAGCCCGACATAACCGAGACCTATAACGGCTATTGATATTTCCGATTGTAACATATACATATAAGAAATTAGTGAATAGTGATTAGCGAATGGTGATTTTTCTGACTTTCGGTTGGTTTTGCGGTTTGGCTGGACGCAGGAGAAGTCGGTCGACAGTTGTTACGATAGTCGCACCGATCGCGTCGATACGCACAGCAAAATTGCCGTCTTTGCAGCCGGACAAGAGGATGCCCGACATACCTGCAAAATGCCCTTCGACGATGTCGACCTTTTTTCCTTTCGTCAACGAGGCCGTCTCATGTACAAAAAGCTCCTGCTTGGAGGCGACAAGGCGCTCAATAGCGTCAATCTGAGCCTGCGGCACGGTCACTATTTCGCCTCCAAACGACACAATGAAACAGACCCCTGGTGTGGACCGTATCGGAATGACATCAGTATTTTTTATCTTGACGAAAACGTATGACCTGAATAGCGGCTCCACGACCATCTTGTATCGGTCGCTCCACCGATGGCAGCGCTCGACCTGAGGCAAATAGCATTCAAAGTCCTGCCCCGCTAACAACTGTGCCACGCGCTTTTCGGCGCGCGAACGCGTGTATATCGCAACCCATTGCGGTGTTTGTGTGAGCATCAATTGTCAATCGTTAATGGCGACCCGTGATTAGTGATTAGATTGTGTGTCCTGTCTTTTCACTATTCACTTTGAATTGCAAAGATACGTCATTTTAAAGAAACGGCAGGCCTGTGTCAGGAATTTGTAGTACTTTTGCAGTCAAAACAGAGGCCACGATGACTAAAACTGCAATACAGCCAACCTTATTTTTCAAATTCATTCTCATTGCTTTAATATTGTTTCTCTCAGGCTGCAAAAGCGACAGTGCGCAAAGCAACCGCAACACCCCGTCGGCAACCGTTGCAAGCTTCAATTCGGCCATTCTTGCGAGAGACTACAAGCGAGCTCTGACGCTTACCGACACCGATGAGGAGGAATATCCGCTTTACGAGACATGGATGAAACTGATGTTCGACGAAATGACCGGCGCGACACTTGACGTGCTGACGGAAGAGATTGCACCCGACAGCAGCAGCGCGCTGGTCAAAGTCAAACTCACCAATGGCAAAACCCACGACACACTCTACACGCAGACTGTCAAGGCAGGGGGGCTTTGGAGGATTCGTCTCAGTGAATGAGTGATTGATGAACAGTGAACAGACAATACACGTTTGTCGAATCACTAATCGCCAATATCCTCACATTTGTAAGGTTTTTGCAATTCGCTGCAAGCCTTCTGCAAGTTACGGCTCCACTGCGCAAATGAAATCCTGCTCAACGGCGTGTTGCGCGTTGTCTCGCTGAATTGCATTTCATTTGCAGAAAAAAGGGCTTTCAACATGCTTATTTTCTCGTCGTTTACTTCGAAAACGGCATGAGTGGCTGCATTGTAAGGGCACACCTCCTGACAAATGTCGCAACCAAACACGTAACCCTCCATACGTTGCGCGGCTGGAATGGAGACAGCCCTATTCTCTATCGTGTTATAGGCAGTGCAACGAGCCGCATTGAGCATGTAACGTCCATCGACAAGCCGCAAAGCCTGATTTGGACACATCTGCACACAGAGGCCACACTTGTCGCAGCCGTCAGCGACGGGTTTGTCGTAGCAATCCGCCTCAAATTCGGTCACCAACTCGCCAATATTGCAAAAACTGCCGTATTGACGGTTTATGAGCAAGGTGTTGTGGCCAATCCAACCCAGACCGGCAGCCGCAGCCCATCGTTTGTCGCTTACTGGTGCTGTATCAACAAAAGGGCGGGCCTTGAAGTCGGGATACTCGCCCTTCAGCAATTCAATCAATTCGAAAAGCATACGCTTGATACGCAAATGATAGTCTTCGGCGTATGCGTAGCGTGCAAATTTGAGCGGTCCTTCTACAGTATGTGAAGGCTTGTATGCCAGCAGCACCGAGATAACACTGCGCGCACCGGCGTAGAGCAGCTGTGGATTAGCACGCTTGTCGGCATTGCGACGCATATACTGCATATCGGCATCGAAGCCATGGGAAAGCCACGCCTCGAACGATTCGCCAAAGTCGCGCAAAGGTGATGCCGGGGCGATACCACAAGCATGGAAACCCACTTGGAAGGCATATTTTTTGATATGTTCGGAGCAAAGAACCGTCATCAAGACCGAAAGCAGAGCATGCAGCACTGTGTAAGTGCCTATTGGTTCGGCACCTCGTCGCGCCGGCCACCGGACGAATTTTTCCGGCTTCCCTCATACAACTCGAACTTCATAAATCGGCAGTCGAGCGAGCCATTCAGCAGAGGAATCTTGCGAGAAGGCTTTAGTCCGATGTGTTTCAACGCCTCAAAATCTGAAGAGATTAGCCACACCACACGCTCTTCTCCATAAAGTCGTTTGAAGGTATCGCCCAGTTTCTCATACATCGCGTTGAGATCCTCGATTTTGATACGCTCCCCGTATGGCGGATTGGTGATAATCATGCAACGGCCCTCGGGCGGTTTCTGGTTCTCGAAAGAGCCGTGAAACAGCATAACATCCTTGTGCAATTTGGCGAACTGTAGATTTTTTTCGGCCTGCTCAAGCACACCATAGTCAATGTCGTTGCCCCAAATTTCGAAGTCGAAATCGCCTTCACCTATTTTACGGTTTTCGGAGTCGAGCACAGACTTCCAGTCGCCGAGGTTGAAATCCTTCCACCGTTTGAAGCCAAACCTGCCGCCACGGTAGTATTGAGCCGGTATGTTGTTGGCCAGCATGGCCGCCTCGATAAGGATAGTACCGGAACCGCACATGGGATCAAAGAAATGGCTGTCGCATTTCCATCCTGAAAGTTTTATCATACCAGCGGCGAGCACTTCGTTGATAGGCGCCATACCCACGGCCTGGCGGTAACCGCGTTTGTGCAGCGAGTCGCCACTCGAGTTCATGAGGAGCGTCACGTGCGTGTCGGCTATGTGAAGGTTGAATTTGTAGTCGGCGCTCTCGGTGTCGATACTCGGTCGCTGGCCAAACATTTTCCTGAAACGGTCGACAATGGCGTCTTTTGTCTTGAGAGCCGCATAATACGAGTGGGTGAACACGTCGCCACTGGTGGCGGAGTCTATCATAAAGGTGCAGTCGACATCGAGGATTTTCTCCCAACGGATGTTATAAACCTGATCGTAGAGTTCCTGCTCATTGTGTGCCTCAAATTCAGCAAAGGGCTTCAATATGGCAAGTGCCGTGCGGCAACAGTAGTTCGTGCGGTACAGGGTAAGCATATCGCCCTGAAAAGCCACCGCACGGTTGAGTATCTCGATATCGGTGCCGCCGAGTTGGCGTATTTCGTCGGCAAGCACTTCCTCCAGCCCCATCATGGTTTTGCCTATCATCTTGAATTTTCCACCTTGGGCCACGGATGTGCCATTGCTGTTGCTTTCTTCTTTTTTTAGTATCATATTGTTTACTGTTTTTCAAATAATAAATGATTGCTAAACAAAGCGATCCTGTTTGTCGAGTGATGACGACTGTCGCTGATGCTCATACTCATACATTATACTGCGATTCAGTTCGTAGCCAACCAAAAGCATCCGGCAACTGAAATATATCCATAAAAACACCACAAGCAGCGTCCCGATCGACCCATAAAGCAGGTTGTAGTTCGTGAAGTTGTCAATGTATAGCTCGAAAAGACCTGTAAAGGCGAAAAACATAAGCGACGACATTACGGCACCTACAGAGAAAAAACGCATTCGCGATGAACGGTTTTTCATCCAATAGAAATCAATACAGTAGTATATCGAATTGATAACCAGTAGTGTCATTAAACCCAAAACTACCCATCGTCCGATGCCCACAATATTGCGCACATTCCCCGACCATCTGATTATACCCTTTTCGGTCAAAATATTGAGGAAATGGTGATATTCCATCATCAGCACAAGCATCAGGATGATAAGCAGATAAAGAACAATAACAAGCATGAAACCCATCAGATAGCGCACTATCCAAGGACGTGTTTTTGCCTCAATCTTTGGATTGCGAAAGGTGCGAAAAAGGGACATCAGGCCGTTGGCTGCGAGAATGAGCGAAGAAAGGAATGCCACCAGCTGCAGGCCACTGCGCCGGTTGCCCATAATGTCGTTGACGGTGGCGATAACCGGCTCTGCTATTCGGGGCGGTATCACGGCGGCCATGTTATTTACAAATTCGCCCTGAATGCCGTCGAACGGGAGGTAAGCGATGAGGGTTAAGAGAAACATCAGCATTGGCGGAAAAGCCACCACAAACGAGAACGAGAGCGATTTGGCGCGCTGTCGCGTGTCGCCGCTGAATATTTCTTTGAGAAACGACCGCAACACGTCGTCCCAACAGACACCCTTCACACCAGGGACCTGAAAACGGTGAAGGAAATTGAGTACACGTCCCGAACTGATTCGGTCGTAGGTTTCCATGCACCAACGCCTTATAGGGTCGTTCGGATCCTTGAGTTTCGCTATTAACGACTGCCAATACTGTTTAGGCGTCTTCATCCCTTGTCGTTTCGAATTTGTATTCGGTCAGACCGCTACCAGTTAAGATTCCCCAATAGTCACAATTTTCGGCCCGTTACAGACTGACCAGACTCAAGTCCAAGCTCTTGATGTGGTGAGTCAAGGCACCCACTGAAATGAAATCCACGCCAGTCTCGGCATATGAACGCAGCGTTTCGGCAGTTATGCCTCCCGAAGCCTCAGTCTCGTAACGTCCGCCTATCCGTGACACCGCCTCGCGCAAGGTGGCCACGTCGAAATTGTCGAGCATTATGCGGTCGACGGAGCCATGACGCATGACCCGCTCCAACTCGTCCATATTGCGCACCTCTATCTCTATTTTGAGACATTTGCCCGTGCGTTCCAGGTAATCGTGCGTTCTGTCAATAGCTTGCTCAATGCCTCCCGCAAAATCTATATGGTTGTCTTTGAGCATAATCATGTCGTAAAGTCCTATGCGGTGGTTCGTGCCTCCGCCGCATTTCACCGCATACTTTTCGAGCATACGCATGTTGGGGGTCGTTTTGCGCGTGTCCAAAAGACGTGTATGCAAACCTTCAATAGACTTCACCATCGAGTTCGTCTGCGTGGCGATGCCGCTCAGTCGCTGCATATAGTTTAGGGCCGTACGCTCGGCCGTGAGTATTGACGCTGCCCTGCCCTCGACAGTCATCACCACGTCGCCAACCTTCAACCCGTCGCCGTCGCTTTTCAGTTTTGTCACTTTCAGCGAGCCATCCACGAGTTTGAAGACCCTTTCGCCTACCTCAATTCCACAGAGAACGCCCTCGGCCTTTGCTACCATTTTGGCGGCGCGATGCGCATCGGCAGGGATGCAGGCAAGTGTCGAGTGGTCGCCGTCGCCCACATCCTCACGCAAAGCCATACGTATCAGTTCGTCGATTCCGGATATATCCATTCAAAGAAAAATTCTAAATAAAACCATCAAACGCGCAAGCATGGTACCCACGCCATAATTTAAAGTGCAAAATTACGCAAAAAATAGTACTTTTGCATCGCTAAACAAGAGTTTTGTGAAACGGCCATTGTGAATAATCAGAAATGAATGCCTCAATTGTCAATATCGGTGATGAGCTGCTTATCGGTCAGGTGGTGAACACCAACGCAACCTATATGTTGCAAGCACTGACACACAGCGGCATCGCCGTGGTGGAAGTCTGTACGGTGGGCGACAACGCAGATGCGATAGAGTCGGCCATACGTCGCTGTCAGGAACACTCCGACCTGATACTCCTTACCGGAGGACTCGGTCCGACCAAAGACGATATCACCAAAGAAACACTATGCCGCTTTTTCGGAAGCGAACTATACGAGAACACGGAAGCGCTCGCCAACATAGAACGGCTTTTCGCCCAACGCGGATTTCCGCTCACCGAAACAAATCGCCGGCAAGCTCTCGTGCCACGCTGTTGCGAAATGATCAACAACGACCACGGTACCGCACCCTGCATGTGGTTCAACGCTGGAAAGAAAGCCATTGTTTCGCTGCCGGGAGTCCCATTCGAGATGGAATATCTCATCGCCGAAAAGATAATCCCGCTGGTACGAGAGCGCTTCAAAATAGGTTCTATCGTCTGCAGGAACATCCTGGTTCAGGGCATCGGCGAGTCGTTTCTCTCCGACCTGCTCGAAGATATCGAAGCCGCGATGCCCAAAAACACCAAACTGGCCTACCTGCCGCAAGCCGGTATCATAAAACTGCGTATTACCGCCATTGGCGAAGGTGCATCCTCGCATGATGAAATCGAAAAACAGGTAGAAGATGTTGCGTCCGCTGTCAGCAAGGCCGCAGGACAATACATCGTTGGCGAAAACGTCGAAAGCATTGCCGAGGCCGTGTCGAATATGATGCACAGCCGCCGTTGCACCCTCGCTACTGCCGAAAGCTGCACAGGCGGGCACATCGCCGCAATGCTGACTGCACTCCCTGGTGCGTCGGAATACTTCAAAGGCGGCATCACAGCCTACTGCAACGAGGCAAAACACAAACTCCTCGGCGTCGCACAGCACACCCTCGACACCTACGGTGCCGTAAGCGAACAGACCGTCAGCGAGATGGTCCAGGGAGCACGCACCAAATACAATGCAGACTATGCCGTCGCCACAACAGGAGTCGCCGGACCCGCAGGCGGCACCGAGGCCACACCAGTCGGCACCGTCTGGATGGCCGTGGCGACACCGACCCACACCGTCACCATGAAAAAACACTACAACGGACGCCGACAGCAAGTGACAGACCGAGCCACAAACGAAGTGCTCGCCATGCTGATTCGCGAATGCGAAAATTTGCCCCCCAATGCGTAGCTTTCACGCCCCCCTCCGACCAATCCGATTACTCCGACCAATCCGATTACTCCGATTTTTTCCGATTACCTCAACCACCACCCACCCACTCTCATATGCCCCGCGGCCTGATTACAATTCTGCTCCTGCTCGCCAGCAACGTCTTCATGACATTCGCATGGTACGGAAACCTCAAACTCCAGCAGATGAAAATCATCACCGACTGGCCACTCATCGCCATCATAGCCCTTTCGTGGGCTGTCGCACTGCTGGAATACTGTTTTATGATACCCGCCAACCGGATAGGATCCACCATCAACGGCGGACCATTCAACCTTATGCAACTTAAAATCATACAAGAGGCCATCTCGCTCTCTGTATTCACCCTCATTGTCGCCACCGTATTCAAAGGCGAACCAATCCGCTGGAACCACATCGTCGCTTTCGTCCTAATCCTGCTCGCAGTCTTTTTTGCGTTCCTAAAAGACGGGAAAAGTTAAAAGTCAAACCCTAAATCCAAATATACACATGACTCTGAAAACAAAAATCCTCACATCAACAATCCTCGTCCTCGCACTCGCACTGACAGTTTTCATCTATTTCCGTTTCTTCTTCGTCTACAGCGACGGCTACAACACGGGCGACATCAACTACTTCCAAAAACAGGGCGTATTATTCAAGACCTACGAGGGCAAAATGATACAAACCGGATTCAAGTCGACCGGCAGTGGTATGGGCAACCTTAAGTCGAACGAGTTCAAGTTCTCGGTCACCAACGACAGCGTCGCGGCCAAACTTATGCGTTGTTCGGGCAAAGAGGTCGAACTGCACTGGAAACGCTATTTCGGGACCCTGCCTTGGCGCGGAGAAAGCCAGTTTATCGTTGACGAGATAATGTCGATCAAATAAGCACCAATCGACGTTTTCCAAAACCCAAATTCCACAAACGTGTTTCAGAAGATCATCAACGGCAGCGTGCGTCTTGTGCAGCGTTGGCTACCCGAACCGTTTATTTTCGCCATCGTCTTGACCCTTGTTGCGGCAGTAGTGGCCATTCCCGTCTGCCAGCAGACACCGATAGAAGTGCTCGGAAACTGGGGTGGCGGAATCTGGAACCTGCTCTCCTTTGCAATGCAGATGGCACTCGTACTCGTATGTGGTGCCACATTGGCGGCAGCGCCAGTCATCAAACGCGGCATAACCATACTTGCCCAAATCCCGAAAACACCGCCCGCAGCCATTGCCATCGTGACAGCCGTGTCGGCACTCGCCTGTTGGCTCAACTGGGGTTTCGGCCTCATTGTAGGGGTCATTTTCGCGAAAGAGATTGCCCGTACACTTCGCGGTGTCGACTACCGGTTGCTCATTGCATCGGCCTATAGCGGTTTCGTTGTTTGGCACGCCGGTCTCTCGGGTTCAATCCCACTCACCATGGCCACACCGGGCGATGCACTGACCACTGCGACCAATGGCATACTCACAGATCCTGTACCAGTTAGCCAAACCATACTCAACATACACAATCTTGCAATGGTGGCACTGGTAACACTTGCCATTGTTACAGTCAACACGCTGATGCACCCCAAACCCGCAGAAGTTGTCAGCATCGAGCCGTCACTGCTGGCCGAACCCGAACCAGAACCCCGAACAAAAGCCACAACCCCTGCAGAACGTCTGGAAAACAGTAGGATTTTGGGCTGGATTATAGCCCTCGTGGGGCTGGGATATCTGGTGCTCAAGCTTGGTTTTGGCGGTGGGACACTTGACCTGAACAGCGTGATAATGATGTTTCTGTTCACTGGCATCATACTGCACGGATCTCCCGTGGCCTACGTAAGAGCCTTTGGTAAGGCTGCCACCGGAGCGAGCGGCATACTGCTGCAGTTCCCGTTCTATGCCGGGATAATGGGCATTATAACAGGTGTCGGAGCCAGTGGCATCAGTCTCGGCACCGTGCTCAGCAACGCCTGCATATCCATCTCCACCCCCCTCACCTATCCCCTGCTCACCTTCCTGTGTGCCGCAATACTCAACATGTTTGTCCCGTCGGGCGGCGGACACTGGGCCATACAGGCACCCATCATGTTTGCAGCGGGGGCTGACCTCGGCGTTGACCACGGGCTGACTGGCATCGCCATCGCTTGGGGCGATGCATGGACCAACCTGATTCAACCCTTCTGGGCACTGCCGGCACTTGCCATAGCAAAACTCAACGCCAAAGACATTATGGGTTTCTGCCTCATCGACTTGTTGGTTACGGGAGTGGTGATTTGTGGCGGCCTGCTTGTTTGGGCGATATAGTCGCCACATATAATCCAGCACGGACACTGGACACTTCATACGTGTCTCCTCTGTCAAAACGTTTTGCCCCCCCTGTCGATCGCACATTGGCTTTTATTCCTGCAACCGTCAAGGGCGTAGACGGGACGTGGCACACACTGCGTTTTTGCTGCAGGCGAGCCATAAAAAAAAGCGGGACACCCGAAAATGTCCCGCTCTTTGGTTTTAGGCGTATCTGCTATTCTGCATATTCGTAGTATACGGTATGCGTATATGTGGTCTTGTAGTTGTCGCCATCACCGTAAGTGGATGTGCGTGTGCGAGAGACAGGGTATTTGCCGTCATACTCATAAGTATAGGTGTCGGTATCAGCGTCATTGCTTTCGCCGTTATTGGACCATACGGTTCTCTCGGTCAGCACATTGTTCTCGTTGATGAAAGATGCCTCGCCTTCGCCACCGGCCACAAGAGCGTAGTTGCCTTGGAAGGGGTTTTTCATCTCGTCGTAGGTGAAATCGGAGGTCATTCGCTCCTCACCATAGGTCACAAGCAGTTGCGACACATTGCCACCATCGTAGGTGAACTCGATGGTCTCGGTCATTGAGACAGCGGCTTTGGCTTTGCGGTGGGCGAAAATGGTTTCCACGACCTTTTGGCTTGGCACAACAGAGTTCAAGGCGAACTTCGCCAAAGTTTCAGGGGCATCCTCTTCGTAAATCGTCATGACAACCTTCGAGATTTTTTTGCCGTCGTGGGTTATTTCCATTACACACGAAAGTTCGCCATCGTTGTAGCTTTCGATTTTGGAGATTTGGTTGCCGTCGTAGATATAGTTGGCGTAGTTGTTAGAGCCTTCTGACACTTTAGACAGCTTCTTGCCATCGTAAGTCAAGTCCATCTTGTACGAGAATACCGACTGCTTTCCACGTTCGTCATAATTATAGTACGAGATGCTTTTGAGCAGTTTGCCGTCCCAGGTCCACTCTTGCGTCATGTGCTTTGGTGTCGTGTCGGCATAGGAGAACGTTTCGCCGCCGTAAGAGTTTTCGGTGGTGCTTAACGAATACTCGTAGATTTTGGCAATTTTCTTTTTGGGGTTGTAGACTCCCTCCTTTTGGCAGGAGGCGAAAGCGAGCAGCGTGGCTGCAGCAACCGTAAGGGTCAGAATTTTTTTCATGTTTTTTTTGATTTTATGGGTTAATAATAGAATGTCCTATTTTTTTTTGATTCTCTCTGCATAACTAAAAATACAACAATTTAGTATAAACTGCATTGAAAAAAATGCCATCATTGAGAGTTCTTGAGACGTCACTCAGTCACCATACACGTATGTGTCGGTCTCCCTGGTCGTTCGGGTAGCAGAGTTCTCGAGTGTTTCAACAGTGCTGGTTGTCATAGTTGCGGGATAGTCGTCGTCGGTATAGGTATAGGCACACACCTGGTTTTGCGGTATCATACCACCGGCGGCAGATGCCCCCAATCCACTTACGCTTATCTCACATATATTGTTCTTGCTCAAAGCCGAAGGGCCGATATCGGCATAGTTGCCATACTTGGGGTTGTGTTTCTTGTCGTAAGTGCAGTTCACCGTGATGGCAGTAAGACCGCTGTACGAGACCGTCATCTTGGTCACGTTGTCGTCGACATACGTAAGGTTGACCACCACCTCAATGGGCTGACCCGCTTTCGACTTGGCCATTGACGACGAAAACAGAACACAGGCCAATTTTTCTGGCATTACATAGCCCAATGACTTCTTGGCAAAGTTGAAATCGTCGAGGTTAAAATCCGACAGGTCGATGGCGAATTTCAGTTTAGATATTTTTCCTCCATCGTGTATCACGTCGGCATTCATTAGACTGGTTCCGTCGGACACGGTCGCTATTGTCGTCAGTTTGCCGTTTTTGTAACCGTATTGCGTATAATACTTGCCGCTTTCGTCGGCAACTTTCACAAGTTTTTTACCGTCGTAGGTTAACAACTGCTTTGCCGTTCGAGCTCCCGTTTGGTCGAACGACGTGACAGCCGTCAGAAGGTTCCCCTCCCAAGTCCACTCCTGGGCCTTGTACTTGGCGATGTTGTAAGTTGTGTCCGCTCCGGTAGCGTCACGCTCGGTAACGGTCGCCTCGATATGGATTTCGCTGATTTTTTTGTCGGGTGAATAAACTCCCTCTTTTTTGCAAGAGACCACCGCAAGCATCGGCAGCAACACAGAGAAAACGACAAACAGTTTTTTCATAATTTACCGTTTAAAATTTGTACATATCCTTTAACGTGTAATGCGGCACTAATGTTTCTTTTTTTTGTTGGAAATCAACGGAAAAATTTCGTTCTCGAAAATGTCGCGACGGATTATGCGATAGTGGAAATTGTAGGCCGTGTTGAACGAAAAACTGTGGTGCACGGTGTAGCCGCCGCGGTTGAGCAAAGAGCGGATAGACTCGCTGTCGAGGGCAAAATGTCCCGGTTGCGGTTTCATATCCGCCAAGATGTTCTCCAACATATTCCATTTTGCTTTCCATTCCTCGACCGACATCGGATGCGGCTGCGCGACACTGCGGCGCAGGCAATCGGCCAATTGGGCTGCTGAGAGTTTCCCGTTTTTGACCAAGGCAAGGTTTACCCTCACGTAGTTCCCCTCACACCCTGCATATTGGTAGTCAGGGCCACCGAGCGTTTTTGACTTTTCCAACTCTGACCGTATATACATTATGGCCGACGCACTGTCAAGGGTCAGGTGGGCCGGGCCGAAGATGTCCTGAAAACAGAACTTGTATACGTCGCAGAGGTCAGAAGCAGGATATTCGTCCATATAGCGCTGCAAAACACTGCAGCAATCGCTTTGGGCATTCATGGCTGTTGATAAAAATATCGTGAAATATGAAAACGCGGCTATAGCCGGCAGTATGAAAGACTTCATTCAAGTAACAGTTTAAGGCATTGTGTTTTCACTTTGTTTCGGTTTTTCGGCATGAGTGTTTCGAACCACTACGATGCTCATTTCGTAAAGCAGATAAATGGGGAGGGCGACAATGGAAAGCGTGAAAGCGTCGCCTGTGGGCGTTATGACAGCTGCGGCTATAAGAATGGCCACCACAGCATGGCGTCGATATTTCCGCATAGGAGCAGCCTTAAGAAGCCCCATCTTCGCCAACAACCAACTTAAAACAGGCAACTCGAACACAGCACCCATCACTAAGCTCATCATAAGAAACATTGAGATATATGATGTGAGAGAAATCATATTGACCACCTCGTCGCTTACCTGATAGGTTGCAAGGAAACGAAACGTAAGCGGAAAAATAATGAAATAGTTGAGAGCCACGCCAACCATAAACATCATATAGCCACCTACAACAGCAGCCACAGCACTGCGTCGCTCGTTTTTGTAGAGTGCCGGTGAGACAAAACCGAACAACACATAAATCAGATAGGGCGACACAACAAGCAAACCCATCCAAAAAGCAACTTTCATGTGAGTAATGAACTGCTGTGCGATTTCAACATTTATCAGTCCCACCTCGAACAACTCACGATGGCCGGTGATTCGTTCAAAAAGACGCCATGTGACAAAAGCGTCGTCGGTTGGTGCCAGCACTATCGAGAATAGAATATCCTTGAAACAAAAAGTCACAACCATCGCCAACATGGCGACAATCGCAATTCGAACCAGACGACTGCGCAACTCGTCAAGGTGTTCCCAAAAGGTCACGAGCGGTCGAGAGATGAGGTTATGAGCGGCCGAAGTAATCAGAATAATCCGAGTAATCGGAGCAATCTGAATAATCAATTTATTCGGGTTTCTCCGAGGAATCCTTTCCGTTTAGCCCATCCTTGAAACTTTTCACCCCCTTGCCCATGCTGCGCATAAGTTCGGGTATCTTCTTTGCCCCGAAAAGCAACAAGACTACAAACACGATAAGCAGAATCTCGGGCAAGCCGAGCGAACTGAATAACAAAAGGTTCATAACAAATAGCTATTTTTAGTTGTTTTGTTTTCATGTTATAGCCAGTTCGCCTGCTAAAGCGCGCTGGCCTTAAGTTTTTCCACATAACCGTTGATGCGTTTCATCTGAGACGGTATCTCGATTTTCTGCGGACATTTGTGCACACACTCGCCGCATGAGATGCAATGGTCGGCCTGCCGCAAACGCGGCACTTTCCGGTCATATCCCACAAGGAAAGCACGACGGGCGTGCCTATATGCCTTCTTGTCAGTATCGGCATCGTCGGCCAAAGCCACATTGCCCTCATTGACACATTTGTTATAGTGTGCAAAAATGCTTGGGATATCAATGCCATAACGACATGGCATACAGTACTGACACCCTGTGCACGGAACAGTCGGGAAATTGGAATACTGGTGTGCAATGTTTTCCAACATAGCGTATTCGTCGTCGGTGAGCGGTTTTAGAGGCGAATAGGTGCGGATGTTGTCCTGCAGGTGTTCCATATATGTCATTCCACTCAAGACCGTAAGAATGCGCGGCTGCGACCCTGCAAAGCGGAAAGCCCACGATGCAATAGAGGCCTGCGGGTCGCGTTGCTTCAGTTGCGCGACCGCCGCATCGTAGAGTGTGGCCAACGAGCCACCCAACAGTGGCTCCATAACAAATATCGGTATGTCGAGCTCCGCCAGCCGGTTATACATATACTCCGAGTCGGCATCGCCTCCCTGTTCGACCTGTTCATGGTGCCAATCGACATAATTGTGCTGTATGAGCACGTGGTCCCAATGCACAGTGTCGTTCATCGACAAGGCATGGTCGAACACACGCACGTCGCCATGATAGGAAAAACCCAGATTGCGAATACGTCCCTTCTCGCGCTCTTCCATAAGGAAATCGAGTATGCCGTTGTTGATAAAACGCGCTTCGAACACCCGCATAGGGTCGAGCTCATTGCCGTTCACATCACGCCCGCGGCCTCCAATAGAGTGGAGCATCATGAAGTCGATATAATCCAACTTAAGTTCCTTGAGGGTGTTGTTGTATATCTTAATCGAAGCCTCACGACTCCACGTGTTGGGCGGAAAATTCGACATCTTGCTGCTCACTAAATATTTGTCTCTCGGATGACGGCTCAAGGCGATGCCCATTACATGTTCAGATTTACCCTTGCAGTAGGGCGGAGCCGTGTCGAACAAGGTTACACCATGCTCTATGGCATAATCGGTCAAGCGGTTTATCTGCTCTTGATCAAGCTCGGAGGCGTTGTCACGGCCACTGTTGTTGTCGACCGTTGGCAGACGCATACACCCATAGCCCAGCAGCGACACTTTCTCGCCGTGTTTGCCCGTACGGTAGGTCATTTGGTCGGTCGGAACCTCGCCAACAGCAAAGCCCTCGGTCGAGACCTCCGGAGCAGGTCTGCATCCCGTCATAACCGCGGCCGTGGCCACAGCCCCACCTCCTATTGTTTTTAGAAATTCTCGTCTATCCATTTTGTGTTCTGATTTTCAGTTTCGGTTTTCAAATCGTTTACCGGCTTACATGCTGCTCGCGGCCTTCTACATATATAGCCGCCAACGGCCTTGCCGGACACAGGTATTCGCATTTGCCGCATCCAAGACAACGGTTTTCGTCGACAGCAGGGACATCATAGCCAGAGGCATAGTCGCGAACCATCTTGACGGCCTCCGCCGGACAAACGTCGGCACAGTGGCCGCACTGTTCACCACGCGCCGACAGACAGTTTTGGACCACCACCACCGCACGACCTATGCTAATGGATGTTTTTTCGTCGGCTGTAATCTTGACTATTGCCCCAGTAGGACACACCTCCGAACATTTCACACATTCGGGACGGCAATAACCGTCGTGGAAACACATCTCGGGCTGCATAAGCGTTTTCAAGTCTTTAGACGGACGCAACAGATTGCCCGGGCAGGCGGCAACACAGAGCTGACAGGCTGTGCAGTGTTTCGAAAAATGGCGCAGGCCACGCGAGCCTGCGGGCTTGAGCGGCGTATTGAGTCTTGGCATCACCCTGTCTTCAATCACAGCAAGCCCGCCATCGATATTCTCTTCCTGGGCCTGTAGAGCCATGGCAGCTCCCACAGCAGCCGATGAAACCAAAAACTTACGGCGGGAAGAATCCACCTCACCGACTGACGGCGACCGGCGACCAGCGACCGGCGACAATTTGAAACGTATCGCATCTGATTTGCATTTGCCAATGCAGTTCATACAGGCCACGCAACGGCTGCCGTCGATCTCGCCCGTTTTGGAATTTATACACTCGGCCTTGCAGTTGCGCTCACAACGACCGCAGCCGCTACACTTGCTCTTGTCGATGACAGGTTTCATAAGCGACCAGCGCGAAAGAAAGCCCAAAACCGTACCCACAGGACATATAGAGTTGCACCAAATACGGCCACGCCACAAAGACAAAGCACCGACCAAAACCAGCATCACCGCCGCTGTCACGAGAGTCACCGCCGAAACCGCCTTCACCTCAACACTATAGAAAGCATAACTGTCGTGCTTTTCGGCTATCGAGGCAATTATATTGTTAAGCCAAACATAGACCGGCTGCCCAATCGAGCTCACTATGCGCCCATAAGAACTGTAAGGAGCGATGACGGCAACAATAGCATTGACACCCAGCAGCATACCTGCAACAAACAAAACCAGTAGCGTCCAGCGCAGCCAAGTGAGCGGCTTGCTGTAACGATAGCGATTCTTTTTGAAACGGTCGCCTATCCAGGCAAAGAAATCCTGCATAACACCCAATGGGCATATAATCGAACAATAGACACGCCCGAACAGCAGTGTCACAACCACCAATGCGATTATGACACCCACATTCAGAGACATCACGGCTGGCAAAAACTGCACCTTAGCCATCCATCCGAGATAGAGGCTCACCACACCAGTGAAGTCGAGAAAAAGCAAGGTTATTCCTATAAAGAATATCAATGCAAGAATAATACGGATTTTTCGTAACATAAGATATTTTTCGATTGTTAATTCGGGATTCCGTCTTCCAAACATTAGAAATCTCGGACTTGAAAAGAATTTATCGTAATAAACACAAACTTTGTAATAATGCTATCGACCCGTTTTATGCCACAGGGTCGCAAACACAGCCGCTATAGCAGCCATACTGACCAACTGCCACACAATCGAAGTGCTAACGAGTTGAGCCGGATGAAGAATAAGCAGTTTGGACATGTAGTATACCACTTTGCCTGCAAGGACAGCACCTATAAACATCGCAAAAACCGCTGGTGACGTTTTTGCCTTGTGGTGTTGCGACAGAAAACCGAACATTGCAACCACCGTGGTATATTCAAAAACCATGCAAAGCGCGCCAAGGGGCGAAGGCATGCCAGCCACAAGGCATGTTGTGAACGGCACTGCCACAGCCAAGAGATAGGAATTCCATTTATCGGCGGTCAGCAACATCCCCGCTGCAAGAACCATAAGCATTGGATTAAGCTTGTAAACAGACCACGCCAGAAGGTGCGACACAGACGGAATGAGACAGGCCGTAGCAAGCAACGCCGCATCAGTCAAAGCCGTGTGTAAAAGGGGTCTTTCCTTAATTTCGTAACTTGTCATTGTGGAGATTATAAGTTGATGAGTTTTGACGTTTTATAAAATAAGCAAGAGCAAGGACAAGTGCGTCAGGGCGACACTAAAACAGACCTTGCAGTGTCCAAGTCGTGCTGCGTTGTAATCTTTATGTTGTTGGCATCGCCACGCACCAAGTGTATTTTTTTTTCAGGCATATAGCGCGAGACCACGCCGCAGTCGTCGGTAGGCCGAAACATGGGATACTGCAATCCACGCTGGTAGGCATCTCTGACAACAGGCAGGCGAAAAGCCTGCGGAGTCTGCGCCATCCAGTAGCGCCGGCGTTCCGGCACACGGAGCAATGCATACGGTTCAGCCGGCGAACGCTCCATGCTGTCAGACGTCACGGCCACTTCCCAAAGCGTGTCTGTGGCAGGCACCCCAACTCCAACAGCCTCGTAAACATGCAAAGCCTTGATTACCGAATTAATAACCTCGCCGCTAACACAGGGTCGTGCGGCATCGTGAAATATCAGGTTCGTGTCGTCAGGGTAATCTATATAGGCCATAATAGCGTTAAGACTTGACATAAATCGCTCCTCGCCTCCTGCGATGACCTTTGTTGCCAATCCACGCTTTTCGAACATATCGCGCACCCGTCCAATCCAGTTTGGGTGCGAGACGATGCATATTTCGTCAACGGCATCGACACACGCGAATGCCTCTACCGAATGTTCGAGTACGGTTTTATCGCCCACAAGGGCAAACTGCTTGGGTTCTTCGCCACCGAAACGACTACCCGTCCCACCTGCCAATATGATCGCAATATTCATTCGACGATTTCCTCCATAGTTTCGGACGAAACGGCATATCCAGACTTTTTTAGGCCGGGTATCATAGTCGTTGATATGCTTATCTGTTCGGGACTGACACCCTCTTGGCCCGTCATATATTCTGTAACAATCTGGTTACGGCGTTCAAACCTTGCAATCATATCCTCGTCGGCAGTGGAGTCGACCTGCTGTTCCAAAACAAGCCTGATATTGTCGCTGCTCTTCACGATTTTGGCCAAATCTGCAAACTGGTGATATTGTTCGGACGTGAAATCACGTTGTTGAGCCTCTATCTTGACAAAATCGGGCGAGTTGCCGATACCCATGGCCTCGCCAATGGCTCGTATCGGAGACGTGGCCACCTTAACAAAGAGGTTGCCAAGTGTTTTCCAGACCAATTTCATATAGTTGAATTCCGGGCTATCGATATTGCCTTTGATTGGCACGTCGAGAAGAATCTTGTCGTCCTTGTCCTTGAGTATATAGAGTGCTGTTTTGAACGGGATTTTCACTTGGGCATCAACATCTTTGCGTTTTTTTCCCACTTCGGCCTTATAAATGTCAATATGGTTTTTGCCATCGAGGACACTGTTGTTTAGAGTGTTGCGCGAAGTGAACGAGAAGGTGCCGTCGGTGAACGGACGTCCGAGATATGCAACCGTGTACGGACTCACCCGTGTGAGATCGAGTCCTTTGATGCGCAGCATAACGTCTTGATGCTGTTTCCAGTCATTGATAGCACCATTCCATCGCAGACTGAGACTGCCTCCCCCTGGCAACGAGGCTTTCAGCGTGGCATTGTTGTCGCCCAACAACGAGATATTGTCCGATTCGATGCACACCGCCGACATCGGAAACTCGAACAAGTCGGCCAACGTATGGTCAGCAAATGTAAACCTCGTGTCGCTCACGCGGAGATATCCGACCGTCAGGTTCATCGGCTTATTGACCGCAGTCGCGCGAGCGGATGTGTCAGCCTTACTGCTTTCGTCGTATTCAGGCCGATTGGAGATACCCTGCCTTTTTACAGTCAATTTTGAAAAATTTGTACCGTCGGTGTAACGGTCAAAACGTACGACAAGGCCATTGATGCACACACTGTCAATGGCATAGACATTATCGTGGATGTTTATCCTGTTCACTTTCACAGAGAGGCTGTTGCACGAGGCGAACGAATTGCCGCCACTCATTGGGAGATCAAGTCCAGAGATGGCAACACGACCGAAAATATCCATCTGTGCCGCATGGTCGAAGTTTCCCTCGGCCTTAAGGTGAGCATCGAGAGTGCCTTTGACCCCGGTGATATTCAACACATCGGTTAGGTAAGGCTTTACAACCGCCAAATTCACACTTTCGAGGTCGAGCATGGCCTCGAAGTCGTTGTGTTCCATATTATACTTGGCGTCGGCATGCAGAATACCGCCGTCGGCCAGCTCGACCGAGAGACCCGCGTCGGTAGCCTGATCGACACCAATACAGAAGCCAGGCACCTCAAGATTCAAACCTTTCAGCCGCCAGTCACTTCCGCGCTCCAAATCACTGTATTGCACGGCTCCACCCAAGAGCCTTATGTTATAGAAATAGAGTTTCCATTTTGAGGGTGTGTCGTCATCATCATCTTCATCGTCCGACTTGAAATGGTCAATCAGGCTCTGGAAGTTAAAGTTGCTGCCATTTTGCATGATACGCACACTGGGGTTCACCAGCGTGATATGCGACAGATAGACATCTTTTGCGATGAGACGCAGGAGACGCGCTTTGACATCGAGGGTGTCGAAGGTGACAAATTCGGTTGTACGGTCGTCTTCATAAAGTTTCAGTCCGCGAATAGCCACGTGGCCTGTCAAGATGTTGGCAGAGATACGGTCGACCGTAAGCCTGCGGCCCACGAGTTTCTCGCCATTTTTGTTTACATAAGCAGTGGCTATAGGCGACAAAAGAACAGCGACCAACAGTACAAGACCCACAATTACGCCCAATGTTACCAAAACAATTTTTAGAGACTTTTTCATTTTGTTTCTTCGTTCAACCATATACGCATGCGGAGACTTTCACGCCTATCGGCTCCGAATCTAATACAAATCTCACACATGCGTGGAACTTATTGGTTTTATTTGTATATTACAGTATGCAAAGATAC
Source organism: uncultured Bacteroidales bacterium (assembly GCA_905235855.1). GTDB lineage: Bacteria > Bacteroidota > Bacteroidia > Bacteroidales > P3 > Colimorpha. The sequence continues at coordinate 33,583 of CAJONE010000002.1, forward strand.
TAACAAATAAAGGATTATGCAAAGGCAGCAAACCAAACCACGCTATTACATTTGAACAGGGTTCATTTTATGCCCCTTGAACGACATATTATTTCGTAGGCCTCGTTGATCATCTTAAACTGCTGTTCTGCGTTTTTTTTGATTTCCTCGCCCATGGTTTCCACCCTATCGGGATGATATTTCATGGCCAAGCGGCGGTAGGCTTTCTTTACTTCTTGGTCGCTGGCGGTGTTTTCGATGCCAAGAATCTTGTAGGGGTCACGCACATTGCCAGACTGGGCAGTATGCGACCTCTCATTGGAACGCGAGTCGTAGTAACTGGAGTAAGCTGTACTATGCCTTGCATAGATTGATGCAAAATCGGAGGCGTTTATACCTAACCCCACAACGATAGCACGGATTACACGGTGTTCAGCATAGTCGAAAGAGCCGTCGGCGCCAGCCAGACCACACAGAAAGTCGACCATGTGGTAGCGCGTTGTGTAGTCGGTATTCACCTTTATCTGCTGGCAGACATCGTGAATCGGGATGTCGCGTTTCACCATATCGCGCAACATGAGAAGCATTTTTTTTGCATCCTCCTCGTGGTAATTGTTTGCGAGAAAACGCTTGACATAGTCCAGCTCGCTGTGTTTTACATCGCCGTCGGCTTTCATAACCGCAGCGATAAGAACGAGAAGAGCCGCATGCACGTCGGCGACGGTGCCGGTGTTGCGATAAGGACCACGTTTGGGCGAGTCATTATCAATTCGTTTTCTATCATCTTTGTTAAACGACGATGAAATGGCCGTGCTTATGAAATAGCCTATCACGGCCCCTATTGGTCCGCCAACGGCCCATCCCAGTCCTGTAATAATCCACTTTGCGATTGACATTCTTATATAGTTTGAAGTTTATTGTTGTTTGTTGTATGCTTGCGATACCTAAGATAGCAATCGCGCACGGCATCCACTTATGCCACACTGTTCCTGACGCATCTTTTATTCAATCCGAATTGATTTGTAAATCAAGCTTTGCACGTCGGTCCGGATATTCATCTTTGCAAGTTTGTTGGGCGTAGCGCTTGGGTGAACCCTGTTGGAGAGGAAAACATAGACAAGATTGTATTCTGGATCGACCCATACCATAGTGCCCGTAAAACCCGTATGCCCGAAACTGCTTTGAGAGACTTCGACCGCAGTTTGCCCCGACGGAGATGGCTTAAACATCGGTTTGTCGAATCCGAGGGCGCGACGGTTGCCACGGTCGGCATAGTAACGAGTATTGAACTGCACAATGACAGAAGAGGATATATAGCGTCGCCCGTTCCATTCGCCACCATTCAGAAGCATTTGCAGTATGGGGAAAAGGTCAGTAGCGGAGGAGAATAGGCCGGCATGCCCCGAAACGCCACCCATGGCATCCGCGTTCTGATCATGCACAGTGCCACGAACGAGACGTTGGCGATAGACGTTGTCCTGTTCTGTGGGAGCAATGTTTACCGTGTCAAAGCCATGGTCGAGCGGGCAAAAGGAAGTGCGGGACAATCCCATGGGCTGATAGAAGTTGCGAGCAACAAAATGATCGAGCGTCTCACCGCTGACATAGCGCACCATATCGCCAAGAAGGATAAAGCCCAGATCGCTGTACACATATTTCCTTTCCTTGCTGACTGGGCTTTTGGCGATTTGACTCAATACCGACATATAAGGATCGCTCGACAACTGAGCCTCTTTCCAGTAGCTGTCGTAGTCTTTTAGGCCCGCTATGTGACTCAGAACCTCCCGTATGGTGATGTTTTTCTTGTTTGTGTGTTTCAGATATGGCAGGTAGCGCGACAGTTTGTCGTCGAGTTTTACTTTGTTCATCTCAACAAGTTTCATGACCGCAAGTGTCGTAGCCATAACCTTGGTCAGCGAAGCCAGGTCATAGATGGTGTTTGTGTCCACTATCGGCGATGCGGCATCATAAGTGAGACGTCCATAAGCACGATTGTAGACCACCTTGCCATCCTTGGCCACGAGGAGTTGGCAACCTGGATAGGCCTGTTTGTCAATGCCATTGAGCACAATACTGTCAATTGACTCAAAACACTTGGGGTCCATGCCTGCGGACACAACACGGTCGTAGGGTGTTGTAAAATCCATCTGCAGGCCGTGACCGATACTGTATGGAGCGGCAGTGACAGGTAAGCGACCGGAGAACTGTGCTCTGCCATAGAGAAGGTCATCCACGGCGCGACGCACAACCGGACTGTCCTGGTAAGCCAATACAACAGCCCGAGCCGAGTCGATAGCACCGATACGTCTGGCTATTTTATACGGGGATTCATAAATAACAAGACATTTTGTGGTGTCGAGTTTCTCACCATCACGAAGCGGCAAGTAGTTGTCCTCGTTTTTCAAAAGCGTAACGCCATGCAAGGCCATCTGATAGGCGATGCTGTCGCATCGGGACCAACCATCGTTCGGATTGAACGAGAGTTTCTGCCATGCAGTTTCGTCTGTGAGGCCGCACTTGAATTTCATAACCATTATATTTCGGCAGTGCTGCTCAACCATAGTCTTGACTGTATTGTTGCGCTTAGCCGCATCGACAATAGTATTCACCGCCTTTTCGACATCAGGAGGCAGCAACAGAACGTCGTTGCCTGCCATCATGGCCTGAAGTTCACCATCGCCATTGGTATAGTATTTTGTAACCCCCTTCATATCAAGCCCATCGGTAAATATAAGACCCTTGAAACCAAGTTTCTCACGAAGCAAATTCTGCACCAAATTTTCAGACAACGAGGATGGACGGTTAGATCTGTTTTCGTACGAATTAACCTGAAGGTGGGCAGACATTACACCTTTCACACCCGCTTTTACAAGAGCCTCGAAAGGATATGTGTCGACGCTGTCGATATACTCCTTCGAGTGCTTGATGAGCGGCAAGTCGAAATGGCTGTCGGACTCGGTGTCGCCATGACCCGGAAAGTGCTTAGCCACCGCCAAGACGCGGTGGCTTTGCATTCCGCGCATATAGGCGATTCCCTTACGAGCAACCGCCATACGGTTTTCACCAAAGGAACGCAAGCCGATGACGGGGTTTTTCGGATTAGAATTCAGATCAACCACAGGGGCAAAGTTTATATGCACACCCATGGCTCGACACTGGCGCCCCACTTCCCTTCCCATTGCCTCGACAAGACCGTCGCATTCGGGCGGCATAGCCCCCATCAACATCTGCTTCGGGAAAGAATAGCAGTCTCTTAACCGCATTCCCAAGCCGTTCTCGGCGTCGATGGCAACAAACAACGGGATTTTGGACACTTTCTGGAAACGTCTGGTCTGAGCGAGCTGCACATCGGAAGTGCCGGCAAAGAAACAGACGCCCCCCACCTTGTTCGATTTGATTAGCTCGACAAATTTCTTCTCGGCTTTTGGATTCATATTCAGAGGGACTCGAATCATCATCAGTTGCCCCACTTTTTCTTCGATCGACATTTCGGCCATTACCGAATCAGCCCAACGCTCGGCAGGCGTGACATAAGCCTGTTGCAGACGGGTGTCCGTTGCCTTATGTTTTCCACCGTGACGGCTGTGTTTACGGCTCTGCGCATCAGCAAAGCCTATCGAGAGGGCCACTGCAAGAAGAAAAAAGAAAAACCTTTTTATCATCGTATTTTACCTGTTTTTGGGTTGAACTGACATTGGCACGGCTTGCAGATTTTGTCCACAATAAATTTAACCTGCCGCGCCCTCGGATTTCCCTCATAGTTCAGTATAACATAGTCGGACAGCATCGCCTTCTGTTCGTCGGGCAGTTGGTTTCGCATCCGGGTTTCGATATCATTCACACTGCATTTGTCGCGTTGCAAAAGGCGCCGAATCCGCTCACCCCTTTCGAGGAAAACCGTGACCACGGCATCCATCATTCGGTCGAGACCATATTCGAAAAGAATTGCACTTTCAAAAAAAACAACCGGCTCGTGCTGCCGTTCTGCACACCATATTCCGAAGTCGCTCATCACACGTGGATGAACAAGACGATTAAGCGTGTCCAGCTGCCGCCGGTCCGAAAAAACTTTACGAGCTATCGCCTTTCTGTCGACAGTTCCATCCGCTGTGCAAAACTTTTCGCCCAAGGCATCCTCGACATCACTGACAAACGAGCCGTCGGAGTAGTAGCTCCTCGCCACCTCGTCGGCCACAAAACAAGAAATGCCCAGCCGTCGCAACTCAGCAACCACAGTGCTTTTGCCACAGCCGATACCACCTGTCAAACCAATGCGCTTCATAGTTGTAAAACCTATTACTTAATAATGACGTATTGGATCCGGTCCGGCACTACAGACTTGATTCTTACATCAGAAGGAAAATCTGTGATAGAGATAGGAAGCTCGGTTTGGCCAGACGATTGATCGTGACGAACCACGGCTTTCATGTCGCTCAGCCCGTCTTCAAAGGAATGTCCCTGCGGAACCCACACCGTAACAGCGACCTGATCAGGATATAGCCTTACTCGTATCGTAGTGTCGTTACTTAAAAATCTAACATTAACCAGCCTGCGTTCTTCGACATACGCCTCAACCGGCACCGTAAGTTTCACTGTGGAACGGGATACTCTCAAATCCGGATATTCATTCCAAACAGGCACAAGATCGAGCTGGTAAACGCCACCTGAATCGGATACGTCCACACTGGAAGCATTCGTGTATAGTTCGTTCACGTCGCTGAGAGACTTTTCACTACCGTACAGGTAAATCGTGTCGGGATACAAGTTGGGGGTGCCAGAGAGACCATAACCGTCGGAAAAGACAAACGAAACGTTACGAAGTTGCGGAGCATACGCCCTACACTTGCGCTCGCACAAAGTTACCGAAAGCGAATCCATGTCAAATGATACAGAACAGTTCTTCAAATGAGAGAAATGGCTCTGAATCCACTCACGGTAATCACCGGACGGTACCGAAAGCCGAATTTCAGCCACATGCCGTGCATTCTTCAGTTTGCCCGACATGTCAACCGACAATGCGTTACGCCCCCACGACCAATGATGCAGCAAAGCCGAAAAACCGTCAGACTCGACAGTCAGCGGCAATTCCCTATCTTCGGAAACAACAGAATATCGGGCCGTATCGATTCCAGTATACACAACACGCACTGTTGTACGATAACTTCGCACAGTAGACATATCCATAACAAGCCACACCAACGACACAAATACAAGTATGACAAAAAACAACCTGTATTGCCGAAACATAGCGAGAGCGTTATGAATGAAACGATATGAACTTAGGCTACTATACGGTTTACCAAGTTAATCTTCAACCGGATACGATTAGCTTGATTACAACTGGTCACTTGCTTTTCGAGTCCTGCTGTTTGTTCTCCTCCGGAGCAGGCTGAACCATCGACTTCTCGACAGTAAGCACCACACCGTTGGATACTTCGACTTCAACAGTGTCGGTATCGACAGAATGGACCTTGCCGAATATTCCGCCACTAAAAACAATACGGTCACCTTTTTTTAGACCCTCACGGAACTTTTGTTCCTCTTTGGCTTTTTTGCGCTGGGGACGCATCATAAGCACCCACATCAACACAATCATTCCAATCAACAGCCACAGCGACATACCCATACCCTTGGGCTGCTGGTCCTGCAACAATACCAATAGACTATTCATAGTGTTTTGAATGTATTTTTTTGATTATATATTCTAACTCTTTGGGGTCATGTGATTTTGAGAGATCTACCCAAATAACTGTATTTTATAATTCTGCGAGACTATATGCCGACCTCGGCCATAACACGAAGTTTTACGCGTGACGGCTCGCCATTGGTGGAAACCGTCACCTCTTTTACTTGCCTACCACTCATGCCTGCCGACTTGAACGAAACCTTCACGTAGCCGTCTCCCCCCGGTGCAATTCGCTCACGAGGGTAGTCGGCCACAGTACAGCCACAGGTGGCAGCACATCCGCCTATTACCAAATCGGCTTTGCCAACATTGGTGAAATGGAAACTGTAGCTAACATTTTCACTGGCAGAAAGACGCCCAAAGTCGTGACTGTCGCGGTCGAATTTTATTGAAGGCATTTTTTCGCCACTGCCCTTGCCATCGACAGTTTGCGTGTTGTGGATCAGGTCAATTCCGACGTTGTCTCTCTTGTGACTGCAGCAACATAACGACAAAGAGAGAATTGCAAAAAACAAAACCTTACTGTTCATTGGTTTCCTCCAATCCTTCAGAATCCATATCAGGATGCAGCAGTCCACGTCCTGTCTTGACAATTTTGCCTTCGGCACGGAGTTCAACAATAAGCCGGTCGAGCAGACCGTTGATGAACAGCTTGCTACGTTCGGTGCTGAATTCTTTCGACAGTTCAATATATTCATCGACCGTAACACGTTCGGGAATCGATGGACAGTTCTTGAGTTCGGCAATAGCCATCGAAATTAGGTAAATGTCCATTGGGGCAACCCTTTCAAACTCCCAACCCTTAAGGTGGGTACGAATCAGCTCATTGCTTTCCTTGGCGTCGCGCAAAGTCTCGCGCAGGACTGTGCAAGCGAATTCGACAGCCTCGTTTTCTTCAGCAGAACGGTCGTCATAGACCATAGGCCACAGCATAGTCTCGGTGAAATTGTCAGCGGTCAGGGTTTTGAGCATCATATACTCGTATTGCGCGACCTGGTCGAAGTCGTCCTCCCACAAGAGACTACGCTCGACAATGGAGGAGCGCAACCCTTCATCGTTCATGGCGTAACGAAACAGCTTAATGAAAATGTCCTTGTCGGCACCGAAACCGGCCTCGCTCGTCATATAGCTACTATAATGCGGCGATTGAACAAAGGTCAGAAACGCTTTGCGGAATCGGCTTTGCTCGCCGTCCCACAACTTTACGATATGTTCCGACTGTTTTTTATAGTCATAATTGTCAGCAATGCGACGTGCAAATTCGTTGTCAACAAACCTGCGGTCAGGATTGCGGTCAGAGTCCGTTGCCATATATTTTTGCATAGACTCGTCGGTAACGATTCCGGCGACTCTGATGATTTCAAGAGTCATCGCAATCTGAGTAACGCCCAAATCATTGAGACGTTTTATGTTGTGCATAAGCGAATCGACAGATGCGCGTATACTTGGTTTCTCGTTGCAATAGAAGGCGTAGACTTCTTGCAGTACCTTTGCACGTAAAAAATGTCTGCTAAGCATTTATCGTAAGTGATGATTGAAAAAAATCGAGTAGAAGTTTTTTTTGACAACAACTGGATTGGATTGCGGTAGTTTAAATCACAATATTGATTATCTTTTTCGGAACAAAAATAACCTTTCTTGGTTCCTTTCCGTCAAGCCATTTTTGGCCGACACTGTGAGCCTTCACCGCAGCGAGAGCCTCCTCTTGTGTTGCCGCAATGGGAAGTTCTATCGTGAAACGCATTTTTCCATTGAACGAGACAGGGTAGCTGAAGGAATCCTCAACCAGCAGAGTTTCATCACACTTGGGCCAGGGTGCGTCGCACACGGTGGTGTCGTTACCAAGACGGTGCCATAATTCCTCAGCGATATGCGGGGCAAAAGGCGCAATAATCACGACCATCGGTTCGAGGGCCTGCCGGCTATGGCATTTGGCCGATGTCAGTTCATTGACCGTTATCATGAAGGTCGAGACGGACGTGTTGAACGAAAACCGCTCGATGTCGTCAGTAACCTTTTTTATGGCCTGATTTATCGTCTTGAGGCACTTTCGGTCGGCCGGTTCGTCATTAACGATGCATTTGTCGCCGTCGTCCACAAACAGTTTCCAAAGTTTGCGAATAAACCGGAAAACGCCTTCAATTCCGTTGGTGTCCCACGGTTTAGCCTGTTCGACCGGGCCGAGGAACATCTCGTACAGACGGAGGGTATCGGCACCATAGCGTTCGACCAAATCGTCTGGATTCTGCACGTTATACATCGATTTCGACATTTTTTCGATTTCCCATCCGCACACATATTTGCCATCCTCGAGTTCAAATCTGGCATTAGCGAACTCCGGTCTCCACTGGCGAAACTTTTCGATGTCGAGCAGATCGTTGTCCACAATGTTTATATCGACATGTATCGGAACAGTGTTTTCCTCACGGCCAGGCAGATTCTTTGAGACAAAGAGGTTGCTGTCCTCTTTGCTGCGGTAGACAAAGTTTGAGCGACCTTGAATCATACCCTGGTTAATGAGCTTGCGGAAAGGTTCGTCCTTGACCGCATAGCCAATATCGAACAGGAATTTGTTCCAGAAACGGGCATACATCATGTGACCAGTGCCGTGTTCCGAGCCGCCTACATAGAGGTCAACGTTCTGCCAATATTCCACAGCCTGATGGGAGAAATAACGCTCATCGTTATGAGGGTCCATATATCGCAGGTAGTAGCCGCTACTGCCGGCAAAGCCAGGCATCGTGCTCAACTCCAAGGGGAAAACCGACTTGTTGTCGATCAGGGAATTGTCGACCACCTGGCGATTTTCTACATCCCAGGCCCAGCGTGTTGCGTGGCCGAGCGGCGGCTCGCCCGTACTTGTTGGCTTGAAATCTTTCACATCGGGCAAGCAAAGCGGGAGACAATCCTCAGGTATAGTGTATGGCATACCGTCTTTATAATAAATCGGGAACGGTTCGCCCCAATAACGCTGGCGGCTGAAGATGGCATCGCGTAGACGGTAGTTTATCGTTTTGTGGCCTATACCCATTTCCTCGACTTTAGTAATGACAGCCTTCATGGCATCCTTCACATTCATTCCCGATATAAAGCCGCTGTTCACACATACCCCCGTTTTCGCATCCAAGCTTTCCGTCCATGTTTCGGGGTCTGACGTTGCGTCTATCGACGGAGCCACAACCTGACGTATCGGCAATTGGAAGTGCTTGGCAAAGGCGAAGTCGCGGCTGTCGTGGGCGGGCACCGCCATAATCGCTCCGGTTCCATAGCCGGCAAGAACGTAATCGCTTACCCAAATTGGTATTTTCTCTTCGGTGAGAGGATTTATGGCGTATGCTCCCGTAAAAACGCCGCTCACTTTCTTTACCTCGGCCTGCCGTTCACGCTCGCTACGGTTTTTAGCCCAGGCCACATAAGCCATCACCTCGTCGCGACACTCGGCGGTGGTGATACGTTCGATCATCTCATGTTCCGGACAGAGAACCATAAACGTGACACCGAAAATCGTGTCGGGGCGAGTGGTAAAAATCTCGAAAGAATCTGACGGTTGCGGGTTGACTTGACCCATATACAAAGCGGTAGGCTTGTCGACCGTTGTTGCAGGCACATCGAGCGGAAACCACACAGCCGCACCCTCCGAGCGACCTATCCAGTTGCGTTGTATTTCTTTAAGCGATTCGCTATACTCCACTTCATCAAGGCCATCAACCAGACGCTGGGCATAAGCCGTTATACGCAAGCTCCACTGTCGCATAAGCTTTCGTTCTACTGGGAAACCACCCCGCACGCTCAATCCGTTGACCACCTCGTCATTGGCCAACACAGTACCCAGACCTGGGCACCAGTTCACCGCAGTGTCGGCGAGGTAGGCTAACCGATAGTCCATCAGAAACGACTGCCGTTCCGTTTCAGTCATGTTCGTCCACTGCCTGCTGCTTATTTCAGGCCTGTTGCCAGCCTCAATTTCACTTATAAGATAGTTTATGGGCATCGCCTTGCCGCTGCGAGAGTCGTAGTAGTGGTTGAAAAGCTGCACGAAAGTCCACTGCGTCCATTTATAATAGTCGGGGTCACAGGTGCGGACCTCGCGACTCCAGTCAAAAGAAAAACCGATTTTGTCGAGCTGTTCACGGTAACGGGCAATGTTCTTCTCGGTTGTGACTGCCGGATGTTGGCCGGTCTGTATTGCATACTGCTCAGCCGGAAGACCATAGGCATCGTAACCCATCGGGTGCAAAACATTGTAACCACATTGCCGCTTAAAGCGAGCAAAAATGTCGCTTGCAATATAACCGAGAGGATGCCCCACATGCAAACCCGCACCGGAAGGATAAGGAAACATGTCGAGAACATAAAAATGAGGTTTCCCACCACCGTTATCGACACGGTAAACGCCATTCTCGCGCCAAAAACGCTGCCACTTTGGCTCTATTTCCCTAAAGTTATAGTCCATACCGACCAAAAGCTTTTATATAACATTTAATTATTTTACAACACGTTGTCATATATTAATACAATATGACCGTTTGAATCGTGAAAAAACAAAATTACGAAAAATAAGCGAAAGCGAAAAAAAATCATTTTTACTTGCAAAACAAATAAATTGTGTAACTTTGCAATCCCAAAACGAATTATATCAAAACACAAAAAACAAAATAACCGTTATGACAAAAGCAGAAATTGTAACAGCAATCAGCAACAAAACAGGAATCGAAAAAGTCGCCGTCCTTGCCATCGTCGAAGAACTCATGAGCACTATCAAGACATCAATTTCGTCGAATGAGGAGGTCTATCTCCGCGGCTTCGGCTCTTTTATAATCAAGCACCGCGCAGCCAAAATCGGACGCAACATCAGCAAAGGGACAGCCGTTAACGTTCCGGCGCACAACATTCCAGCATTCAAACCCTGCAAGGAATTCGTAAACGAGGTCAAAACCAAAACCAAATAAACTCGTAGCCTGTCGTGACTGGACATCACGACAACCATAAAGCCGCCACGTCAAAGCACAAGGCGGCTTTTTAAGTATCATTCTGAACGAATAACAACAGCAACAATTGAAACTTAAAGCCATCACCCTGCTATTGCTCGCTCTGGTTGCGAGAACAGCCGTTGCACAGTTCGATGTGCACGGCGGCTACAGCCTTGTTATGGAACGTGCAGACAAAACGACCATCCTAATGCACGGTGGCCATATTGAAGCGGGCTACAATTTCCGCCTTGTGGAGCAGCTCGGACTGCGAACGGGAGTATCGCTTCACATGAGCATGCTCACACAAAACTCCCTCTCCTACCTACGCAGCAAAAACACGCAGGCACCGGTAAGGATTGACAACCCGTCGAACAGGGAGTATGACATCGTAATACCCGCACAGGTGAACTACAACTTTGACCCGACATCGCAGCTACATTTCAATGTGTTTATCGGACCGAGCATAGGATTAGCCTTTAACGAGCTCAAAGCGGTGACGTTTACGAACGTCAACTATGTTGGAGCGGCAAAGCATCCGGCCTGCGCTGTTAACCTTGCACTTGACATGGGACTTGAATTCCGTTTCAGACAGTTTGGCCTGCGTATTGCATTTAACCGCGAGATGCTCAGTTCGGGGCACAAATTCAGCGGCAAGCACAGCATCAAACGCGACATGCTCACGCTCGGAGTTGCCTACCACTTTGGCGACAGTCAGCAAGCTGTCGCAAACAGCCGACAAACAGAATAGACAAGATGGTCACATTTAGGATAACCCGTTCAGTAAGAATCTTTGCCGCAACCGTAACGGCGATACTTGCTGTATCGAGTTGCGAAAAATACGAGGGGGAGTATGCCGCCAAAAAGAAAATCGCCGCAGTCCACGTCGAAAAGTCCGGATGGTACACATCCTATAATGATGCCACCGGAAATTTGGAGCGCATAGAATACAGAGACACGAAATACAAGAGCGAAGACTGGACATGGGAAAAAAGGAATCTTCTGTCAATTACACGTATGCACCAGGATGGCAGCACAGACGGCAGGGAGACATTCACGTACAGTGGCGGGAAACTGACAGTTAGGGAGAATCGCACTGCCGGTGTGAAAACCACTTTCACCTACGAGGACGACAAAATACGTGCAATCGAATGTTATATCGACGGGCAGATGTATTCGACAAGCGAAATAACCCACACCGGTGACAAAATAAGCCGGATAAAGACGGATGTATTCAGCATGGGCAGAGCAAAAGACCAAGCCGGTAACGACATGAAGCTCGCCCTTGCACCATATTTCAACTATACAGCAAGAAAAGGCAATCCGCCACAAGATCCGATTTATACAGAAACACTTGTAGTCAAATGGTCGGCCGACAACATAGCCAGCGTTGAATCATACAATGGCGACAGAATCAACTGTATATGGCATTACACCTACGATTCGAAAGAAAATCCCCTGTTCAATTTCTGGACAAAGGAGGAGCTTGCGGCCACGACACTTCCTACATTTGGCAGCAGAAACAACATAGTTTCGTCGACAATGCTGATGAACGGAGAGACAAGGGAAAGGTACGACTTTGAGTACCAGTATGACGGCAAGTACCCCATAGTTAAAATACGCCACGACAGCAACACGCCCGATAGTCAATACCCAAGGGAAGAAACCGTAATGACCGAATACACGTACAAGTAGGCCATTCAGAATAAAAAACACAGAAAATTCCACTTTCAAAAAACATATACATGAAATCAATAGCAATCTTAACGGGCGGCGGTCCCGCCCCAGGAATGAACACAGTAGTGGCATCTGTTGCCAAAACCTTTTTGCGAGACGGCTATCGGGTCATAGGTCTGCACGGCGGCTACAGTGCACTTTTCACAGACAAACCGCGGATGCAGGATGTGGACTTCCTTATGGCGGACGAAATTTTCAACAAGGGAGGCAGCATCTTGAAGATGAGTCGCTTCAAGCCCACACAGGACGACTTCGAGCAACGGTTTAACCTAAAGCTATTTACCGAAAATGAAATCAAACTGCTCGTCACCGTCGGTGGCGATGACACAGCGTCGACGGCCAACCGAATCGCAAAGTTCCTTGCCGACAAACACTATCCGATTGCGAACATACACGTGCCCAAGACGATCGACAATGACCTTCCGTTGCCCAACTCGAGTCCCACGTTTGGCTACAATAGTGCCAAGGCGCAAGGGTGCGTGCTTGCCACCGCCGTAATGGAGGATGCCCGAACATCGGAAAACTGGTTTGTCGTGAGTGCGATGGGACGGTCGGCGGGACACCTTGCGCTTGGGATTGCTGGTGCCTGCCACTACCCTATGGTAATAATACCCGAATTTTTCAACAAAACGGAGATCACGATTGAGAAAATCATCAATATGGTTGTGTCGTGCATCATCAAGCGCAAACTGATGGGCATAAACTACGGAGCGGCCATGATTTCGGAAGGGGTATTCCATTCGCTGAACGACGAGGAAATCAAGAAAAGCGGCATACATTTTAGCTATGACGAACACGGACATCCCGAACTGGGCAAGGTATCGAAAGCACACATATTCAACGACCTTTTGGAGCGAAAGATAAAAGAACTTGGTCTAAAGGTAAAAACGCGTCCGGTGGAAATAGGCTACGAGATACGCTGCCACACCCCAATAGCATTCGACCTGACATACTGCTCACTTATGGGAATGGGCGTTCACAAGCTCTTCAACGAAGGATGTTCAGGCTGTATGGTATATGTTGACCATAAGGGCAATGTAAGTCCGCTGTACCTCAAAGACCTGCAAGACCCCGAAACGGGCAAAATACCGCCAAGGCTGGTAAACGTGGACAGCAACAAGGTGCGCTCGTATGTGGACGACATTATGGACTACATCACGCCCGGCGACTACGAAAAAGCGAAGAAATACGTATCCGACCCTGAATCATACGACTTCAAGAAAATACTGAACTGGTAAGCAAGTTTTCCGGTCGCAAAGGAAATGTGACATATCAACATTTTGATTTTGATAAAAAAGCGGACAGAAAGTTGAACTGTCCGCTTTTTGTTTATACTTTTGCCAATTCGAAGTATACAGTTGAGACATGTCAATTTTCCGAACCATACACTTTGTGTTGCCCATAGCCATGCTGCTGCTTGTCGGGGCGAGTGCCCAAGGCCAGTCGAAAAAACAGTTAGAAAACGAGAAAACAAAACTCGAAAAAGAGATAAAGCAGCTCAACAAGGAACTCGCGGGAGCAAAGAAAAACACAAAACTCAACTCGTCGCAGCTTAAAAACCTAAACAAAAAGATTGAAGAGCGCACGAAACTGATAGCCAATATCGGGATACAAATTCAATTGCTTGACGAGCAAATAGGACAAACGCAGGACAGCATCGGCAAAATGCGATCACACATTGACAGCCTGAAAAACGAATACGCCAAGGTGGTGAATGCAATGTACCGCAGTCGCATGAACCTGAACAAAGAAAGCCTCGTGCTCGACAACAGAGCGTATAACCACGCATACCTACGCACACGCAGTTATAACGATTACAGTGCCTACCGCCGGCAGCAGGCTGCCGAGATAGAGTCATGCCGGCTGGCACTGCAAGCAGCATCTGAACAGCTTGGCCAGCAACGCGCCGAGCAAAACACCCTTCTTCTGAAAGAGAACCACAACAAAGCGCTTCTGGCAAAAGAGCAGAAACAGAAACAAGAGTCGCTCAACGCGTCGAAACAACAGGAGCAAAAACTAAGCAAACAGATAAGCCAAAAGGAGAAACAGCGCCAACAGCTGCAAAAGCAGATACAAAAAATCGTGAACGAAGAGATAGCCAAGGCCCGACAGGAGGAAGCCCGCCGTCGCGAAGCCGAACGCAAAGCGGCAGCGGCGAAGAAGAACGCAAGCAGCGGCACGACATCGAAAACCGGCACAGCATCAACCACCACACAAAAAACGGCGACAACACTCCCTTCGGACAAAGCGACACCAAATACGATGGAAAATGCCGAAAGTGCGGAGTTTAGCGCAATTCGCGGACGTTTGCCGTGGCCCGTCAGCTACAAGAGCGTATTGCGCGAATACGGGAAATACACACATGCCTCGGGCGGCGTAAACATGAACAACGGAATAGACTTGAGTTGTGCGGCTGGAGCAACCGTAAACTGCATAGCCAACGGCAAAGTAAGCCGCGTTTTCACCACGCCCAACGGGTCGAAGGGCATAATCATACGGCACGGCGACTATATGTCAGTGTACGCGAACCTGCAAACCGTTACGGTCAAAGAAGGCGACAAAGTCACGGCAAGACAGTCGATTGGCACTGTATGGAAAGGCGACGGCAGCGGACTTGCCGAGTTCAGTTTTCAACTATGGAACGGCACCAGCAGCCTAAATCCGCGCAGCTGGCTAAAATAGCGAAACAAGCACATTGCGCAGCAACTATGCGGCACGGGGACTAATAGGCAGTCTTGTCTTCCTTGTCGCGCCAAAGTCTGAAAGCATGCAAGGCCTCGTCGCGCATCATCTGCACGCTGGGGATGCTACGTTCGGCACGACTGAGCGCAAGTTGCTCGTAGATAAAAGAGTCGTCAAAGTCAATTTCCTTGGCATCGTCCTTTGTGTTGGCGAAGTAAATCTTTTCTATGCCAGCCCAATAAAGAGCACTGAGACACATAGAGCATGGTTCGCAAGAACTGTATACGACACAGCCCTCCAATTTAAAATTTTCGACTTTGCGGCAAGCCGTTCTGATGGCCGAAACCTCAGCATGAGCAGTCGGGTCGTTGTTGGCAGTGACGCGGTTAACGCCAGTCGCGATGACCTCGCCATCGCGTGCAATGACAGCGCCAAAGGGACCGCCACCATTTCGGACATTTTCCTCCGAAAGACGAATGGCCAACTGCATTAGTTCCTGATGGGTCATTTTGATTATATTTGTTAGTATTACATTTTTCGCACTACAAAACACATTATCACACCGGAATGCCTCACCTAAAATCCCCTCACATACTCGGATGCAGCGATGAGTCGGATTGCAAAGATAACAAAAAAAGAGTTTCTTTGAAGACAGGGGAATAGACAATCCGAGAACACGGACAATGCCACCGTTAAACAGGAACAAGTGTGTATAGGAAAAAAGCGAGCGCAAAGCGTTTATAATAGAGACCAGACATTTGCTCCCGTCAGACAGACATTTGCACACACATGGCAGGATTACACACAAACAGTATCGTGCACGACTTATCTACAGAAAGTTGATATTTGCGACAATAAATTTGCAATTTTAAAAAAAAAGTGTATATTTGCATCGTGAACGATTTACTTTTATACTAACCTAAAACAGCTAAAAACATGGATTTTAAAAACACATTACAAATCAGCCAGCTTATCGTGAACCGCCTGACCGAGGGAGCATTTGTCCACAAAATGCAGGGGCAACTTTTCAAGTCGCAAGGATTTGAGAAACTTGGGAAGAAGTATATTGACCACTACAACGAAGAGATGGGATGGGTTGAGAAATACACAGACCGAATGCTCGACCTCGGATTCAAGCCACAGGTGCAACTCAACAAAGAATACGAACTAATAGAGGATGCGAAGGCATACATAGAAAGTGACTTGAAGGAGCAGCGCGAAGGAGTTGAAATGCTGTACAAGATTATGGCCGATTTAAGAGACGACCCGACGACCTACGACATCACCAAAGCCTACCTTCTGGACGAAGAGGAGGATCAGTATTGGAGCGAGGAACAGCTCGAGCTTATCGAAAAGATTGGCCTTCAGAACTGGCTTGTCAAGCAAATGTAGTATTGATATTGCAAATCTTGAAATAGCATAACCGGAATGGAAGAGCTTAAAGAATATATGAGCAACAGCATACGCCGCATCATGGGACGGGCATACTCCAACATGTTGTCCGCTCCGCGAGAGGCGCACTTTGCATTCCGTATGAAACGGCTTTTTGAGCATTCAGAGAAATGCCGCCAGGCGGTTGCTGAGAAGGCGGGGGTGGAAGTGCCGCCATTCCTTATCAGCAGCGTATCGACAACATGCAACCTTGACTGCAAGGGGTGTTATGCACGCAAAAACGGCATAGCGTCGAAGAGCGGAAAGCAAGCGCGCAAGACATTGACACCAGCCCAATGGCGCAGCATATTCGAGGAGGCGGCCACGCTGGGTGTGAACTTTTCGCTTATAGCCGGCGGCGAGCCACTAATGCGACGGGACTTGCTCGAGTCAATTGCAGAGGTAAAAGAGATGATATTTCCCGTTTTCACGAACGGCACACTGATGAAAGAGGAAATGCTCTCGTTTTTTGACAAGAACCTGAATATGGTGCCAGTGATCAGTATAGAAGGTCAAAAGACCGAGACCGACGAACGGCGCGGAAGTGGAGTGTATGCCAATGCGACGAAAGCGATGAAAAGCCTGTCGACACACGGTCTGTTTTTCGGAACGAGCATCACGGTGACTACGGAGAACCTCGAATATGTGACATCGAGAGAGTTTCTTGACCAGCTGCACAAAATGGGATGCAAACTGGTGTTTTATGTGGAGTATGTGCCAATAGAGGAAAAAACGGAGCATCTGGCATTGAAAGACGAGCATGTCGAGAGGATGGAACGAATACTCGAAAAGCGACGTTCAGAATATGAACGGATCATATTCCTGTCGTTTCCGGGCGACGAGAAGGCGTTGGGCGGCTGCCTGGCCTCCGGGCGCGGATTTTTCCACATAGGGCCCGACGGATCGGCCGAGCCGTGTCCGTTCTCACCATACAGCGACAGCAACGTGGCACAACAGGGGTTGCTTGCATCGCTGAAGTCGCCATTGTTTAAAGCCTTGCGCGACATGCGTGACAGCGGGTGGAGCCACACCGGTGGATGCACGCTATATGAACACCGAGAAGAAGTAGAAAACATAATAAAACAACAGAAAAGAGATGAAAACAGCAATCAGATTTCATAGCAAATTCGGACACACACGCACAATGGCCGAGGCCGTAAAGAACATTGCAGGCGCGACACCGCTCGATGTGAAACAACCCATACGCGAACCAGTAGACGTGTTATTTCTTGGAGCCGGCGTGATGATGGGCAAGGTGGACGGGAGTGTGCTTTCGTTTATCAAGACACTCACGCCCGACAAAGTGAAACGGGTGGTGTGTTTCGGTTCGAGCGCGATAATCCCGTCGCCGGTGCCCCAAATGCGGCGAGCCCTTGAGGAGTCGGGGATCGAGGTAGACGAGCGCTCGTTTACGTGTGCGGGATCAATGGGACCATTGAAGGCCGGACACCCCAACACAGACGATATCGAAAATTTCAAAAAGTTTGTAAGCGATATTGTGGCATCCGACGCGAATCAAAACATGCAATAGAGATTTCCTTGTATGGCAATACGCGGATGCGGCAAGGCGTGCAACGGAATCGAATCGGCAACAATCACCAACATTACAAAAAGGAAAAAATATGGAAAGAATTTATGATTACAAAGCAGTGGCCTCGAACGGCCAGGAGATAGATTTTGCCCAGTTTGAGGGCAAAGTGCTGTTGATTATCAACACTGCCAGCAAGTGCGGCTTCACACCACAGTTTGACGGGCTTGAAAAACTGAACGAGAAATACCGAGACAAAGGGCTGGTGGTGATAGGCTTCCCCTGCAACCAGTTTGCGAGCCAGGATCCCGGTACGGACGGCGAAATAGAGTCGTTTTGCAGACTCAACTATGGTGTTTCGTTCCAGATTATGAAGAAAATAGATGTTAACGGAGCCAACGCCCACCCTATTTTCAAGTATCTGAAGGAGCAGGCACCGACCGAGACAGCAAACGGGCTTAAGGCAAAGCTATCGAACGCCATGTTCTCGAAAATCAGCAAGTCGATGGAGAGCAAGAGCGACATAAAATGGAATTTCACGAAATTCCTGATTTCGCGCGACGGCAAAAGCATCAAGCGATTCGGACCCACGGTGAAACCCGAAAAGATAGAGAAGGAAATCGAAGCAATGCTCTGAAGGCAAAGATCATGTACGAACAGCTGAAAATCGAGAACCAGCTTTGTGTGCGCCTATATACGGCGACAAGGCTGGTTATACAGAACTACCGGCGTTTTCTCGAACCGTTGGGTCTCACCTACCCCCAATATATAGTGATGATGGCATTATGGGAGCGCGACAACCAGCCCGTGAACGAGATTGGGGCACGTTTGCTACTCGAAAGCAACACCCTCACCCCTCTGCTTAAACGTATGGAAAAGCAGGGACTGGTTGTAAGGACACATGGCGTGGCAGACGGACGACGCACGCTGGTCAGTCTCACCACGAAAGGCCGTCGGCTCGAGGAAGATGCCAAAGAGATTCCGGCATGTTATGCACAGATACTGCAGTGCCGACCGTTCAACAGCGGCGAAATCGTACAGCTTGCGCACACACTCGACGCACTTATCAACACATTGCGAGACAACAGATAATCGGTGAGAAGCAAGAGCTATATTCACCCCGCAACATAAAATATCGGGTACGTTTTTATGTGGAAATGTGAAGGGTCGAACAAAAGCAGCAGAGACGCAAGCGATTTGCGTCTCTGCTGTTGCAATTTAGCCATATGTGGGGAATTGGCTTTTAACTTAGGTTCCGCATAGATATTATAGATATTATAGACATCAGTCTCTTTTGCTTACAACGGTTACAATTACGCAACTATTGTACCAACAGTTTTCTGACGGCACTGCCTGCCGATGTCATAACATTCAGGAGGTATAGTCCGCTGGGCAGGTTTGACGTATCGATAGAGACAGAAACTCCGCAGTTGTGCAAGGTGATCATTGGGCATCCGTTGATGTCGCGAAGTGTGAGTTCGTTTATAGGCAAGGTGCATGAAACGACGGCGCACTCGCTTGCCGGGTTGGGAGCGACGTGCAGGCCGAATAGATCGGGCGATTGGATAGATTCGTTATTGCCTGGGTCTGCGGGGTCATCCGGATCTCGTGGGTCTTCGGGGTCATGTGGGTCTGCGGGTGTCTGCGGCTTCTGCGCGTCAGGTATAACCTGCGTCATGCCCGGCACTTCCCATTCGGGCAGCGGCGACAGAATCGGGTACAAAAAGTCCATAGTGCTTGGACAAAAACCCCAACGAGTCATCACCTCATTTTCAAAAAAGACAAAGGGTATGAAAACATACGGATGGGTAGCAAGAGAGCCACAGAAGACACTTCCGTTGGGAACTGAAATTCGGAGTTGCCAGAACAGCAATCTATTATTGACACTATAGCTCCTGCCATTATCGAAATAAAGCTCAATGAGCTGTCGATACATAACGGTATCAATACAATCCGCCATCGGTTCAGTGTTCATGTCGATGTTGTTCTCTGCCAGTTCGTTTTTCAGCACCGGAACTTCCATCCAGCGACGTTTGCCTCTCTCTCCGCCTTTTATGGTTATCGAGTCGAGAGCGAATAAACGGTTGTGGTCGTCTGCAAGGGTGTACAATATCGCTGTCATCGAATCGCCCTCGGTCAGGTTTGCAACGGTATCGATGGCGAAAGCTATGCCATAGACTGTCTGCCTCTCTGTGTTCAAGGAATAAACCCAATACACTTTTTCAGGAGAGGCACCCCCACCGTTGTATAGATAACCGTTTTGTCGTTCAAGTATATCGTAGGCAAAAGGTTCTCCATCATTCAATGCATCATCAAGGCTGCTCCATATCGGACTATCAAATTTCCAATACATTACCTTGTCAAAACCCACTCCGTTGGGGCATACTGCTTGCCAAATGGTACGCAAGTAGGGGATATAATTACCATAACCAGTATTACCACCAACATCCCATCCATCCTCATCCCGAAAATAGCCTTTTCCGTACCTATAGTAACTTGTGTCGATGGTGTCTTGAGCATGCAATGCCGATACGCCGACAATAAGCGCTGCCACGATGCAAAGATAATTTTTTTTCATAGCGGTTTAAATTTATTAAAAAAAGTGTATCCGGTGATGATCAATTGTTTTCTTCTTGCTCTTCCAACTCGCTGTCGCCGAACGGTAGCACAACGCATGGGGTGGACAGATTGAAACTACCAATAACAGCAGTTACAGTGGAGGAAACCATCTCCAAGGAAACGCGATGGGTTGCCCCTCTTGACTTGACGGCGCTTGACACCGTCGAGGTCGCCGTCTTTAGAACTGAAAACTGACAACCGGAATTTTGAGCGTTCCAAAAAACGGATTTGCCGCCATAGAGCCCTGTTATAACATAACCGGAAGAAGGTTTTCTCGTCACCGACAGAAGCCGCGTCTGAACTGGCAACAAGGGAGAGTGGCTGTCCGTCAGATACGGGATGTATGAACCCGTGAGGGATAGCAGTGGAAACGACGAGCAGTTGAATAGCATGGCCGTTCCGGCAGTGCCGACATTGTGCAAAACAACCAGTGTGTTGTCCGTACTGTTGTAGGCCAGGTCGCCGATAGTCGGCAGTGAGGTCGTGGCTATGGAGTAATATCTATGAAGCGAAAGTATCCCGCTGAAGTTAACGGTGTATGTATTGATGTAGTAGGCCGAGTCTCTGCAATAGACAGCAACCAGTCTGTTCGACCCTGTTGTCTGTAGCCTCACGTCGCCAACCGACTCGATTTCACCGTAGTTAAAGTAGTAGAAGTCAAAAAGAGGATCGTAGAGTGTGAACGAATTACGACCAAGTACCCTTAAATAGCGGGGGGCGTGGTCGTACTTCATTGATTTTTTTCGTTCGATTGTCACCACATAGTCATCGAGCAGCGCGATGTCCTCGAAATATTCAACATCGCCGTATGCAACTGTGCAGGTGTTGTTGTTCTTGATATGGAACAATGAGCGAAAGGGACGGCTGCCGTTTTGCTGATAGGTGCCGATGAGAAGAACGTTCAAGTCCGACCCAGAGCGGAAGACTTTTATCCTGCTCATATCGTAGCTTGTGGCGAGACCACTGCTGTAAAGCTTTTTGATATTCAATGTCCAGTTGAATCCCGTGGCACTTGTCCAGCCATAGAAGCCTATGCCACTGGTGTCTTCGCCGCAAAAGTAAACGGTGTCGTTAAAAATGGTGAAGTCGTTGATATTGTAGCCCGAAACACTGTGGCCACCAAAATAGGGACTGTTGCCGCCCAATGTCAGACTGTGCAGAAATACGCCTGCCGTGGCTCCGGTTTTCACATAGTGCATGCGATTGCCACTCGCATCGTCGCTGCGCGTTATGATGGCGGTGTTATTGCCGTTGCTGCTCATGTAAATCTGACCGAACGCGGGCATTGCCATAAAGTACACGAATAAGGCCAGCAGCGTTTGGTGCAAGCTTTGCATGTGCTGTTGCTGTTTTATTTTCATGGTTTTATTTTTTCGTAATCTCTCTCGAAAACGATCGTCCCTATATTGAAACAACTTGTGGGAACGCCTTAACAGTTTGTTTGATCGTGACAGATGAGATTTGATTAGTTTGGCATTTAATAACTTATGGACACCTCTAAAATAACAATCACACCAACGCCTCTGCCCATCTCTTATCTAACAGGGGGAGTTAGTGACAATCAAACCATTGCATATTTGTATGGCATATTATATTCATCCAAAAAACAAGATTAAGAGGTTGTATTATTTTAGAAAGGAAGTCCGAATAGAATCGGACTTCCTCGTTGTAGTGTGGCAATCAGTTATTTCTCGATGCGGATACGGGCATCGACAGCTGTAACGTAGCGCGGGTTGCCGAGGAGCGGGTTGAGGTCCATCTCGGCGATTTCGGGAGCGGCCTGGACGAGTGCGCTTACGCGAGCAATCTGGTCGGCGTAGAGGTCGAGGTTGACCCCTTCCTGTCCGCGTACGCCCTGAAGGATTTTGTAGCCCTTGAGCTGGGTGAGCATCTCTTTGGCTTCGGCAGCACTGATAGGCGCAAGGGCGCTCTGAACATCCTTGAGCACCTCGATGAATATGCCGCCAAGACCAAAGAAAATCTGGTGGCCGAACTTGGGGTCCTTAATAGCACCGATATAGACATCGGTACCGTCGAGCATAGGGTACATCTCCACGGCGTAGGTTTCGGGGATGACGATGAGACGATTGAATTCTTTTTCGACGGTCTCAAGGTCCTTCACGCCAAGGGTGACACCGCCGACGTCGCTTTTGTGGAGTGGGCCGACGACTTTCATGACAAGCGGCACGTTGTTCGAGCAACCGACCTCTTTGGCGAAGGCCAAGGCATCGTCGAGTTTTGAGACCTCGACGCTTTTTTTGCGGCTGATGCCTGCGGCATCGAGCAGCTCGTTGTAGTCGGCAATCTCGAGGTAGCCGCTATTGCAGCGCTGGATGGTCTTGCGAATGCGCTGGACATCGACCGAGGGCTGTTCGACATTCTCGGGTTGCGGCTTGGGGGTGTTATAGACTTTGCAGAGGGCATTGCCGAGG
This sequence comes from uncultured Bacteroidales bacterium, assembly GCA_905235855.1. GTDB lineage: Bacteria > Bacteroidota > Bacteroidia > Bacteroidales > P3 > Colimorpha. Next base: position 56,644 of record CAJONE010000002.1, read on the forward strand.
ACACACTCCTCGGGGAAGTTTATACGGCCCTTGGCGATGAAGTCGTCGATTTCGTCCTTGACGTTGATAATGCTTGGGAGAACCGGGAATATGGGTTTCCGGCAGGTTTTCATCTTTTGGTCGAGGAGGTCGTAGACCTCTTTGTTGGAGAATAGTCCCGGGGAGCCAAAGATGACGACCGAGAAATCGATTTCGTCGTAGTCGTTTTCGACGGCATCGAGGATGTAGCCAAGTTGTTCGGCGGTGCCAGTGGCGAGGAAATCGATGGGATTGCCGACCGAGGAGCCAGGGAATAGCTTGCTAAGCAGCTCGGGCGACTTAGGGTGTTCTTTAAGGCTTGGAACCTCCATGCCGCCATTGCTGAGGACGTCGGTGAGCATGACGGCTGGGCCGCCCGCATGGGTCACAACGGCGCAGCGTTTGCCTTTCAGTGCGGGGTGCATGAAGACGGCGCATACGGTTGTCAGTTCCTGACGGTTTTGGCAACGGACGATGCCGGCTTTGCGGAAGAGAGCGTCGACAGCCGCATCGTTGGTGGCGAGAGCGCCGGTATGACTCGAAGCGGCGCGGGAGCCTGCGGCAGAGCCACCGCTCTTGATGGCGGCAATGCGGCAACCTTTGTTAATGAGATTGCGGCTGTGTTTGAGCAGACGTTGCGGGTCGCCGATTTTTTCCATATAGAGCATGATGACACGGCTCGACTTTTCGGGATCGAAGGATTCGTCGAGATGCTGAAGTACATCCTCGATACCGAGTTGGGCGCTGTTGCCTACGGCCCAGACGCTGTTGAAAGTGAGACCGTTGCTAATGCCGTACTCTTTGATGAAGACGGCAGTTGCCCCGGAGCCAGTGATGAAATCGACACCGTGAGGGTCGAGTTTGGGGATGGGGGTGTCGAAACAGCCGCTGTAGTTGGTGTTGAGGAAACCGGTGCAGTTAGGGCCGATGAGCGAGCCGCCGACGGCGTTGATGCTATCGACGATATGTTTTTCGATGGCGGCACCCTCGGCGTTCTCCTCGGAGAAGCCAGCAGAGACGATGATGAAGCCCTTGGTGCCCTTTTGTTGAGTGAGAACATCAACGGTGGCGGCGCAAAATTTGGCAGCGATGCAAAGGATGGCGCAGTCGACCTGCGGGAGGTCGTCGACCTTGGCGTAGCATTTGACGCCCTGGACTTCGGATTCTTTGGGGTTTACGGCATAGACCTGACCTTTGAAGTTGCTGTCGAGAAGGTTTTTGAGAGCCTTGCCGCCTGGTTTGTGTATGTCGCTCGAAGCACCACAAACCACAATGCTCCGAGGATTGAGAAGTTCTTTTGCTATCATTTAGATTTTGCTATTTGGGGATTTTTGTTATTTGGGAGAGTTTGAATTATAGGACTAATAAGACAAATAAGTCTTGTAAGTCCCATAGGCATTATGGGACTTACAAGGCTTTTGCTTGGTTGCTATTTTATTGGCACCGCTTCGAGTGCAGCAACCAGGTAGTCGTAGAATTTGGTGACGCTTGCGATGTTGCAGCGCTCGTCGGGGCTATGGGGGCTTTGCAGCGTTGGGCCAAAGGAGATCATTTCCATGTCGGGGTATTTGCCGCCGAGGAGACCGCATTCGAGGCCAGCGTGAATGGCGACCACGGCGGGTTCCTTCTTGTAGAGTTTCTTGTAGGTCTGCTTCATCATTTTGAGGAGACCACTCTGCATGTTAGGTTTCCATCCTGGGTAGGCACCAGTAAGCTTGCAGTTTCCGCCGGCGAGTTCGGCGAGGCAAACGAGACGTTCGGCGAGAGCGTCCTTGGCGGAGTCGACCGAGCTGCGGAGAAGAGCCATGATGGTGAATTTCTTGCCGTCGGTTTTCATGATGGCGAGGTTAAGAGATGTTTCGACGAGACCCTCCATATCCTTGCTCATGCGGATTACGCCGTTGGGGGCAATCATGACGGTGTTGATGATTTTCTGGGTATCGGAATCGGTGATCACCTTCGGTGACATGCGCACATCTTCGAGTTTCATGAAGAAGTCGGGTTCGACGGAGCCGAGTTCTTTCTTGACCCAGCCGGCCACTTTTTCGAGTTCGTCGGAGATGCATTGCTTGTGTTCTTTCGGCATGGCGAAAACAATTTCGGCATCGCGGGGAATGGCGTTGCGCATGTTGCCTGCATTGACGCTGATGAGTCGGATGCCGCATTCGGCGACCCAGCGGAGATGGCGGAAGATGATTTTGCCTGCATTGCCACGTCCGCAGTTGATTTCCATGCCAGAGTGTCCACCCTGCAGACCGCCGATGGTGAGTTTCATGGCACAGTATTTCTTGGGAGCAGCCTCGGTTTGATAGGGAATATTCATGGTAGCGTCGATGCCGCCGGCGCAACCGACATAGAGTTCGCCCTCGGTTTCGGAGTCAAGGTTGAGGAGGTAGTCGCTCTTAAGGACACCTTTCTTCAAGCCGAAAGCGCCAGTCATGCCGGTTTCCTCGTCGGTGGTGAAGAGAGCTTCGAGAGGACCGTGCTTGATGGTTTTGCTTTCGAGGACAGCCATGGCAGCTGCGACCCCCATTCCGTCGTCGGCGCCGAGAGTAGTGTCGCAAGCATAGACCCAATCACCAACGATTTTGGTCTTGATGGGGTCTTTCTCGAAGTCGTGTTTGACACCAGCGCGAGCCTGTGGCACCATGTCCATGTGGGCCTGCATGCAGACCATTTTGCGGTTTTCCATGCCTTTGGTGGCCGGTTTGCGTATAATGACATTGCCCGTTTTGTCAACTTCGCATTCGAGTTTCTTTTTCTTGGCCCAGTCGACAAGAAACTGGCGCACAATCTCTTCGTGTTTTGATGGACGAGGGCACTGGGTGAGGGCGTGGAAATTGGCCCAAACAGCTTTCGGTTCGAGATCTTTGATTGTCATAGGTGATATGTTTTGTTATTTAATGAATATTTCTGTTTAGAAGGATAGATTAGAAGGATAGAGGGGACGGACAAAGGTTATACTGTATGGAGTTGCAAAGTTACGAAATAAAAAGGCAATTTACAAATAATCGTTGTCAGGGGAGTTGCCAACAGCCAATATAAGGTTTTTCAAACAGGTGTCGATTTCGCGGAAATAGTTGTCGACCTTGGAGAGAGCCCTTTCGGAAAAGCCGGCATAGACAGAGGACAAAGGCTTGCTGACGTCGCGGAAATCGAAATAGTCGACTTGAGCCACAGAGGAGCGCAATGATTGGAGAGCGGCATATTTCTGCGTTGCATTCCAGTCGTAATCGGGAGGGATGGGGACGGTGCCATAGATATCGTTATAGATCTCGCGTTGGCAGTTCCAGGCGTAGTCGCCGGTCATCATCAGAATAGCGCTGTAATAGTTCATCCTGCCACCCAAGCCGCCGCTGAATACCGGGTTTCCGACAAGAACATAGAAAAGCTGGCGCATGTTGTCGCAGTAGGTGAAGCAGGGGCAAACGATGGAGCTGTGGGCCGTGCAGACCATGAGGTCGTCGTCGCGAACCAGATTCAGCCCATAGACGCCATTAAGTCCGATGGCGAGACGATAAAGCTCGTCGGGGTGGTTCCACATCAGCACGGCCGTGTCGTCGGTGGTTGGCATCAGATCCTTGTCGTACTTGGGTTTTCTCATGTTCAGGAGAGGGTTTGGAAAGGGTGAGATTTAGCAAAGTCAGGCCTATAGTTTTCGTTTGAAGAAATTTCCTGGAGCCACACGTTGACGAGGCCCACCTCATTCACGACATTCGCGACTTGAGCGTATTCGTCGGGAGACAAAGTACGGTTGAGGGAGTCGACGAGGCAATTGTTGTTGGGGTAATACTGCGCCATGACAGAGAGATGCACATTCCAAGGCAGTTCATCGGCCACCCACTGCACAACACGCTTGGAATTAGCGACTTGTCCTGGGAGCACGAGATGCCTCACAACGACTCCCCTGAAGGCGATTCCGCGATTGTCGCAGAGAAGCCCCCCTCCTTTCTGCCGAATCATTTCCTTTATCGCAGCAGTGGCCACAGCGGGATAATCAGCAGCCCACGAATAGCGGTGGGCCAGTTGCCCGTCCATGTATTTCATATCGGGCAAATAGATGTCGACGTAAGGTTCGACCAACCGCAAGGTGTCGATTGTCTCGTAGGCGTTTGTATTGTAGACTATCGTAGGATGCAGCCCGCGAGAATGCAGGGCTTGCACAATGAGAGGGATTGCATAAGCATAATGAGTGGGGCTAACAAATCCGACCAGATTTTCGCAGGATGGCAAAACGAGAGCGATTTGCCCGACAAGTTCGTCAACAGAGCGAAAACGTATAAGCGAGTCATCGACGAGACTGCCGCTGATTTCGTGGTTCTGACAATAGAGGCAGTGCAGGTTACAGTGGGCGAAAAAAACATTGCAGATGCCCTTTTCTCCACATAAAGGCGGTTCTTCGCCGGTGTGCCGACAAACGGTTGCGACCTCTACATTGGCGGGTGCATGGCAGAAGCCGGAGGCAGAAGCGTCCGGATGGGAAGTGGTTTCCATGCGACGAGCGCCACAATGTCGTGGACAACATCTGCAACTATTCACTGCGGGACTCAATTTTCAACTTTTTCTGCTTATAGGATGGTATGCATTTGCAAACCGTCTCCGTGCCGAATCGAGCGGAACAAGGCCTTCAAAAGTGCCTGCTGCGTTTCAGAAGATAGGGAATCATAACCTGGTCAAAGCCTTTTTCGATAGCAACGGGAATGTAGTCGATGCCATACTGGACGGTTTTTTGCTTGAGGCTGTCGCGACGACGATGCATTTCGGCCACGTAAGAGTCGGCAATATCGGCAGGGTTGAGCCGCAATCTGCGGTGAGTTTCGAGGTCGACGAACTCGGTCGGCTGGTTGTCGAAAGAAAGATCGAGCTCGCGTGCCTGCTCGTAGGTGTGGAAAAGTAGCACCTCGTGGCGACAATGACGCAGATGGCGCAACGCATCGAGCATTGGTTCCCACTCCTCTTGGCGTATGAAGGTGTCGGTGAACAACACTACGAGCGAACGGCGATGCAAGCGTTCGGCAGTAAGATGCAAGGCTTCGACAAAAGATGTTTTGCGCGCCGCCTGGTCGGACTTATGGTCGGTGGCGAGAATACTCTCGAGGACAGAATAGACATAATGTTTATGGGCGGCATTGCTACGGGTTTCGGTTTGAAGGTCGATTCCGTCGCTGAGCAGCGTCAGTCCGAAAGCGTCACGCTGGCGTTGCAGCAATTCAACCAGAAGTGCGGTGCCATAGACAGCGAACGTTAGTTTGTTTGGATGCTGCAGACGGTTCATGCCATCGACGGGGAAGAGCATTGACCCGCTCCGATCGATAAGCAGCTGGCAGCGCAGGTTTGTTTCCTCTTCGTAACTTTTCACATACAGCCGGTCGGTGCGTGCATAGAGACGCCAGTCGATATTGCGAGTGGATTCGCCGATGTTGTACTGACGATGTTCGGCAAACTCGACCGAGAAGCCATGAAACGGGCTACGGTGGAGACCCGTGATAAAGCCCTCCACCACATGGCGTGCAAAAAACTCAAGCCCTCTATATTGCTCGACGACCTCTAACATGCCTGTGCATAGCCTGGGCAAAAGCCGACAAAAACTGACCGCCGGTCACCGGTGGCTACAGCATAGCATCGAGTTTCTCGGTGAGAGTGGATTTCGAAACCAACCCAACACATTTGTCTACGGCTTGGCCACCCTTGAAGAAAAGGACAGTGGGGACACTGCGGATGCGAAACTGTGCGGCGAGGTTGGCGCATTCGTCCACGTCGGCCTTTCCGACCACTGCACGACCTTCGTATTCTTTGGCTACTTCTTCGACAACGGGAGCCAAGGCCTTGCAAGGACCACACCATGTGGCGCCAAAATCAACCATAACAGGCAGACTGCCTTTAATAATCTCTTCAAAATTTTGCTCTGTGATAGTCATAATGATGTATTTTAGTGTTATTTGCTGCTGCTTGACTTGGTTGGCACCGAGTTGTGCCCGCCTAATAAACAATGCTGCAAAAATACTACATTTTTCTGATTTTTTCCGACTACGTTGCCGTTCTGAAATAAAAACTGGGTAGAACACGGTTGTGTAAAAGAAACAATAAACTGTTTAGGCCGCGTGGTTAAATGGTTCATGTAGGTGGAGCCAACAAACATACCAACATTCGAACATTCAGTGCAGTTTTTGATGTTGCATTACGTAGCTACGTCAAGTCTATATCCAGTCTATATCATGTCTATGTATTCTCTATGTATTGTCCGCGAGAAGAACTTGCTTCACCAAATTTGGCTACTCGATGTTAAAAATTCATCATTTTTTGTGAGGTAACAAAAAAACAGAAGAAAATATTTTTGCACAATAAAAATATGACACATACTGCCATGGTTCACAGATTTACAGCCATTTGTCTATTATTTTCCCTATCATGTATAGCCAATGCCGTTGCACAAGACACCATAACGATACCGACGGGAGGGAAGGCGTCAAAAGTACTCGACCGGCTTACGGTAGGCACATACGGAGAGGCAACATTCAAATATAACTTCTACAGCGACAATGTTTTCCGCTACACATTTGCTGAGCGCTACCGCGACGCAAAGGGTCACGGGCAGGTAGATGTGCCCCATGCTGTAATCATGTTGGGATATGATTTTGGAAAAGGATGGAGTTTCGGCACCGAGATAGAGTTTGAGCATGGCGGAATTGAGGCCGCCATTGAGCTCGAAACCGAGGAGACCGGCGAATACGAGAAAGAGACCGAACGGGGCGGAGAGGTTGCACTCGAACAGTTCTGGGTGCAAAAATCGTTTAACCAATACGCCAACATCCGTGCTGGACACATTGTGGTTCCGGTTGGAGCGACAAACAATGCGCATCTGCCCACACAATTCTATGGTGTGTTTCGTCCCGAGGGCGAGAATACAATACTGCCATGCACGTGGCACGAGACTGGCATCAGTTTTTGGGGCAGAAGCAAACATTGGCGCTACGAACTACAGTTGCTGCCGGCACTGAATTCGAGCATGTTTTCGGTAGGACGGTGGGCAAATCAGGCCTCGGCCTCGCCCTACGAGTTTCGTCCGGCCAACAGGCTCGCTTTCGCAGCCCGTGTGGACTACACATTGCCTCATTGGCGCCTAAGCCTGAGCGGTTACGTGGGAAACACATTCAACAACGACATAGTGACCAGCAACGCCGAGAAATACAAAGGGGTGAAAGGCACGGTGGCCATTGGAGCATTCGACTTCAAGTGTAGCTACGGAGGGTTTCTTGCGCGAGGAAATTTTGATTACGGCCATCTTGACCAGGCGGACGCGATTTCGGTTTTCAACCGCCGACTTTCAAACAGCAACGGTTCGCCCTACCCCCATACGGAAGTGGGAGAAAGTGCGATTGCGGCAGGATTGGAGGTTGGATACGACATATTCCACACCACCAAGCTGAACAAAATGAAACTCGTGGTGTTTGGTCGTGCCGACTACTACGACTCGTACAACCCGCCCTATGGTTTCAACGACTACCAGTGGAGCGAACGACTCTGTTTCAGCGGTGGTATCAACTATGCCCCAATACCTCAAATTGTGGTCAAAGCAGAAGGTGGAGTACGGACACTCAACACGCAGTACAACAATGAGCCCTGGTTTGCAGTTGGAATCACGTGGGCAGCCATGTTCAACAGACATTGATAACCAAGTTATCAGCGACATACTAAACCATGCCCACACACAAAAGAAAAACAATAAACACATAATAATACTAAAAAACAAGACTTATGCAACTGAATTTCAAACTAAAACAAACACAAATTGCAATTATCGCCGCCACGCTAATGGTGGGCGTTGTATCGTGCAAAAAAGACAAGGTGGAAATTGACGACGAAAGCGCCATGGCGTCAGTCGCCGAGCAGTATGTAAACCACACGGTGGTGCCGACATACAAAAATTTGGCCACTTACACCGAACAACTGGCAAGTCAGATGCAGACACTGAAAGAGACAAAAAGCCAGGAAGCCCTGAACCAAGTGTGCGAGACCTTTCTTAACGCGCGTGCATGGTGGGAAAAGAGTGAAGCCTTTCTTTTTGGAGCGGCTGGCGACTACGGCATAGACCCTCACATCGACTCCTGGCCTTTAGACGAGGACGCATTCAACACCATGATGACCAACGAGGCGCAAATCAATGCCATGAATTCGGAAGACGGCGACCAGTATGCCGGCGAGATTCTTGGCAACGCCCTTTTGGGCTTTCACGGCATAGAGTATATCATCTTCAGCAACGGGACGCCCAAAGCTGTGGGCACGATAAGCGACAAAGAGCTCATCTACGCGACAGCGGTGGCGGGCGACCTGCGCAACCGCTGTTTCCAGCTTGAAGTGGCATGGGCAGGCGAAGCGAACGCGCCCGCCGCGCACGTGGCGAAACTTAACGACCTCGAGCTGGCCTACACCGTCAGCGGAGGAGCATTGAGCTACGGCGAGAATATGACCTCGGCCGGACAACCGGGAAGCCACTATGCAAGCATGGCACATGCGATGATGGAAATACTCGACGGTTGCGCAGCCATTGCCGATGAAGTGGGGACATCCAAAATCGGCAAACCCTACAGCGATGAAGATGCAAGCTATATAGAATCCCCCTACAGCCAGACATCCACCATCGACTTCTACAACAACATAATAAGCGTTGAGAACGCATACTATGGTGGCATCGAAGGACAACGCGACGAAAACAAGTCGCTACACAAGTATATCGCCGACCGCGACAGCGAGCTTGACAAGAAAGTGACCGACGCCATAAGCAATGCCCTGTCGAAAATCGATGCAATGCCCCGCCCGTTTGTAAACAACCGAAACGATGCCCGCAACGGAGCAGCACTCGCAGCATGCCAGGCACTCGACGAGGCACTTGCTGAAGCCAAAAGCAAGATAGCCGACCTGTAATTGCCCACACAACTATACTCACCAAAACACTAAAACTAATGAAGACAAGTAAAAAACTGGCAGCACTGTTTGTTGCCGCAAGCATGATGTGCTTCTACTCATGCAGAATTGATCCGGCTGAGGGACAAGATACCGACAACGAAAACGAGGAGGTATATGCAGGTGGTCGCCTGGGAACCACATTCAACACCTCGGCATCGGCCTACGAAGACCCCACACCTGCGGTCGAAAACGCCGGATTGGTTAACGAATTCAAATATGGCGAATATTTTTTCGAGCGCACGATAACACAAAACAACGCACCGTTCAACGGTTTGGGTCCTGTTTATGTTCGCAGCAGCTGCGAAGCCTGTCACCCGGGCTACGGACACGGACGCCGTATGGAGCGCTACAACGCCGACGACTGGGGCAACGGCTACCTGCTGGTGGTCTATAACAAGAACACAAACGCTTACGAGCCATCTGTGGCTGGTATGCCGCAGACACGTGCCGTGGCTCCATTCAAAGCGCCTATTGACGAGGACCAGATTCAGATTATGTGGCTTTCCTACACCGACGAGTGGGGCAACCGCTTCCCCGACGGGGAAAGATACGATTTAATCTACCCTGAAGTGGTCATTCCAGAGGGTGCATTCTACGCACCGCTTGTAAACAACTACTCCGATCTGGCATTCCGCCTTGAGACCACGATCGGGATATACGGCACAGGGCTGCTTGACGCCATAGACGACAAAGACTTGGAAGCCCAATACAAAAAGGAGTCCGATGCCGGAGCAGTGCTCAATCCTGCGATGTGGGCCGGAAGCACATGGGCACCCACAGCCATGTATGGCAACACCAACCACCCCAAACGCTACACCTATGCACTGACACGCGGCCCATTGCAGGATGCCCCCGGTTCAAACGCAATCTGGAACATCACCAATGTGACGCGCAGCAACAAACGCAAGCACTATCTCGACCTCAACGGAACCATTTACGCCACCCAATCGTCGCAAGACCCCGAAGTGCAGGCATCGTTTTATGACTATTTCCCACAGTGGAACAAAACCGGGAACGTGGAGCAGGATATCTACAACTACCTGACCTGCGATACGCTGCCAGCCGAAATGAGCGACCAAGATTATGTCAACTTCATGGTCTGGCATCGCGGGCTCGCCGTGCCGGCCGCTCGTAACATAAACGACAGCGTAGTGCAGCGTGGCAAAAAGCTATTCAGCGAAATGGGATGCGCTTCATGCCACCGTCCATCCTGGACTACCGGCAACGACAACTTTACCGACCCTACCGGATTTTTCAGAGACGGCGACAGTCGGCTGCCGCGCTATCCGAAACAGAAAATCTGGCCATACAGCGACCTTGTCCAGCACCGCCTGTTCATGAAGAACGACATTCGCACTGGCTGGTGCCGCACCACTCCACTTTGGGGACGCGGCCTGAGCCAGATTTGCACCGGAGCCGCCGACCGGCTGCACGACTGCCGCGCACGCAACGTGATTGAAGCCATCATGTGGCACGGCAACCGCCAGAGCGATGCATACCAAAGCGTCAAAAAATTCCGTGCTTTGAGCAAGGCCGATCGCGATGCAGTTGTGAAATTCATCGATGCAATATAATTCAATGCGATGGATCGCGGTCAATGCCGCATCCGTAATATTTAAATTGTTAAGACAACAAACCCAATGAAAAAAATCCAAGTAGGATTAATGGTGCTGGTGGCCATAATACTGGCCACCAGTACCTTTTTTGAAAGAATGAACCCTGATACGAGGATTTACAGCCGCTGGTGGTTCATCGTTATATTAGCCATGCTGGGACTGGGCACACTTGCACGAATTATCAACGAAAAAATGTGGCAGCGTCCAAGTCTCCTGCTTACCCACACCTCCATATTGCTCATCCTGCTTGGGGGCGGCCTGACGACATGGGTCGGTCGGCACGGCAGCGTAAAACTCATGCCCGGAGTGGCCACCTGCGAGTTCGAGACAGAACATTCGGGTGTGAAGCAACTGCCATTCAGTATCACACTGGATCAGTTCGAAATAATTTCATATACTGGGACGCAGTCGCCAATGGATTTTGTAAGCCATGTCACCGTTGATGGCGAAAGACAGACCATTTCGATGAACAACATATTGCGACACAAGGGCTACAGGTTTTATCAAGAAGACTATGGGGACGACGGCTCGTCGACCCTCAGCGTGTCGCACGACCCGTGGGGTATAGCAGTGACATACTGCGGATATGTAATGCTTATTGCCGGGCTGCTGTGGTTGATGTTCGATCCACGGGGTCAGTATCGTCGTCTTTTGAAGAAAGCGGCCATTGCGCTTTTGTTGCTCTTACCAGTCACCGCGTCGGCCACACCAAACACCCTGCCGCGACAGACGGCAGACAAAATGGGACAGCTGCATGTACTCTACAAAGGGCGCGTGTGCCCACTGCAGACACTGGCCAAGGATTTTACGACAAAACTCACCGGCAACGCGACCTACCACGGCCTCACCCCGGAACAGGTACTCAGCGGTTATCTTTTCTACTATTACGAATGGGTCGATGAACCAGCCATCAAGGTGAAGCGAGGCCAGTGGATGCAGGCCTACGGCCTCGAAGCCAGCCGTGCCTCAATGTCGCAACTGATGTTTCTCGACACCATTACGGTAACCCCAGCAACCGACAAAAGCCTGCGTGCCACAGCCGAAAGGCAAAACCTTGTAAAAATGCTTCAGTCGGGCAAACTGCTCAAAATCTACCCAGTGACGGACAGCACTGGCACATTGAACTGGTATGGACAGAGCGACAACCTGCCTCTGAATGCCAATAACGACGAATACATCTTTGTGCGTCGAAGCCTCAGTTATTTCCAAGAACTTGTGGCCAAAGGCGACTTCGCCGGTCTTGAAGCCGCGTTCGACAAGACACGGCAATATCAGGAAAAACGCTATACGCCAGTCAAGGCACGTGTTCGAGCCGAGCGTATGTACAACGCCCTGACAACTGGACGCTGGCTTGCCATGGCGTGTATCACAGTGGGTCTGCTGGCTTTTGCCTACAGCCTTGTATGTCGCGTGCGAAAAGACGGCAAAACAAGAACCATGCCAAAATGGATGACAGTATCCGCTACCATATGGGTGGCCTTGCTCACAGCATTCATCCTGCTGATATTCGTTCTGCGATGGATAGCGGGTGGACATGCTCCGATGGCCGGCGGTTTCGACAGCATGAATCTTATGGCACTCGTTATCGGAATTGTCGCCCTTACCTTCAGCCGACGTTATCCGGAAGCCTTGCCCGCCGGAATGCTCACCATGGGGTTCTGTCTGCTGGCAGCCATGATGAGCGGTAGCAATCCACCCGTCACCAACCTTATGCCAGTGCTCAACTCGCCGCTGCTCACCCTGCACGTGACCGTGATAATGTGTTCCTACGCACTCTTCTTCTTCATCATGATGGGCGGCATTGCAGGCCTTGCCACAGGGAGCGAAGAGTATCGCAAGCTAAACCTTATGCTGCTTTATCCCGCTGTCGCGCTCCTCGCACTCGGCATCATAATCGGAGCTGTATGGGCCAACATTTCATGGGGCCGTTATTGGGCATGGGATCCCAAAGAGGTTTGGGCACTCATAACCCTGCTCGTCTACGCAATACCCTTATACGACAATGTGCTTAATGGCAAAAAGGCATTCTACATATATTGTATCGCAGCATTCTTGAGTGTGATCATCACATACTTCGGAGTAAACATGATACTTGGAGGAATGCACAGCTACAACTAACAATTTATCAACTCAATACCCCAAAAAGTTGCCACATACTGACCAATCGTGGCAACTTTTTTTGTCACTGCAAAAACAAAAAAGGCTTCAGACAATTGGGTGTAAAGCACAAAAAACAGAGTGATTTTGAGGACATGTTTTCCAGCTGACAAAAATCAGGCTGTTTTTCGGATGCTTGAAAATTGGAATGGCAATTCATCAAAAATGCGATTATCCTTGTATCCGATAATTCAATTTTTTATAGTAAATTTGCAATCCTAAAAAACACAAACAGCAACACTATGGCGAAACTCATTGCTAAAAAAGGCTACGACTGGAAATACAGCGTCGTGGGCGGCGTTACACGCGTGAACATCGAGACCGGCGAGGATATCGCCCACCTAAACGAACTTGACCAAAAGCTTTGGACCGTTTTGAGTTGTCCGGTCAAGGGCCTGGAGTTTGACGAAAAGACACTCCAGCTTATGGACATTGACGGCGACGGAAAGATTCGGGTAAACGAAATGATCGCAGCCTCGGAATGGTTAAAGAAAGTGCTTAAAAGCATGGACTACCTACTTGATGGCAAAAACCATATCGACTTCAACGAAATAAAGAGCGATACCGACGAGGGAAAACAAGTCATAGAAGCCGCAAACCTTATACTCTCAAAACTGGAGAAAACAGGACAAGGGGGTATTTCGCTTGCCGATGTGAACGAATATATGGCCATTTTTGAGGAGAAATGCAAGTCGGAATACACCGCCGATGCGACAGAGACATTCACGCCGCCCTACGGCGACCAAAGTGATGCCGCCGAAAAAGCGGTGAACGCTCTGCGGCAAAAAATGGACGACTTTTACATGCGCTGCAAACTGGCACAATTTGACGAGGATGCAACCGCAGCTCTCGACGTGCAAGTCGAAAAGATAGCAGCCATAAGCGACGGCAACCTCAGCGAAAACATTGCAGAGATAGCCGAATACCCACTCTCCCGCCCTAACCGCGACGGTATTCTTAACATAACCACAGGCATCAACCCCGCATGGCAATCTGCAATGGCCGACCTCAGGGCATTGGTGCTTGACAGCGAACTTGGCGGCAAAGAGACCTTAAGCGAGGATGAATGGACAGCCATACTTGAAAAAATAAACAAATACACCGCTTGGAAAGACGAAGGCGAAAAAGCGATGAATGAGGCCATCGCCGCACAATTGGCCACACACGCCGCAGCCATCGAACCCGTGGAGAAACTTCTAAGACTCTGCCGCGATTTTTTCAAGCTAATCCACAACTATGTGGTGTTCAAGGATTTCTACAACCGGAATGACAAAGACCAAGCCGTTTTTCAGGCCGGAAAGCTATATATTGACCAGCGCTGCTGCGAGCTGTGCGTAAAAGTGAGCGATATGGGCAAACAGGCAGCAATGGCTGGCACAAGCGGAATTTACCTCATCTACTGCACCTGCACCTCGAAAGCAAAAGGCGAAACAATGGAAATCGCAGCCGCACTCACCAACGGCGACGTAGACAGCCTTTACGAGGGCAAAAACGCACTGTTTTACGACAGAAACGGACTCGACTGGGATGCCACGGTAACAAAAATCATCGACAACCCGATAAGCATACGGCAGGCATTTTGGAGTCCCTATCGAAAATTCGGGAAATGGATTTCTGACAAGATCACGAAATCGGCAAGCGAAAAAGAAAGCAAGCAGTTTGAGGAGATGACAGCCAAGGCCGACAACTCAACCACCGAACTTGCAACCAACATGGCCAAGGCCAACAACCAAATGAATGCAGCCGAATCCGGTGCCAAAAAAGCCACACCGTTCGACATTGCCAAATTTGCCGGTATATTCGCTGCCATTGGCATGGCCATCGGTTTCATCGGGCAAGCCCTTGTCAAACTGACAGCCGGCATAACACAGCACTGGTACAACCTGCCGCTGATGATACTGGCCATCGTCGTGGTTATAAGCGGACCGTCAATGCTTTTGGCATGGCTAAAACTGCGCAAGCGCAATCTCGGACCAGTCCTGAACGCCAACGGATGGGCTATCAACTCAAAGATACGCATCAACACCGCATTCGGCGCAACGCTGACCAGTATTGCCAAATACCCGAAACTGGTTATGAAAGACCCATTCGCCGACAAGAAAACCCCGTTGTGGCGCAAAATCATCTATTGGCTCCTTGTGATAGCCGCCATCGCCTTTGGCATACTGTACTTTACCCACAATCTACCCTGGCAAAAGAATACCAGCAAAAACGTGACAACTACCGAACAGGTCGAAGAAACGGCAGAGATTGAAGCTCCAGCAGCCACCGAAGACCCATCCGAGAACCAATCATCAGCAGAAACAGAATAACACAAAACACCATTACAATGAAAAATACTCTATTTGCACTTATGGGCGTGATGCTTATTACGGGGTTCGCCTCCTGCACAAAAGACGGTGTTTACACTCCGAAAAAAAAGATCTCGACCATCTACCTTGAATCGAAAACGACATCGACTGTCACGGCAACTGGCATATCGACAAGCCGGTCAGTGCCAAAATACAAGTCGCAAGAGTGGATATGGGACGGCAACCTGCTGAAAGAGATTCGCCATTTCGACACCGACGGGACAACAATCAGAAGTACCACAACCTACACCTACAACGGAAAGCAGCTTACACGCATCGACACCAAAACCACGGACATTGAATACTACATGACGTTTGAGTACGACGGCAAGTGGCTGAAGTCATCCATGTACTACGCCAACGGGAAACTGCTCAACGCCACCACCTACACCCACACCGACAAGAAAATAAGCAGCTATGAAACCATACGCTACGGCTACTACGACTACAGTTCAGACAAAGCAGCTGAAATTGACGCTGTATACAAGGAAATGATGAAACCATGTGGATTTGTAATTCCTTCATCACACGCCCACAACGCTACAAAAGGAACATCCGAATCAAAAGAGACCGTAGAGCTGACATGGACCGACAACAACATAACATCCGTCACCACAACCACCGACGGAGGAAAATCATCGATTGCATTGACCTACGATGAGATGAAAAATCCATACTATGGACTCTACAACGACGAGCCGTACACCCCTTCTATGGCCAGCGAAAACAACCTGCTTTCCACAACATCGCCCGAAGAACCTGTCAGCACATACACCTACGAAAAGAAATACCCCGTTACGCAAACAATGCAATACACCACGAGCCTGCCTGCAATGACCACCGTTAGCGAGATAACATACACCTACACCTATCAAAAATAGGGAGGGCAACAAAGCCATTAGACACCATAGCGGGGATATGCCGATGCATATCCCCGCTATGTTTTTCATGGTGACAAAGCAAAAAACCCGGTGCATTGGCTGCTACCGGGTTTGCTAATTAAATAAAGAAATTCAGGTCTCTTATTCAGCAACGACCTCAATCTTCACCTCGGCTTTGATTTCGCGATGAATGTTGACAAGGGCAGTGTATTCGCCTATCGACTTGATTTTGTCGCCGTCGACCACGATGTGCTTGCGATCGACATCATAGTTATGTTGCTCTTTAAGAGCCTCGGCCACCTGCTGGTTGGTAATAGAGCCAAAGAGTTGGCCGTTTTCACCGACTTTGGCAATGAGCTTTACGCTCTTGCCGTTGAGAGCCGACTGCATAGCTTCGGCATCCTTGCGGATTTTTTCTTCTTTGAAGGCGCGCTGTTTGATGTTTTCGGCGAGTACCTTTCTTGCCGACGGAGTGGCGATGATGGCCATTCCCTGCGGAATAAGGTAATTGTTGGCATAGCCGTTCTTCACTTTAACGATATCGTCCTTGTAGCCCAAATTGGCCACATCCTGTTTCAGTATAATTTCCATTCTTGCTTCCTCCTATTTTTATTTGAGACAATCGGCCACATAGGGCATAAGGGCAATGTGGCGGGCACGCTTCACGGCCTGTGACACTTTTTTCTGATACTTGTTTGACGTACCGGTAATGCGGCGAGGGAGAATCTTGCCCTGTTCGTTGACGAATTTCAGCAGAAAGTCTGCGTCTTTATAGTCGATATACTTGATGCCGAGTTTTTTGAATCGGCAGTATTTCTTGCGCTGCGTTTCGACTGCTATGGGGGTCAAATATTTTATTTCGGTTTCGTTTGCCATTTTGATATTGTTGTTAGATTTCTTTAATGAATTAGAAAAAGTCTGAATCCAAGGATTTTGCACTATGCCTCGCCATTTTCGGGTGCGGGAGCGGCGTTAGTGGTTTCAACATTCTCTTTTTTTGCGTTGCGTTTCTTTTCGTTATAAGCCACTGCATGCTTGTCGAGAGCCACGGTGAGAAAACGCAGCAGGCGTTCGTCGCGCTTGTAGGCAGTCTCGAGTTCGGCAATCAGCTTACCTTCAGCCTTGAATTCAATAAGGTAGTAGTAGCCGGTGGTTTTCTTTTTGATTGGATAGGCAAGCTTGCGCATTCCCCAATTGTTGGTGAAGATAATCTCCGCACCGTGATCTTTCAAGAAGTTGGTGTACTTCTCGACCGTTTCCTTCATCTGATCGTCAGACAAAACGGGAGTTACAATGAAAACGGTTTCGTACTGTTTAACCATGTTTTTGTTTTTTTGAATTATTTTTTGTGACAATGTTATTTGCGGGAGTTAGAACAAAAAAAAGACAGGACACACGCCCTGTCTTTGAATTTGGAGCCACTTTGCGGACTCGAACCGCAGACCTACGCATTACGAATGCGTTGCTCTACCAACTGAGCTAAAGTGGCAAGACCGATGTCTGCGGACGACGCTTCGGTGCATCCTTGCGGATGTCGGGGTGAGAAGACTCGAACTTCCGGCCTCCACGTCCCGAACGTGGCGCGCTAGCCAACTGCGCTACACCCCGCTGAAGAGTGTCCTGGCAGGGACTCGAACCCTGGACCCATTGATTAAGAGTCAATTGCTCTACCAACTGAGCTACCAAGACAACTGATTCATCTCTCGTTTATCGTTTTTTCGCTCCAGCCTGGCCTCGGTACAGAAAAGTACGTCGGCGTCAAAAAATCGGACGTGGACAAACTGGATACGTTTATCTCAAAGAACTCGTGTTTTTTAGTACTCCGGGTGGGACTTGAACCCACACGACCTTGCGGTCAAGGGATTTTAAGTCCCTCGTGTCTACCATTCCACCACCAGAGCCCATCTCTTTCACGAACCTTACAGCGCAAGGCTCTGTAGTTTAAAAAGAGCGGAAAACGAGACTCGAACTCGCGACCCCGACCTTGGCAAGGTCGTGCTCTACCAACTGAGCTATTTCCGCGTTTCTGCAATCACACGGACAAGTGGCATTACAGATTTTCAATTGTCCGTTTTCAAAGAACTTGAGCGGAAAACGAGACTCGAACTCGCGACCCCGACCTTGGCAAGGTCGTGCTCTACCAACTGAGCTATTTCCGCTTGGCATTTTCTTCCGAAAAGCGAGTGCAAAGGTACGAACTTTTTCGGAAAAAGAAATTTTTTTTTATTTTTTCTTCACCAAATTTTTTATTTCGTTTAGTTTCATCAACGCTTCTATTGGAGTTAGCGTATCAATATCAATATCTTGCAAACGGTCTCTAATGTCAAGCAGTGTTGGATCGTCAAGTTGGATAAAGCTTAACTGGTAGCCCGCTGACTGTATTTTGTTTTCGTCGACGGAAACTTTTTTTCCTTTTTTCTCGAAAGTTGAGATGCTCTCGTTTTTTGATTCGAGAATGTCAAGCATTGCGTTGGCGCGTTTCAGTACAGTAGGGGGCATGCCTGCCATGCGAGCCACATGGATGCCAAAACTGTGTTCACTTCCACCAGGTTCGAGTTTGCGAAGGAAAAGCACACGCTTGCCGATTTCCTTGACCGATATGTGGAAATTCTTGATGCGCTCATAGCGGTCAGCCATCTCGATCAGTTCATGGTAGTGCGTGGCGAACATCACTTTGGGGCGAATTGATGGTTGCTCGTGCAGATACTCGGTTATTGCCCATGCGATGGAGATACCGTCGTAGGTGCTGGTTCCGCGCCCAATCTCGTCAAGTAGAACAAGACTGCGGTCGGACACATTATTGAGAATACTGGCGGTCTCGTTCATCTCGACCATGAAAGTAGATTCGCCTGAAGATATATTGTCGGACGCGCCGACGCGGGTGAATACTTTGTCGACTACACCAATACATGCGGTTTTGGCAGGACAATAGCACCCCATCTGTGCCATAAGTACAATAAGAGCTGTTTGGCGCAGCAGAGCAGACTTGCCCGACATGTTGGGGCCGGTGATAATGATGATTTGCTGACTGTCGCGATCGAGGCGTACGCTGTTGGCCACATATTGGTTGTCGAGTGGCAGTTGAGTCTCGATAACAGGGTGACGACCGTCGGTGATGTCGATAACATCATTGTCGGACAAGGTTGGGCGGCAATAGTTGTTCGAAAGCGATACTGAAGCAAAACTCTGCAGGCAATCCAGTTTGGCTACAAGGTGGGCATCGTTCTGTATCGGGACAATATATTCGCTGAGAGCAGCAATTATATTGCCGTATAACTGCGACTCGATTGCGAGGATACGATCTTCCGCACCGAGGATTTTCTCTTCGTATTGTTTAAGTTCAGGAGTGATATAGCGTTCGGCATTAGCGAGCGTCTGTTTCCGAATCCATTCGGAAGGAACCCTGTCGCGATGAGTGTTGGTGACTTCAAGGAAGTAACCGAACACGTTGTTGAAGCCTATTTTCAACGACGGTATGCCAGTACGCTCACTCTCTTCCTGCTGCATACGAGCAAGGAAATCCTTGCCACTGCCCGCCATATTTCGGAGTTCGTCAAGCTCCTTGTTCACGCCTGCTGCAATCACACCGCCCTTGTCGAGTTTTAGGGGGGCATCTTCGTTGAGCTCGGACAAAAGCCGTTCGTATAACATGTGGCAGGGGTTGAGTTGATCACCAATAGAAATAAGCGACTTGTCGGCTGTTGATGCGCAGATGGACTTCAAATTATTTATGCCATCGAGTGAGCGGCGAAGCTGAATCAGCTCACGCGGGTTGATACGACCGACGGAGGCCTTTGAAGTCAAACGTTCCAAGTCGCCGATACCGCGTACAGACTGCTGCAGTTTTTGCCTGAAATCGCCGTCACGAACAAGGTAGTCCACCACACTGAGGCGTTCTTCGATTAGACCAATTTCCTTCAGCGGCATAAGAATCCAGCGGCGCAGCTGGCGCGAACCCATGGGTGTAAGTGTTTGGTCGAGAACATTAAGAAGGGTTTTGGCCTCATCATGCGGAGAATGAACAAGTTCAAGGTTTCGGATGGTGAACTTATCGAGCCAGACAAAGCGGTTCTCGTCAATGCGGCTTATCTTGGTTATATGTTGTGTGCGATTGTGCTGCGTTTCCTGAAGGTAATAAAGAGCGGCTCCGGCTGCTACGACACCTTCTGTCAGGTCGTCCACGCCAAAGCCTTTGAGAGAGGTTGTGCCAAACTGCTTGCGAAGCAGCTCCTCGGCGAAGTCGAACGTGAAAGCCCAGTCGTCGAAAGTGTTGAGATAATATCTTTCAGAGAAATTGTCCTTAAACCATTGCTGCTTTTTGCGCTGGAGTATTATCTCTGAAGGAGAGAAACTCTGAAGCAGCTTGTCGATATATTCGCTGTCGCCCTGCGCCACATAGAATTCGCCAGTCGACACGTCGAGGAGACTGATACCATGGATTTTGTCGGTTAAGTGAAGGCCGCACAGGAAGTTGTTTTCTTTTACCTCAAGCACATTGTCGTTGTAAGACACCCCCGGTGTCACCAACTCGGTTATACCGCGTTTTACCAGACCTTTGGTTGTCTTGGGATCTTCGAGTTGCTCACAAATGGCCACACGCAACCCTGAACGTACAAGACGCGGCAGGTATTGGTCGATGGCGTGGTATGGAATGCCAGCCAAATCGCAGTAAGAACCGCCACCGCAAGCCTTGCGTGTGAGCGTTATGCCGAGTATGTTCGACGCTTTGCGGGCATCCTCGCCAAAAGTCTCGTAAAAATCGCCTACGCGGAAAAGCAGCATTGCATCAGGAAACTTGCGTTTCATTTCAGCATGCTGCCGCATCAACGGTGAGTCATTCACATCACTTCTTGCCATTTAAGTTTCTGTTTGTTGCATATCATGCGACTGTTTGAAATGCAAATGTACACAATATCAATCAAAAATCCGTATCATTTTTTTGCAACACAGATTTATAACAAAAAAGTTATCAGCCGATTAAACACTGATAACTTTTTAACTCTAAAGTTTGGAAATAACTTTAAGCAATGCTGGATGTATTTATTCAATACATATTATCGTCTGTTATATATCATAATGTAGTAAAACAGCGTGGCGAGCGAGGTAAGTGCTGCCATGACATAGGTGTAGGCAGCTGACCGCAAAGCACTTTCGGCATACCGATGGGTGTCGGGCGATGTGATGTTGTGGGTGTTCAGCCATACCAGCGCCCGTTTCGATGCGTTAATTTCGACTGGTAGTGTCACGATGGAGAAAATCGTAGTTATGGCATAAAGACCGATTCCTATGAGCAGGAGAGTCGTGCCGAGTTTGTTTACCAAAAGCAAGCCTGCCAAAAGCAGCCACATGACAAACTTATTGGAGAAGCTGACCGTAGGTACAAGAGTCGACCGCATCTGCAGCCATGCATAGCCCGTGGCATGCTGCACGGCGTGTCCGCATTCGTGAGCGGCCACGGCAGCGGCAGCGACACTAGTTCCGTGGTATACATCGTGACTCAGGTTCAAGGTCTTGTTCGCGGGATTATAATGGTCGCTGAGTGTGCCGTTTACCTCCTGCACAGTGACATCGTGAATGTCGTTGTCATAGAGCATCTTCTCTGCCACCTGCCGTCCAGTCATACCATAGTTCATGGGAATGTTGGCATACTTTCTGAATTTCGATTCGACACTTTTGCTCACAATAAAGCTGATAATCGAAAGGGCTATAAAGGCGAGCCACATCAGCCCTGTACCACCTGCAAAAATCATGAGAGTCACGTTAAGCATAGCATTTAGTTTTTTTTCTATTAACGTCATTAGATTACTTGTATTGTGCCCGAATTAATGATTATGAAAAAAATTGTAACTTTGCACACTGGTTTGGTCATCGAACAGATGTGAAAAGGGAACACGGGTGCAAATCCCGGACAGTCCCGCTGCTGTAAACCCCCAGAAGTAACTGATAAGTTGTTGAAGGATGTACGACAAAAGAGCCACTGCGCCATATAGTGCGGGAAGGCGTCGGACAGAAAGGGTAAAGTCAGAAGACCTGCCAAACCTGGGTATCGTCGAACAAACACTCTCGCGGAGGAGTGGTCATGAAGAATTTGTCGTATTACATAACATTGTGTTTTCTGCTGGTTCCATGCACAGCAGTGTGTCAAGACACCGTGAAACGCCACCTGTTGCATGAAGTACGGGTGAGCGCGCAGGCACCGCCATCGGAGACATACACCTCTACACCGACGCAAGTTGTAACAGTGGAAAAAATAGAGCAGTCGGGAGCCGTGCAGCTGAGTGATGCCGTCAAGCAAATGAACGGAGTCACAGTAAAAGACTACGGAGGTGTGGGTGGCATCAAGACAATGTCGGCCCGCGGTTTGGGAAGTCAATTCAGTTCGCTGATAATTGACGGAGTGGCCGTGAACGACTGCCAAAATGGTCAAATTGACTTGGGACGGTACCTTTTGGGCAACAGCGCCTATGTAAGCTTTTCAAACGCACAACACGACACACCACTACAGTCGGCCAGAGCTTTTGCGGCGGGCAACGTGGTGATGATGGAAACGCTGAATCCAACATTCAAGGAATACCGTCCGTTCAACCTTAAAGTGGGGTTTGAGGGAGGATCGTTCCACACATACTCCCCCACCCTTTCGTTTGAGCGACGTGTAACAAAAAAATTGAGTTACACACTGTGGGGCAACTACATAACCTCAAAAGGCGACTATCCGTTCACGCTATACTACACACCAACACAACAAGACAGCAGCTCGCGAGAACGACGCACAAACTCGCGCATGTGGATGGCCACAGCCGATGCCAACATGTTCTATACCATCAACTCACAACACGACATTACCGCCAAGGCACATTATATGCAAAGTCGACACGAACTTCCGGGGCCGGTGATATACTATCACACAAAAGAATCGGAACACAGTGAAGACCGTCTATTCTTCGCACAAGCGAAATACCGCTACAACGGCAAGAGAGTGAAGGCACAAGCAATAGTGAAATACCAGCTTACCGATGACCTTTACGAGGATACAGCCGCCACAAGCCGCATAAGAAACACTTACTTGCAGCAGGAGTTGTATGGCAGCGGCACGGCGGTGTACCGCCCCGTAGACGGATTGAAATTGAGTCTGGCCAGCGACGTGGCATACAACACACTGGTAAGCAATTTGGAAAAGAACAACCTTGTGAAACGCATTTCGTCGCTAACCGTGCTGGCCGTGGCCTACGACAACAGCTGGCTTTCGGCCTCGGCAAACGTACTGGCCACCATAGCCGAAGAGATGGCAACAACAGTGTCGACAAAAACGTCGGGCAATCCGATGTCTAAACAAGCCTACCGCCGATTTTCGCCCTACGCCGGACTCAACGTGAAACCATTCAAAAACGCCGGACTTCGCGTCAGATACTTCTTCAAGGAGAACTACCGGATACCCAATTTCAACGAGATGTACTACTATTCCATAACACGCGAACTTAAACCCGAAAAGGCCACGCAGCACAACTTAGGATTAACATATCTATGGAGACGACAGTCCACGACGACAAACAATCAGCCGGCAAGCCAAGAAAGAGTTACAAGTCGACCATACAATACGGATTATCGCCTGCAACTTGTGGCAGACGCCTACTACAACCGCGTTAGCGACAAACTAATAGCCATACCTGTGCAAAACATGTTTCTCTGGTCGATGATAAACCTCGGACGTGTGGACATTTACGGAGTGGATGCAAAATTAGACTACACAATGGCCATCGGTCGGTACAGTCTGACAGTTGGAGGAAACTATGCCTTTCAGCAAGCCACCGACCGCACCGACCGGCAGTCGAAAACATACGGACACCAGATACCCTACACTCCGCGGAATTCGGGTGGTGCATCAATCTATTTCGAGACGCCATGGATTGACTTGGGCTATGCAGCCATGATAGTAGGCAGCCGCTACTACCGTCAGCAGAACACCGACGACACAAGGCTGAAACCCTATTGCGACCAGGGCATCACCCTTGCCCACACGTTTTCCTTCAGCAACGGCAGCCGACTGAAACTGAAAGGACAAGTGCTGAACATTTTCGACGTACAGTATGAAATAGTTCGCAGCTACCCCATGATGGGACGCAACTATAGGATATCTGCCGTATTTGAACTGTGAAAGCAACAATCGTCAGAATGCAAGCAACGTAATTACAAAAAAGCGAACACACAATAATTATACAAGTATGGTACACCACACAATAAAGATTCTACCGACAACCTGCATCATTATCCTTCTGTTGGCCAGCGGATGCAGAAAAGACAAACCCGAAGATGTGACCACCAAACTACCCGAACACGGCGCAATTGTGCTAAACGAAGGCGGATGGGGCAACAACGAGGCCGAATTGAGCGTGATAGATTATAGCGACATGAGCATCACTAACGGTGCTTTCGCGAAGCTGAACGGACGCGGACTCGGCGACGTGGCCCAGGATGTGGCGGTATATGGCAGCAGAATTTATGTCACCGTATGGGGCTCGAACACTGTGGAAGCTATTGACCGCAAGAGTGGCAAGTCGTCCAGAATAGATTTTGGAGACCGAGGGCCGCGCTATTTGGAATGTGCTGGTGGAAAGGTATATGTAAGTTGCTATTCGCCTACAAGTGTGGTGCGTATCGACACCTCCACACTGCAAATCGAAGCCACATGCCAGCTCAGCGGCCTGCAACCAGAAGGTCTTTGTATAAACGGAAGCAACCTATATGTTTTGAATACCTGGAAACAGGATGCTGCCGGGAATCCAGAGTACGATTCAACCATGTCGGTTGTAGACCTTACAACGTTTAGCGAGACACGAAAAATAACTGTCGGCACAAATCCACAAAAAATAAAAAAGTTGGACAACAGCCATCTTGCCATATCATATACAGGCGACTATGCCGATATGCACGGAGGGTTGGCAATAGTCGATTTGAACGACATGAGTATCCGTCATATAAACACAAACATATCCAACATGGATACCTACAACGGACATATATACTACTATGCTCACAACTATGGAGAAGCATGGAACGGACGGATTCACATCGTGAACGGCATAACGCTTCAGGAAACCACAATCACACTATCGGAAACCGGCGGCTACAGCGCCCAGTATTACCCCTATGCAATAAACATAAACCAGACGACAGGCGAAATATACATAGCAGGAGCACAATACGGCGCCAATGGCGACATATACTGTTTTGCGCCCTCCGGCACGTTGAAATGGGTACTCGAAGCTGGACCGCTACCATCAAAAATAGCGGAACTATAGCTTGGGGACTACATAAGAACACAAAATAACAAAGAGCCTCGCCAAATATTATTCCCGACGAGGCTCTTGATTGTTTGGTTTGAGTGCTAACGCTGGTTAGCCTTTATGTAATCAAGCAGAGTTTTCTTGTTGGCCGCAAATGTAAAACCAGATGCCACCTGGAAATAGTTTTCCGGGTCGGCAACATACTCGTAGGCGAATTTGGCGAAGTCGAGCTTGTTGTCCTCGAACGTGAAAGTGGCAAGCATCCGCTTGATATCGGCCGTGGACACAAGTTTCGATGTCACCATAGCCTGCGCCAGCTCGGAACGGCTGTCGTCGAATGTTTCAGACTTTAGCTGACTGACCATCCGTGCAACTTCTTCAGGTGTGGCGATCGGTATAGCGTCAACCGCAACAGCATCCGGAGGGAGCATCTCGGCAGGTGGTGTCATCATGCTGTTGATTGCGTCGCGCCAACCGTCGCGGTAGCCGTCTTGATATCCGTCGCGGTATGAGCCGCTACGCGAAGGTGGATTAATGTCGGCTGGCGGCTGCGAGGTGTGGATTCGACCCGTATTGCCCTGACCATAGAGAAACACGTCAAGAGGTTCAACCACCAGTGCTGTGCCATTACGCGAAGCTTTCCATTGAACAACATACTCCTCTTCTTTCGACTGAAGGTCGATGGTGGAACGAAGCGTGGCACGAGCTGGGGACGTAAGTTCTACCGTAAGTTCGTGGCGTCCAGGTCGCAGTCCGGTGAAGGTGTACGAGCGTGAGGCATAGCCCTCCTGACGGCGTCCGTCAATGCTAACGACAAATTTCTCGTTCAGAAAAGCACGCACCTTAAGAGAAATCTGAAGATGGTTGGTTTGATTCTGATTTCCGCGATGTCCACCGCCTGGCTGCGCAATTGACATCGCTGCAAACAGTAGAAAAACGATAAAAGGAATTGTCTTTTTCATTACTGGTATCTGTTTTTATTTTTTGCAAAAATACTACATTCCACACAATATTTTCCCCAACTGTCACATATTTTCACGCAATACACACGGAATAAACATTGTAAGGCTCTGATTATATACATCCACTCTCAAGTAAACAAACTTTTTATGTATAAATCTCAAAAAAAAATTTGCCATATCAAATAATTGTAGTATTTTTGCAAACGAATTAAACGATGGCAATCATCGATAAGATTCGATGGCGTTGTAGCTCAGTTGGTAGAGCAGCGGACTGAAAATCCGTGTGTCACTGGTTCAATTCCAGTCAATGCCACAACAAGAAGGGAAGTACAAAACGAGTGCTTCCCTTTTTTGTTAAGACCACTAATCTTTACACTCCATGTCCATGTTAGAAGAGAAAATCAATGCCGACATAAAACAGGCAATGTTGAATAAGGAAAAAAACGTGTTGGAATCGCTGCGTGCCATAAAAGCCGCCTTGCTGCTGCTCAAGACTGGTAAAGGCGAAATAAACGACGCTGCCGAAGTCGCCACCCTACAAAAACTGGTGAAACAGCGCAAGGAAGCAGCCGAAATTTTCGCTGGGCAAAACCGTTCAGACCTTGCCGAAAACGAACTGTTTCAGGCATCGATAATTGAACGTTACCTGCCAAAACAACTATCGAGAGGCGAAATTGAAGACGCCATAAAAAACATCGTCACCGAATTGGGTGCGACCAGTGCCAAGGATATGGGACGCGTTATGAGCGTTGCCGCCAAAAAATTCGCCGGGACAGCCGACAACAAGGTTGTGGCCGAAATCGCGAAATCCATGTTAGGGTAAAGAACAGTTGCAATATCACACCACAATAACGCAAGATGCATAGCCTGCCAATTCAAATACGCTTCAACGATGTGGACCAGATGGGACATGTCAACAACGCCGTGATTATGGAATATTTCGACCTTGGGAAGTCGGCCTTTTTTACCGCAGCAGGCATACCACCCGAACAAGGCGATTTCACAGTCATGATAGTGCACTTCGAAGTTGACTTCAACTCACAAATACGTTATCACGACAATATTTACGTGACCACAGCGATAAAACGCATAGGCAACAAAAGTATAGCCGTGGAACAACATATCGTGAACCAAGACAGCGGCGTAGACTGCGCTGTATGCCGCACAGTTATGGCCGGATACCGCCGCTCGACACACAGCAGCGCAGCCATACCTGAAGAATTGAAGAGAAAACTGCTTGCAGAACAACCAACGCAACAGGCGTGACAAATGTTTCCATAATTGCAACAACAAAACACATTTACTATGAAAAACACATTATTTACAATCTCGATAGCATTGCTTACAATCTGCTGCAGCTGCAAAGGTGACAACGAAGCTGGGGTGGACACCGACGGAACCATGAACGGAGTGTTCTCGGTTAGCGACTCGACACAAGTGAAATTCTCACGCGGTAACCTTCAGTACCAGCCCTCCAGTTCCACTTGGCGTTTCGCCGAGACTCAATACGATGTAATAGGCAGCGACAACGAAAACATTTCGGCCACATATACCGGCTGGATTGACCTATTCGGGTGGGGTACGAGCGGTTGGAACAGCGGAGCCGTCTCGTATATGGCATACGATACCTCGGCGGCATACGCCAACTACTGTCCGGGCGGCGACACATCGGCAAATCTGACAGGAAATTTTGCCAACGCCGACTGGGGCATGTATAACGCCATCGAAAACGGCGGCAAGACACCCGGCCAGTGGAGGACTCTGACAAAAAGCGAATGGAAATATCTACTCACCAACCGCAAAGGCGCAGGGGACAAATTCGGTCTGGCCAAAGTCAACAACGTCGATGGACTCGTTATCCTGCCTGACAGCTGGACACAGCCCGACGGTGTGGACTTCACCGCCGGACACGATAACGGTTTCAAGACCAATCGCTACTCCGCAGCCAAATGGAGCAAAATGCAGGCAGCGGGCGCTGTCTTTCTACCGGCTGCAGGCTACCGCGAAAGGGTAAGCGTCTTCACCAAATTCACCAACTACACTGAATGCGGCTTCTACTGGTCATCGACCCATATCAGCAACATCAACTGTAATATCCTGTTTTTCGGAAAAGAGACCGTAAATCCCACCAATTTTGCCAAACGCCATTTCGGCCTTGCCGTGCGTCTGGTAAAAGACATTTGACATATTTTATATGTCACAAACAAAAGAGAGGGGACGTGGAAACAACGTCCCCTCTCTCATTTTTCACAACAGCGCTGTCACTGGCCTCTCCTGAGCGGCTCGACCTTACCAAATCTTTTCCTTTCGAGCGGAACCTGTTTCTTCAACATGGTGGACTTGCCGTCACCGGCCTGTCCCGCTACACGTTCGGCTTTTCTTTCAACCATAACATCTTTGCCGTTCACATTATTCTTACGTTGCAGCGACACCTCCGATTTTCCGCCCGTAGCTTCCATCAGTCCATCAAGTTCCATTGCCAGAAATTTATCGCCCAACGCCCCCGTCGGCAATAATGGCGCTGTACACGGATCGCATGGAATGCCTGCCGACTGTCCAACACACTTCAGCGTAGAGATACGACGATCCTTGAGTAGCGGCAGCCAAACTTCAGCCACATCCACTGTCTTTATGTATTTTGCGCCGTTCGCGATATTTAAGCCGGTCACAGTAACTCCGATGGAATCTGATATCACTTTCTCAATCTTTATATATTGAGGTGAACTTTTCTCGCAACAGCCGCAAAAATCAACCATAACATTATGGCGTTTCAGGATTTTGGCGACTTGTTTGGCCTGACTGCCAGTCAATGCCGATGCGTTATTGTCTTTTTGCTGTGCGCTACACACAAACGAAACCAAAATTGTTAGCGCTAAAACTGTTATACTCCTCATATTCGAATGCTTTTTTCTTACAATCAACAAACCAAAGATAAGCTTGTGTGGCTACTGAATGTCTCTCTCATCGAGCGGTGCAGCCAAAAGACCCATGAACTTGGCCGAGTTGTCGAACTCCATCCGCGTGTATTTGGGTTTCTTTTCACCTTTGATTTTCTGGCTTATGACAACGTATGTGAAAGGCTTTGGTTTTTTTCCGGTGGCGTCGTCACGATATTTCGAATCATATTCGTAAACCACCATCTTTTCGATCTTGTATTTTTCGTTTTTGTATTTTTCGTTAAGGTATTTTATTATAGCGTTGGTATAGCGTTCCTTTGGGAGAACCTTGCCCGTCATTATGGCCTTTTCGGAGTTTACGTCATACACTGCCTCGAACTGCACCTTCTGGTTGTTTGAGTAGTAGGCCACAAACTGGTCTGGACCGCGTTTAATCCAGTCTGGGCCTACGCTGATACGCGCGGGAGGAACTTTCTTGGTGAAGGCGGCCACAATTCCATTCGAAGGGGCTTCTCTCGGTGATGATGCGACATCCTCTTCAGGTTTCGGGCGCTTTTTCAGGTCCTTCTCCTCGGGGTTATTGCGAGCATAATAGTCTGCCTTTACCTCATCGGGATCCGGCGCATTGCTCTTCATAAGTTTACCCTTGGTGTCGAACACCATTTCACAGTCATCGGCTCCAACACCTTTACGAACCACAATCATACGATAATAATTGTCACCGCTCATCTCTTCGACATATTCCACGCTTTTCACTCGATAGCCGGGGTAGTTGTTAACAAAATAAGTGTTCATCAAAGTGGGGCATTCCTTCAACTCGGTCGGGAAAGTGCTGTATTGCCAATCGCCATTAGCGGTGAAGAAGCTGCGACCCGACTGCCCGTCGACAGTAATGTCAGCTATATACTGGCCTGGTGCCTGATACCAGGTCCGCACTTTATAAGCTTCATAGGTTTTTTCCAGCGCAAGGAGCACTGATTTCGGCACATCTGTTTCTCTTATCTTTGTCTGCGCAGAAAGAAACATCGGCAGACACATCGCAGCAATAAGAAGCAGTTTTTTCATATCATTTAGGATTATTGATGTTTGTCGTTTAGTATTGTCATAACTATCGTTTCTTGCAACATTAACGAGCAAAAGGCATTATTATTGCTTGAATAATACATCCTTGCGGTCGGGGCTTATAGACACGGCCATAATGTTCACGCCGGTGATTTTCTCGATAGCATAAAGGTATTCGAGCAGGTGGGCCGGCAAGTCGTTATAGGTCTGTGTCCCGTTCAGTTCCTGCTTCCAACCGGGATAGGACTCATAGACGGGTTTTATCTCTACAGCATTGAACTCAAAGGGTATCTCGTCGGTATGTTGCCCTGCAATCTCGTAGTGAGTGCACATTTTTATCTCGTCAAAGTCGTTCATCACATCAGGCTTGGTGACGATAAGGTCCGTGACACCGTTAAGCATACATGCATACTTCAATGCCGGAATGTCGATCCATCCACACCGGCGAGAGCGTCCTGTGGTGGCGCCGAATTCATGCCCTATCTGGCACAGCATTTCGCCAGTCTCGTCGAATAGCTCAGTCGGGAAAGGTCCTGCACCGACACGTGTGCAATATGCTTTGGTTATGCCCATTACCCTGCCTATTTTCGACGGAGCTACCCCAAGACCGGAACAGACTCCGGCAGTGATTGTGCTTGACGAAGTCACAAACGGGTACG
The DNA here is from genome assembly GCA_905235855.1 of uncultured Bacteroidales bacterium. Taxonomy (GTDB): domain Bacteria; phylum Bacteroidota; class Bacteroidia; order Bacteroidales; family P3; genus Colimorpha. Next base: position 87,492 of record CAJONE010000002.1, read on the forward strand.
ATCCGAAATCAATATCAAGCATCGACCCTTGGGCTCCCTCGGCCAGAACCCTCCTTCCCTCGTCAAGACACTTGTTGATAAAGTACTCACTGTTTACAAACTTGAACTGTTTCAAGACATCGAGCGAGTCCATCCATTCTTTTTCGTAGTCGTCGAGCGACATATTGTCGATACGAAAAGAGTCGACATCAAACTTGAGAGTATGAGCGGTTTGCAGGTGCTGCACTTTAAGCAGTTCGTAATGTTCGCGGAAGTCGAATTCAGTAATATCACCTACTCGTATGCCTGTACGAGCTATCTTATCGGTATACGCAGGACCTATGCCCTTTAGCGTTGATCCGATTTTGGCATTGCCCTTTGCCTTTTCGTTAGCCGCATCGAGCATGCGGTGACTCGGCAGTATGAGATGTGCCTTTTTCGATATGTACAGGTTTTTCGTTGCATCAATACCTTTTTCTTTCAAAGCCCGCACTTCCTGTGCAAAAATACGTGGTTCGATCAGCACACCATTGCCTATCACGTTGATTTTACTCTCATGGAATATGCCCGAAGGAATGATGTGCAACACATGTTTGATACCATTGAACTCAAGCGTATGGCCAGCATTGGGGCCGCCCTGGAAGCGCGCTATGACATCATATTCGGGTGTCATGACATCGACCACCTTCCCCTTCCCCTCGTCGCCCCATTGTAGGCCTAACAAAACATCCACTTTACTCATATAATATTGAAGTTTTAAATTGAAACGTATTGAAAAACTTGAAAAAGCAATTGATTTCATTTGGCCCGCTGGCCACATTTCATAATTCGCTATCGGTTTTTAAACCACTCGATAAAATCCGGCAAATCATCCATTATTTTAAAACCATCTTTGAATGGTTCCTGCGGTATTGGGCATATTTCAAGGTAGCCCACAAGCGTGGCACAGTCAAACTCGCCTATCAAACCTTCTATGGTGACATAAACGCCAACGAGTTGGTCATCGTCGCCAACCACCGGATTTTCCACAGCCACACGCAAGCCCACCATATCCGGAGACTCCTCGTTCTCCATTTCGGTGAAATACATTTTGCGAGTATCGAAGACATATTTGTCGAAATAAACCTTCAGCCCCTTTCCCTTTGGCTGCTTGAAGGCCACGAACTCCCACCAGTCGACATCCGGTGCGTTCTCCACAAGATCGGTGACATATTTGAACAAGTCGATATCGCCTTCAGCCGAGAACGTCAGTGTACGTCCGTTTTGAGTCTGCTCGCCAACCTCGAACGTGAGACCCTCACAATATTTGTCCAGGGCGGACTGCATATCTACAAGGAGCCGTTTTGCAGTCTTTTCGTCAAGGTCGTCGAGCATAGTTAACTGCTCACTGTTATCGGAAAACCATTTCCAGAAAGTTTCGATCATATCTTAATTCATCTTTTATGCCCGTCATGCTTTTTATATCTGTCACCCTCAAATCCCACAAACTCGGCTTCATATTCAAGCGATATCCCATATTTTTGTTTCACGTCCCCCGCTATAGCCTCGGCCAGTTTCCTGACCTCATTCCCGTTGCACCCACATCGGTTGACCAACACCAGAGCCTGTTTCTCATAAACGCCGCAGCGTCCGAGCGAACGGCCTTTCCATCCGCATTTTTCGATAAGCCATCCGGCGGCCAATTTGTATCCGCCATGTGCTGCATGGGCAGGCATGTCCGGATATTGCATTTTAAGGACTTCGTACTCCCCCATAGAAACAACTGGATTCTTGAAAAAACTGCCGGCACTGCCCATCTCATCCGGCTTAGGCAGCTTTGACCACCTTATGCACTCTATCGTATCGGCCAAAGTCGATGCATTGGTTGAGCCGGTGCCAAGAGCATCTGCAATGGGCTTATAATCCAATTGTGGCGTAAAAGTTTTCGACAGGCGAAACGTGACTGAGGTCACAACATAACGTCCTTTGTCGGACTGTTTAAACCTACTGTTCCTATATCCGTACGCACACTCGCCTGCCAAGAATTTTACAGTATTGCCAGTTTCCGAGTCAAAAGTCTCGACAGACTCGACCACATCACTCGATTCTGATCCATACGCACCGATATTCTGTACGGCGGCGGCACCCACAGTGCCTGGTATGGCAACAAGATTCTCAATGCCATACCATCCACTTGCAATTGATTTTTTCACAAAGTCATCCCAAATTTCTCCGGCTGCCACCTTTACAGAAACACTGGATTCCGTTTCTCCAACAAGTTGAAATCCCTTGTTTCGCATGACGACAACAGTTCCATCGTACCATTCACCAAATACGAGGTTGCTCCCCTGACCTATTGCAATATATTCGCCCCTGTGCAAGAGGCCGTTTCTTAACAGTTCGTCAAGGTCGCCTTCACATTCGACAACCGCAAGGTTTCTCGCCCTGCAGTCAATACCAAAAGTGTTGTAGACCAACAGCGATGCGTTTGGCACGACAGAAACCATTCAACCAAACTATTTTCTTGGTTTGTAGAAAGTTATTTCTCGCGTCGCCTGTCTGCCGTCAATGGAATCGGCTGTCGAAAGAACCATCCAACGCCCCTTGAGCTTATCCAGCTGATACACCTGAGAACCAAGCGTAAGGCTGTTCTCGTCAAGAGAATAAATGAGTGTGTCTCTTGAGAGATTACAATGCAAATCGGCAATCTCGTCACGCAAACTGTCAGTCAGCATATATGGAGGAATTGTTAGCAGCGCATGTTTTCTGCCATAACTCAGAAAGACTGTATCGGCATCCTTAAAGAAAAGCGTTACAGCACTGTCGGTCAAATTCTTTTCGCGCTCAATACCCAACGTGTCAATATATGTCAGGTGATCCGATGCCTGCTGCCAGAAACCGACTATCACACGGTCCTTGGAACACGATACGGTTGTAATTGCGACTATGGCAATTGTCAGGGTCAGGAGCAGCTTGGCGTTCTTGTTCATACTTCAACAATATTTCAATCAGATTGCAAAGATACGAAAATTAGGTTTTACGGATGACTTCAATTGTTAAAAATTAAAAACGCATCCTGAATCAAATAAAAAAGAGGTCTTAAAAAAACCTCTTTTGTACCCCGGGGGGGACTTGAACCCCCACGCCATTGCTGACAGCAGATTTTGAGTCTACCGCGTCTACCATTCCGCCACCAGGGCCTAATTTTCTCTCAAATTTGAATGCAAAGGTAGACAGTTTTTTTCAATTGGCAAAATTTTTTTATTTGTTCAAATCATATATCATATTCAGAATAGTAGATTAAAAAATAAAAAATAATTTTGCAGATATGGAAATTTATAGTACTTTTGCAAACGTTTTCGAAGAGAAACGAAGCCCAGGTGGTGGAATTGGTAGACACGCTACTTTGAGGGGGTAGTCGCCGTAGGGCGGTGCAAGTTCAAGTCTTGTCCTGGGCACAAAAAAGCAACGAGAGTTGCTTTTTTTACTACCAAAGAGAGAGTTGCCCGGGTGGCGGAATTGGTAGACGCGCACGTTTCAGGTGCGTGTTCCGAAAGGAGTGCAGGTTCAAGTCCTGTTCCGGGCACCAAAGAGATTTTGCA
>CAJONE010000003.1 GCA_905235855.1 uncultured Bacteroidales bacterium
TCATTTCAACGCAAAGGTAATCATTTTTCCCGGATTGTGCCGATTAGTTTCGGCATTTTCTTTTTACCTTGTGTTGCACTTCTAACTTGAAATTAGGCTTGACTGCCTAACGGGAGGCTACGAAACGGGGTGAGCAACCCCATAGCCGAACAAGGCGAAGTCGCCTTTGAGCGGGTCGTCAGGAAAAACCACCGCAAGGGCATCGGTGAGTTTTCTGGTTGCGGCCATAGATGCGCATCGGTGGTTAAGCAAACCTATTTCGAAAGCGACCCTAAGTACATGAGTGTCGAGTGGCATAACAAGGGTGCGTTTGTCTATGAAGTCGACCCATAGCCCCATGTCGACAGGAGAATGGTCGCGCACCATCCAACGCAGAAACATGCAGAGCCGCTTGCAGCAGGACGATGTGTCGTGAGGCACAACTTTTACGCCCCCGCCTGCGTCGAACCACCCGCAAATGGCTTCGAGAGCACCCATACCGTCGTGTACTCGACAATTGCGCAGGTAAGCACCTATCGAACCATATTGCCGCAGCATTGCAGAGAGACGGTCAAAAAAGTAGCGCATTGTCTGCATGTTGTACATGCGGTAGAAGCAACTCCTGTCAGATGTAGAGAACAGATTGCGATAGCCGCCCTCGGTCACCCACCGCGACAATTCACCACCCGACAGGTCGAGCAAAGTCTGAATCTTGGGCATAAACTGCTTACGGCTACCAAAACTCAATGCCGAGGCAATAAACGCCATAGTTTCACAGTTAGAGTCGCCACTAACCTGGTGCATGAACCACGATGGGTCTCCGAGAATGAAATCCTTGGTCTCGTAGCAATCGGCATAATACCTTAACCAGTCATTCAAATCTTTCATGGCAAAAACGTGTGACAAAAAAAATTCATCAGGAAGAAGGATTGGACAAGCTAAAAGGCTATTACCTTCAACTCGTAGGCTTTCCGTTCCTTCTCGACCATAACGTCAAGACAGAGGCCGGTAAAGAGCGACTGAAGGGCGGCAAGAAGCAGGAAAAGCGAGACAAAAAGTGTGGGGAAACGTCTCACCAGACCCGTTTGGAAATATTCAACCAACACCGGAGCGACCAAGGCCAACCCCAAAACAGCAAGCGCAACCGCCAGCCAACCGAAAAAACGCATGGGGCGGTACTCCTTGAATAGCGTTACGATAGTTTTGAGAACAGTCCACCCGTCCTTGAAGGTGTTCAGTTTCGAGACGCTCCCCTTGGGACGGTCACGGTAGTCGACGGGCATCTCAATAAGCCTAAACCGTTTGTCGAGGGCATGAATGGTCATCTCCGTCTCGATTTCAAATTGACCTGTCATCACAGGGAATAGTTTGACAAACCTACGGCTAAAAGCCCTGTATCCGGTCATGATATCCTTAACATCGGTATGCCAGAGGCGGCAAATAAGCCATCTCACCAAACGGTTGCCCACATTGTGGAAAGGGCGCTTGTTTTGTTGGAAATATGTGGACGAGAGCCTGTCACCGATAACCATGTCCACCGATCCGTTCTTCACTGCGTTGAGCATATCGGCGGCATGTTTTGCGGGGTAGGTATCGTCGCCGTCGGCCATAATGTAGCAGTCGGCCTCCACCTCTCGAAACATTCGTCGAATCACATTGCCTTTTCCCTGCACATGCTCTTTCCGAACAATTGCGCCTGCCTCAGCAGCCAACTCAGCGGTGCGGTCGGTCGAGTTGTTATCGTAGACATATATCTCCGCATCGGGCAGAACTTCTCTAAAGTCGCTGACCACCTTTGCAACCGTAGTTTCTTCGTTGTAGCACGGGATAAGCACAGCCACTCGATATGGGTCGTTCGGATTCATAATACACTATTCACTGGTCACTAATCTTGAAAAAATGTGCTACCCGCTGCCAGTCGACGAGCGAGGCAAACGCCAAGATAATAGCCGAAAGCGAGACAGCCTGCGCCCTGAAGGTGAACCAGCAATGCAGGTAAGAATGATTGGCCGCGAAAAAATACCATACATACGGTATTAGCACAAGTGGGAGATATGGCAGCGACTTTTTCCAACCGCCTGCCCTGCGGAATATCATCGCCAAAAGTGACATCACAACAAGAAGTGCCACTATATACTTCCACGGCAGCAGTTCGACATTTGCCAACACCGACTGCCATCGGCTGACCCCGTCAAGGGCCGACGACCGGTTAAGGAGATTCGACATGCCATCGGCCACAACATTCTCGTGTGTGAAAAGTGAAGCGATAACCCATTTGATGCCCCATGTCGCCCCATATCCAATGACCCACATCAGCGTCGTGAGCGAGATGGTTTTCGTCTTATGCCTGAATGGGTCATCACTCTTCAATTCCACAAGAGCCACAAGCGGCAATCCCAGCGTCAGCATAGGGGCTGTGAGCAAGTCGAGATAAGCCGTCGCCGAACCGACAATGAACAGTGTGACGAGAGGATTGCTACCGTGTGCGACCGCCATTACACCTGCCAATGCCACCAAAAGAACCATCGACAGCTGCACGGAGAACTGCATTACAAACAAATACGAGAACAGCAGCGAAAGCAAAATCGCTACGGGACAAACCCATCCCACTCTACGCCAAAGCGTTACACCACACAGCATCATCAGTATTGACGAAAGAATATAAAGTATAAACCTTATGGATTGGAAGTCGGCAAACACGAGCAAAATTCTTGTCAAAAAAGTTCCCCCATGCCAATAGCGACCATAGTGAAGTGTTTCGCACATAGTTCCATCGACACAAGCCCTGAGGTCTTCATGTGGCAGCCCCCCCACAGTTTTACGCGGAAGGAGCATTATGCCGTCCATCAACGGTTCGGAGCGAAGATTGCAGGCTTGATTAAGAATCAACGCATCGCTGAAATTGTCCATCCGGCACTGGGTTCGCGGTATAATAGCTCTGGGCTGATCGCTCTGAAAGTCGCCGTGCTGCAAAGTCCGCTCGATATGACGCCTTACGTTCGAGTCGGGCATACAATACGACCCTATGGCGATAACGACATAGGTTAAAAGTAAAGCAGAAAATATCCCGATAAATTTTAATATGTACCTACCCGCCAAATCGACATTTTTTTCTGTGTGTTAAAAGATCTCAGTTATCTGCTGAACCACACCGTTCACTGTAATTGAGTCGCCCACGGCCTTGCCGTTCAACGCGACATATACCGGAGTCTGGGCGGATATGGCATAGTAATCTTCTCTCATGCCTCCGCAATCCACAGTGAATTTACCGAGGCCGATGCTCAAAAAAAAGCGCTGGCTATCGGTAACCACAACAGCGCCGTGAATGGCCACACCTAACGGCGGCAGTTTCAACAGCTCATTCAGCACACGCAGACCTGCGGTCGCATTGGCAAGCAGCCGGGCATACATGTCGCGGCTGCGCATCATCTTGGTTCGATAAGAGTCGTAACGGTCAACATTGGCTCCGTAGTCGTTACTCTGTTGCTGCGCCGAATCCATCTCCTGTCTCGCCACAAGAGCAATCTGCTCCTGCTGTTTGATACAGGAGCAGATCACACACTGGCGTTTCTCTTCGCGCGTCACGTCAAATACGACCTGGATACACTTTCAAAGCCTCCTCGAGGCACTTCACCGCGTGTTTGAGATCCTCTATGCAGAGACAATAGGTGATACGCGCCTGATGGCGACCATCTTCGGGATTGACATAAAAGCCAGTGGCGGGAGCCATCATGACAGTCTCGCCATTGTAGTTAAAATCGGTGAGCAGCCATTTGCAGAATTTGTCACTATCGTCGACCGGCAACTCCACAACAGTGTAAAAAGCACCCTTGGGGTTGGGGCAAAAGCAACCAGGAATTCTGTTGATACCATCGACAATGACGTTGCGGCGAGCCACATATTCCTTGGCGACAGCGTCAAAATAGTCTTGCGGCGTATCGACTGCCGCCTCTCCAAAAATCTGTCCGAAACTGGGCGGCGAAAGGCGAGCCTGTGCCAAACGCATAGCAATCGAGTAGACCTCTTCGTTTTTCGTCACCATACAACCGATGCGCGCGCCACAAGCGCTGTAACGCTTTGACACGGAATCGAACAGTACCACATTTTGCTCCAACCCGTCAAGCTGCATCACACTGAAATGCTCATTTCCGTCATAGCAGAACTCACGGTAGACCTCGTCGGCAAAGAGGAAAAGGTCGTGTTTCATGACTATCTCTGCCACTTTCAGCAATTCCTCTTTCGAGTAAAGATAGCCGGTCGGGTTGTTGGGGTTGCAGATCATAATCGCGCGGGTGTGCGGAGTGATTGCTTTCTCGAAAGCTTCGATGGGAGGCAGCGCAAAACCGCTATGTATGTCACTGGGAATGGTCTTGATTGTGGCATCGCACAGTTTGGCGAAAGTGTTGTAATTCGTGTAATACGGTTCCGGAATGATGATTTCGTCGCCAGGGTTGAGACAAACCGTGAAAGCAAACTGTAAAGCTTCGGAGCCACCGGTTGTGACAATAATCTGGTCGGGAGTGACATGAATGTCGTGTTTGGCGTAGTATTCGCAAAGTTTCTTGCGATACGACAGGTTGCCCGCACTGTGGCTGTAGGCCAACACGCCGATTTCGGTTTCGGCCAGCGTTTTGAGTGCGCCTTTAGGAGTCTCAATATCTGGCTGTCCGATGTTAAGATGATATACATGAATTCCGCGACTCTTGGCTTGATCCGAGAACGGTACGAGCTTGCGGATTGCTGACTGCGGCAACTCGGTGCCTTTTTTTGAAATTTTTGGCATAATCTTGTTGTTTATTTTTCGGTTTGTGCAAAAAACAACAAACAGTGCGGAATAGGAGTATCGTCCGATATCCGCACTGTCGTGTTTCTGTAATCAACTACAGGACATTCGCCTGTTTCGGTTTTACTTGGTTTCGGTTGGGGCGGCAGGGCTTTCGACAGTCCCCTTGATTTTGAGTACCAGTCGCGGGTTGTCCACCGCATTTGACGTCACAGTTATGGTCTTGTTGAAACCGCCCACGTTGTTGGTGTTGTACTTCACATGGATGTTCGACGACTTGCCTGGCATTATTGGCTCTCTCGGCCAAGTGGGAACAGTGCATCCGCACGATGCCTTAACGTTCGAGAGAATCAGCGGCTCGTTTCCAGTGTTGGTGAATACAAACTCGCATTCGCCATTGGCGCCCTTTTGGATTGTGCCGTAATTGTGTTCCATCTCGTTGAACGAAATCTTTGCCCCGTTTGCGGTCTGTTCTTCTTGTGCGTTCACAACGCCGAAGCCGAGAAGGGCAAGGAGGCTTAATAAAAACAGTTTTTTCATGGTGTATGTTTTTTTAGAGTTATACTGAAAGTTGATAATATGAATAAACGAAACCAGATTAATTTTGTTGCACGATGCAGCGAAATCTTTTTCGAGGATTCTCTTTTATTTTGTAAATCGAGCCAATATTTTATTGCATTTTTTGGGAGATTCTCCCTATTGGCATGCCATAAAAACACACAGTTAGCGGTTTTGCTTTTTCATGGTACTTTATTTTCATACTGTAACTTGTCTATGGACAGATGGCATCTTACGCAAAAGTCCACCTTAATCAAACACCATGTTTTTCACTGGCCTCAACTGTTTGTATTTCGTAGGACGCAATGTCTGCGGTGCTGTGTTTTCAATCTGCCCTTCGCCGCGTCCTAGTCTATTCACTATTTCACTCTCCACATTTCACACTTTTTTTACTATATCAAAAAATATTAGTACTTTTGCACTCGTTTTAACGAACAGGTGCTGTCCCATGGTGTAATGGTAGCACATCAGATTTTGGTTCTGCTTGCCCAGGTTCGAATCCTGGTGGGACAACTAAACGCTCCGCTCCTGTGGGGCGTTTTTCTTTAACAGAACATTTTCTCAAAAAAGAGCGCCCTATGCAATTCCGCATCTCCTATCAAGAAGTCCAGACAATGGTGTATCGCAAAGCGGGAAAGACCATCGTCTTTTCATACGACAGCACCCATACAGTTCGGATCGGATACGACATCACCATGCTTTTCAAGACAACCAACGTAGGCCTCGACATCACCGTTGTGAGCGTCGACAACAATTCGCTGCACTTATCTTACGGCGGCGGCTACGCAATACAGCTTATGGTCAAACAGGCGCTCGAACATGCAAAAAACCAGCCCGGAGCCGAAATGATAGAAGCTGGAGATGGCAACAACCTGACAATCCACCTCGACAAAAACCCGCAACTACAGCAGATTCTTGAGCATGTGACGCTTGAGGACATACGCTTCAACGAACACGACATAATAGTAGAGTTCCATCTCAAAGCAAACTCCCCAAATCTTTAGTTTAGAGGTTTGCCTCTACAAGACGTATCGGTGCTGTGACGGTTTTCTGTAGGCTATGCCCGCAGCCATGTCAGTAGTTGTGTTTGCCCTTTCAGGGCGAATTTTAGAGACGATCTCGAACAAGGGTAGTGACTGAGACTACTCTTTTTTCTTGCTGCCGAAATTGAGCGACGGAAGCTCAATCGACTTGAAAGCCGAAATTATCGGGTTGCTTTGGGGTTCCTCCTTCTGGTAGATTTCGTTGATGAGTGACCGGTATTTTTCGAGGAGCACGTTGCGTTTTATTTTGAGCGTGGGCGAAAGAAGGCCGTTGGCAGTGGTCCATTCCTCACTCACGAGACGGAAACGCTTAACCTGCTCGTGTGCAGCGAAGTCGGGGTTAATGGCATCGACTATGGACTGGAACTTTTTGTGTACGGCCTCGATGCTTACGAGACTCTCGTTGTCGCGGTAATGCAGATTATGTTTCAACGCCCAGTAGTGCAGCGTGTTGAAATTCGGCGAGATGATGGCTGAACAGAATTTCTCGTTCTCGCCGATAATCATAATCTGGTCGATAAATTCATCCTCACGGAAGCGGTTTTCGAGCACCTGCGGTGCGATATATTTTCCGGCGGAGAGTTTGAATATGTCCTTTTTACGGTCGGTTATTTTAAGGTATTTGCCGCCGACAAGTTTTCCAATATCGCCGGTGTGGAACCAGCCTTGGTCATCGATGACCTCTTTGGTGTAGTCGGGATCCTTGAAATAACCAAGCATAACGTGAGGGCCGCGCGTGAGGATTTCGCCGTCGTCGGCAAGTTTGACTTCGACATTGGAGAGGACAGGTCCAACGGTGCCGATTTTGACCATGTGGTCGTGAGGGTTGTTAACGGCTATTACGGGAGAGGTTTCGGAGAGGCCATAGCCCTCATAAATATTAAGTCCGGCAGCGGAGAAAAGCTTAACGAGACGCGGCGGTATGCTGCTGCTACCGGTAACAATAACCATACGGTGGCCGCCGAATTTTTCGCGCCATTTTGAATAGACGAGCTTGTCGTAAACGGTATGACCCAGGCGGAACCAGAGGTTGTATTTGACTTTGTCGTAATCCCAACGGCAGCCGTGGTTGATGGCACGGAAGTAAATCCTGCGTTTCAGACCTTTCATGTCCTTGCCGGCTGCATAAAGCTTATCGTAGAACATCTCGATGACGCGTGGCACGGCGCAGAAACCGTCGGCATGTATGTCGGCAAGGTCGCGAGCGATGGTACCCATGTTCTCGGCATAATAGATGCTGGCGCCGAGATACTGGTAGTGGTAGTTCATCGAACGCTCATAGACATGGTTGAGCGGCAAGAAACTCAATATGCGGCACTTGTCATCGACTATATTGACTTTGGAATGCGCGGTGAAGTTTGAGCAGAGGTTGCGATGGGAGAGCATGACCCCCTTGGGCGCGCCAGTGGTGCCCGACGTGTAGATTAGAGTGCACCAATCGTCCGGCTTTATGCTGTTTTTGCTTTGCTCGACGAGTGGCATATTTTTTCCCTTGCTGGCGATACCAGCCTTGAGGATTTCGAGCATACGGTGTTCGCCCTCGATATTGGCGAGGGTGAAAATCAAGGACTTCTGTTCCATCATGTCGAGAGCCGGACGCAACCGTTTGAGCAGCACACTATTGTTGACAAAAATGGCTTTTGCCTCGCTATGGGTGAGGATGTGCAGATAGTTGTCCGTGCTGAGAGTGGGATATACGGGCACATGAATAATGCCAGTCATGGCCATAGCCATATCAACAAAGTTCCATTCGGGACAGTTAGGCGAAACCGTTACAACTTTATCGCCCGATCGGAGTCCGATTTCGAGAAAACCGCAGGCAAGGTAATGGGCATATTTATAGTAGTCGTGACAGCTGTATTTTACCCATTCGCCGCTCTGTTTTCCAGCGAGGATGTCATCTTTCGGATGGTTGTTTACAAGATGTTCGAGAAGGTCGAAAGTGCGCGTAATTTCAATTTCCATTAGATTATTTTTTTTAAGCAAGTAATACTCTTGCGTTGTTTTGGGGTTGCAAATATACACTTTTCTTTTTTTTGCCCATCGAGTGTCACGCCAACGGCACACAAAGAGTATCAGATGAGTTTTTTACTCGACAGTATTTTCTGCAAGAATAGAGGCGATGCAGCGTCGTTTGATTTGCGGTTCAGGGTTCAGCAAACTGAATATCCACGTCGATTACACAGCAGTCGATGACCGAGATTGTTACCGGTTTCTCGTCCTTGAGACAGTTGTCAGGGTCGGTGACAACGACATTGAAGTTGTAGGTTGCGGCGTTGCTTGGCGAGCCGAAAATCTGGTTGGGGTGAGCGACGTCATTGTAGTCAAGACCCGCGGGCAAAGAAGCATCGAACGAAACGGTGCCACCTACAGCCGAGACCGTTATCGGCGAAATCTCCACACCGCTACACACAGGTGACGCAGGGATTCCCGTAAGTGTGACCGACGGCAGTGGTGTAGGATCTGCGGCACACTCGAAACACACCTTTAGCTTTGGTAAGCGCTCGTATCTATCCGTATAACCCGCATAGTTAGACATGTTAGCCGGATTTGGCACATAGTCGTCACTATAGGCAATGATAGAAGTGTAGGACCCGGTGGTTTCGAGATAGTCAAAAGATGTAGACTCATAGTCGGATGCAGCGCATAACATGCCAATCAGCAGGTTCTGCGAACAGTTGTATGGAATCGGAGTATCGAAGACGAAAGTGTTCTCGCCTGCCGCAACTAACCACGTGCCGCTGAAGACTGATCCGTTTTGCGATACGAAATCGGTTGTGGAGTTGAACTGTGTCTTTGTGGTGGTTGCAACATACAGTGAGGTAGTGCGTTGAACTGGGTTAGCAGCATCGGAAAAGAAGGTTACGGCGGTAATGCTGCAATCGCAGTTTGAGAAATAGTTTTTGTCATAAATCATCTGCACCCAGCTGTGTTTCCACAAGCCGTAGATGGGTGCGTAGTCATTGTTTGTCGATGTTCCGTCGACCACAGTATTGCAGACTTCGGCAACACCGACATGCAACACATAGCTTGCAGTAGCGGCACAATAGTCGACGCCGCTTATGTTGGCAGCTGGTATGGAAGCCGTGATTGTAGTCGTTCCGTTGCCCACGGCGGTGACAATGCCGGTAAGCGGATCGACGGTTGCCACGTCCGGATTGCTGCTCTCATAGGTAACAGTGCCTGCGGGCGTTACCCCATCGGCACCCTCGACGGGAAGCGAGAAAGTCGAGCCATTGGCAATTGACATCTCGCTCTTGCAGAAGGCAAATCCAGCGATACCAGTGCGCTTAGTGCAGCATTCGGTGACAGTGATTTTTGCCTTCCAGCCGGGGTATGTGACCGAGCCGTCGGAGACCCAACGAACGGTCATTGTGCCACTGGTAGCCGTGACATCGGGTGGGAGGTCCGAACCGCCGTAGGAGTTTAGCAATGGAGTACCGTCGAGCCCACCGTCATAAACACTGATCATATCATAGCCATCCTCGGTGTTGAACATCAGGAATGAAAGCGTTATATCGCCAATCGAAAAGAACTGAGCCGTGAAATCCTCATTTTCGCCATAACTGCCGCTTTCGCCACCACTGTCGAAGAAGCAGTAAGTGTTGTCGCAGTTTACAGATTTTGGATTACCGTTTATCTCATCGATTTTCAATATATTTACACAACAGTCTGTTGCCGTAACGTAGGCTTTCCAGCCAATACCCGTGTTTGACACGTCGGACGACCATACGACCGTCATCATGCCGCTGTTGGCCGTGACGGTTGGGGGTATATAGGAGCCACTAATGGCACTGTGAAGCACCGTGCCGCTTTCGTCGCCATCATAGACGGTCATCCTGTCGTAGTTCTCCTCGGTACTGAACTGCGCAAACGACAGCATGATACTGCCGGTCGAAGTGAATGTGGCTGTATAGTCCTCATTGTCGGAATATTGGCCCGAAGTGCCGCCACGGTCATAGAAGCAATAGGTACGTCCGCACTCAATCGTGCGCGCGAGATTAGAATTGAGAATTATGGTTTCGTCGCACACTACACCCACATTGAGCGTATATGTGGCTTTCTTGTCGCAGTATACATCGCTGGCGATGGTTGCTGTGACGGTAAATGTGCCGTCAAGACCTGGGGCGGTGGTAACCAGTCCAGTAGCCGTGTTGATTGTTACGCCAGCCACGGTGGGGCTGATGCTGTAGGTAATGTCGGAGGCGGGGTGTCCTGTGGTGTTCACAGAAATAGTGTTAGCGTAAGTGTCACCGGCCGTGGTATTGTGCGACAATTCGGCAAAGGCCAGCTCGCCCGGCATGGGATCGCAGCAGTCGGATGCTGTTATCACAGCGTTCCAGCCCGAATACTCGTTGCTGCCGTCGGACGACCAAACGACAGTCATCATGCCACTGGTCGCCGTCAAGGTGCCTGGGACAGTCTGCCCACCCCACGAATCGAGAATCAACGTGCCGCTGTTGTCGCCATCGTAGACCGACATCATATCCCAACCGTCCTCGGTGTCAAAACCGGTAAAGCTCATGGATATAACACCATTCGAAGTGAACGTGGCCGTATAGCTCTCGTCCGAGCTGTAATTGCCGTTATCGCCGCCGCCGTCATAGAAGCAGTATGAATGACCGCAATCAATTTCGCGGACACTGCCGTTAATCTGGTTCATCCTGAAAGTTGTGTTGCAGGGAGCCAAAAGGCAAATATTATCGATAGAGACAGAATACCATGTATCGTCTGTGCTTCGGATTCTGAAAGCGAGCGAAGCACCGGCAGGCAATGCCACAGTAAAAGTGTAAGTGTAGGTAGCACAACCGTCGGTTGGGGTGACGGTGTAGAGATTGGTGAACGTTGTACCCGATACACGCCCGAGCTGCAACGTACAGTAATCCGAACTCTCCCAGTCGACAGTAAAAGATATCCTGGTTCCCGAAGCAATGCCGGAAATGGCGGGGAAAAGCACTATATTGTTGGTACCGGCTTCGCCGCCCGCCACCATAACCAAGGCGTTGTCGCCGCCGCACACATCGGCATAACCGCCATTGTATACATGCGGGGCATAACCGGCCTCGGTGCCGTTGTATATGCGACTCCAACACGAGGGCAAACCGCCGTCTTCATAAGCCGAAGATGCGCCCGAATAGTCTTCGAAGTCGAAACAGACAGGGACGGCAAGTTCGGTGCAGGGCTCGCCACAGTCCACACAGAACTGCGTATTGGGACGGTTAGATGCCCGCGTGCCAGTACCTGGGGCGTCGATGTCTATTGCATTGTTGTTGTTTCGTATATAGAGGTGTTTCTGACCAGTGCATGCAGAATAGTAAAAGCCGTACCGTCCTGCATTGTTACCGTTCGAGCCGTTTGAGTTGTCCAACACTGCAACTACGAGATAGCCCGCACCCGAGAAGTTGTAACTGTGGCTGAAAGTGAACCAGTTCCACCCGCTGTTGCCGGCACAGTTCAGCGAACCGTGATAGACCTCGGTCAAGTTTGATGATGGTTCCCAGTTGGTGGTGTTGGCAAACCTGTCGCGCACCACCTCGCCGATGTATATGCTCACATCAGTTTTTGCAGTCATATTGTTTGAGCCTCCATATTGGAAAGCAATACCGTATATGGTACATGGGACACCTTGTCCACATAGCTCGGTGGCATCATAAATTATTTGGTGGTAGCCATACTTGTAGTTGTTGTCCACAGGCCCGTATGTGGTATTGGAATTGGTTGCCGTTCCTATGATTTTTGATTCATGAGGTGCATTGCATTGGCTATAAACTTCTTGAGGCAGCACACAAAACACAAGTGACAATATTGCGACTATACGACGCATGGTTTCGCCTAATCCTTTAGCCCTAACAGGATTCGAACAAACAAACAAAAAACATCGGAGTTCGAGCAGTTTGGCTGTGAGTCTGGAAGTTTCCATTTTCGTGAAATGTTTAACCCGCAACAGTATATATTACAAATACTTAACGTAAGATATATTACTATTGGTTTTACTACTGCACTGCAAATTTACAAAAATTCGCAAAACCCTGCGACACAAAATCCTATTTTTACAGTTTGTTGCTGCTCCACAATGGAAACAAGTTGAGATGTGTACGTTTGCAAGCTATCGGTTTGCAAGGGTATGACCAATAAAATAATTCGGGTTTTCGACGATAAAATTTCGGAAACTGCGTTATTTATGATATCAAAAATCAAACAGTCATGAGAGACCTCAAGACCGACGACCGCCAACTGCAGTCGGCTACGCAAGTGACAAAAAGACAATTCGCCAACGGAAAAGTTTTTGCAGCCGGGCTGCTAATTGTATTTATGCCGATGTTGCCACTCCGCGCCCAAGTGTCCGACACATGGTTGGGACATTGGTGGCTTGGGATGATCGAAGACGCATCACTGCCGCTCAATATCTCATTCGACAAAGATTCGTCAGGTGATGTCGCACCGGTGCTGTACAGCCCCATGCAAAAAGCAGAACCCATACGCCCCTCGTCTTGGGCGTTCTCGAACGACAGTCTTAGCATACAGATAAAAAGTCTCGGTATAAAAATGACGCTCCGTTATGAGGCTTACGACTCATCGTTTTCGGGTCGGTTCAAACAGGGTCTGTTAAGCACACACATCACGTTCAGGCCATCGAATGGCCTGTTCGAGCCGAGACGGCCCCAAGAACCACAACAGCCGTTTCCCTACATTGAAACGAGGCTCATACTTAAACGCAAAGTTGGCCACAAAAAAATACATATCGGAGCGACGCTCACCGTTCCCGGTGAGGCCGACGGCAACATACCATGCGTACTGCTTGTGTCGGGGTCTGGCATGCAGAACCGCGACGAAGAATTGTTGGGACACAAACCCTTTTGGATTTTGGCCGACTATCTGGCACGTAACGGCATTGCCTCGCTACGCTACGACGACAGAGGGACAGGCGAAAGCACGGGCGATGTGGCGTCGGTAACGACCGACATCCTTGCCGACGATGCGGAATGGATTTTCGACTGGTTGTGCAAACAAAAGCACATTGACCGCAAACGCATCGGCATCATCGGACACAGCGAAGGGGGAGTTATCGCACCAATTATCGCCTCTCGCAACCGCAACGTGGCATTCATTGTCCTTCTGGCAGGGCCAGGTGTCAAAGGGTCTGAAATTCTTCGCACACAAAACCGCGACCTGTTACTCGCCAAAGGGGTCGACAGCACATTGGTCGAGCGGCGCGACGCATTCCTATATGACTGCTTTGAGGCAGCAGCGAACAACAAAAAGGGCGACCTTGACTCACTTTTCAAAGCCTACGCGCAAACGCACTCAAAAGGGCTGACGAAACCAGACAAAAAGAAAGCGGGACTTACGGCATTCGAAGCCTCACAAATGGCATTGCAGATGAGAACACCCTGGATGCGCCGTTTCCTACAGCTGGATCCGACGGTTTATCTAAAGAGAGTGAGGTGCCCAGTACTGGCGATGAACGGCGAGAAAGACCTGCAAGTGTCAGCGCGTGAAAACCTGGCAGCCATTTCGCGATGCGTCAATCCGAAACTGCTGACAGTTGTGCATCTCGATGGGCTAAACCATCTGTTTCAACACTGCAACACAGGTCTGCCATCGGAATATTTGCTGATAGAAGAGACCTTTTCGCCCGAAGCGCTGGATACGATCGCCAAGTGGATTCTTGGCATTAAAATTTGAGGTTCAAAAACCACAACTCAGTCTTACCTTCGACAAGTTTTTCGACGAAAAGGCCTATCGAACCGTTTTTGAGTAACGTCATCGAGCTGTAGGCAGAAGGGGCTGAAAAGACAAGATGCTTTTCGGGCCACGTGACACCGCCGTCGCGGCTCACAAACAAAGAGACGTTCTCACGCTCCATGGAATTAGGGAGTGAATGCAGCAGCAAGGACACGCCGGCTTGCTTAACCGAAAGCATATCGCCGTTGCAGGCGTTGGTTTTTATGTCGTCCCAATGCCCTTGGCTGTGCCACGTGACCCCACCGTCGTCGGAAACGGCATAGCCTCTTGCGCCGGTTTGCCGGACACTCATCAGCAACCTCTCGTCGTCGAGTTCTATAAGTTTGGCTTCATCACCTCCCTCGAAGGCCCGTTCAGACACCTGCCACGAGTTTCCGTTGTCGTCGGAAAATACCACATAGTTATCGGCCTGCCACACATCGGAACGGCACATGGCCGCAACAAACATGATACGTCCCTTGTGCTGACCCCGCCTGAGGCAGAGTCCGTTGCCCGATGCGTTGAACGAGCCGCGATAACTGCGGCATTGAGGATTGACAGCAGAATTGCCCCATATGTATGGAGTTATGTCTATGGGGGTACTCCACGTAATTCCACCGTCACCACTTCGCGACACATAGGTTCTTATGGGATTTGATTGAGATGAGTTCCAAAAACCACCGCCACCGGCAAAAGTGGATACAATATCGCCGTTGGCACACTGTACGAGGGCAGCGTCGCCATAGCCGCAACCGGCTCCATGCCCTTGAGCTACGGTGACGGGAGCGCTCCAGGTGGCGCCATTGTCGGTGCTGCGAATAGCAACCACGTCTATGTCGGCAGGCAAGTCGTTTTCGCTGTATTTGCGCCGGTCGCACGTTGCCAGCAAAGAGCCATCGTCGAGACAGATAATTGCGGGTATCCGCCAAAAGCAGCCTTCATCGCCAGGTGCAAACAAACGGGTAGCGCTGAGCACGTCACAACGCTGCGCCGTAGATGGATCGCAGACGAGACACAGAAAAACCAAAAGAAGCCCGATTCTAAAAATCGAGCTTCGTTGAAGCGTAATGTGCATTGTATTGATAATCACGTGAGCGACAAACGGGGCTCGAACCCGCGACCTGCGGCTTGGGAAGCCGCCGCTCTACCAACTGAGCTACTGTCGCATTCAAAACTTCATATTAAATAACCGACAAGAAATAATAATATTGTGCGTACACGAAAAAATTTTATTCATTGTGATATTTCTCATGGTTAATTATGGTGAAGGCACGGTAAAGCTGCTCGACAAAAAAGAGACGCACCATCTGATGGTTGAATGTCATACGCGAAAGCGATATCTTGTCGTGAGCCGCCTTGTATACCTCGTCGGCAAAGCCGTAGGCGCCGCCAGTTACAAAACAGAGATGCCTTACGGCCGCGTTGGCCTGTCGTTGCAGGTAATCGGCAAACTCAACAGAACGCAGCTCGCGGCCACGCTCGTCGAGCAACACAATACGGTCGGCTTTTTGCAGATGCTTGAGGAGAAGCTGTCCTTCTTGTTGTTTTACGAAAGCAGGCGATACGGATGAAGCGGTTTTGGGCTGTATGGTCACAATGTCGAAGTCGACATAGTGTTTCAGGCGTCCGACGTAGTCGTCTATGCCTGCCTTGATGTAAGACACATCAGTTTTGGATACAACGATAAGGGTAATTTTCAATTTCTGTGCTTTGAGTGTTGGGCGTTGGGCGATCAGTTGGCTATGAAATGAGCCACGAAGGGTTTGAGCATCGGGTTGAAACACTTCCATACGTGATGGTAGGGCACCGGAGTGGCTCCAAAGGAACGGTAGAAATATTCTATTCCCTTATCCATGCTACCCTCGAAGTCGTATGCCCTCGAAATGTTCGCAAGCTTGCAAACAGCGAACCATACAAGACACGAGCTGATGCCTATGTAATCGTGTGTGCGTAAAAAAGCCGACATAAGCGAGTAGGCACATGAACTGTCGTAAACGACAAATTTTGCCCCTAAAAGTTGATCATTGCCCCTCTGCCTCAACCCGACAATCATGCCGCTGCCGCGCTCCAATACCGTTTCGCATAAACGTTTCACGAAATCGCCGGTGAGCACGCACCGTTTCCCAAGTGACATCCAATAGTTCAAGTAAAACGTTGTGAATTCATCAGGCGAAACAGCATAATCTTCTGACACCGAATCCAAGAATGCCTCAATTTTTCTCCGCCTGTCGCGTTTACTCATCAGCTTCAAAAAAGTTTCTTTTTCGGGTATAGGGTCGAAGCGGTAGCTGTATCTGGTGGTCTGGCTGTAGCCGGCCCAATAGTATGGAAGCCAGGTTTGGACATTTGACAGCGACGGAGCAAAGTTCTGGCTGAAGAAGGCGAGCTTGAGTTTTTCGAGACTGTCGATCAGCTGCCGGTCTACGTCGTATTGGAACAGCAAGCGTTTGCGGACACTCAAACCGTCGGGACAATTGTACCACGGACCGTTATACTGGGTGAGCTGCGGCTGAAGGATATATCGCAGGCCGAATTTCGAGCTAATCAGATAAGGCAAAGCTCCGGCTATCGAACCGTCCTTGTTGTAGGCAAGCGCGACATCCCACTGTTTGCCACAGCACACGGCTTCCATCCACCAATGTTGCAAAAACAGAGGGATACGCTCGCCCTCTGTCTCGCACAGTTTCTTGTATGTTTCCTTGTTGGCGACAGCCACAACCCCACGCTTACTGTATCTTGATTGCCACACGGTTATTGGCTATTCGCCCCTCGTAGGTGTTGTTGTCGCCGATAGGGTCGGCCGACCCCTTGGGGTCGATCTCGATCTTGTATTCAGCGATGCCGCGTTTCAGCAGCTGCTTCTTTATCTCCACGGCACGCTGGCGGGCGAGACCTGTGCAGTAGGCCGTAGTGCCTTGGTTGTCGGTGTAGCCGGTGAGCAGAACCTCGTAGTTGTCATGAGCGTTTAGATATGAGGCCAACGAGTCGATGACAGGGATATATGACTCAACTATAGTAGCGTCGTTGGGGAAGAACTTGATGTCCTTGAATGTCTGTGCATCAGCGGTGGCATTGGGGAAGAGGTCGATTTTCTTGGTTCCGAAATAGAGTATATAGCCCAAAACAATTATGTCGTCGGCTGGCGGTTCGGACAGAAAGTAGTCGTTGCCTTTCCAGTAACGGTAGTCGACCTGCGCGACATTGAACGAGAACTTGTTTTTCATTTCCTGCTCCTGCGCCCAGTCGGTGAAGAGAGCATACGACTCCTTGGCATCATCGCGCGCTGCCTCGATCAGCACGTTGCGGTGCTCCTCGCTGGTTATGTTCGGATTTATAGCGAAAACGGCACATATCCGAAGCGGTGCACGCGGCACCGTGAGCAGATAGTTCATGACTGGCTTGAAAGCGCCCCAGTCGGGTTTCTTCTGCGCCACAATGTCGAGCACCTGCATATAATCGAAATTGCAGTAGTATTTTTTCTTATTGTCGAAAGTGGTGAATTTCCACACTGAGTCATAGTCAGTCTGCCTTACCTTTTGCCGGCCTTCAATGATGGGCGACACAACTTTTTTTCCTTTCTTTTCCTTTTGGGCCTGAACCGAGGCCACCGGAGCGAAAAGGATTAAGGCGAAAATTATAATGAGAATCTTTTT
The DNA here is from genome assembly GCA_905235855.1 of uncultured Bacteroidales bacterium. Taxonomy (GTDB): domain Bacteria; phylum Bacteroidota; class Bacteroidia; order Bacteroidales; family P3; genus Colimorpha. Next base: position 17,742 of record CAJONE010000003.1, read on the forward strand.
CATAACACAATGAAAGTTTAACGATGAGATGGCAAAAAGCGTAACAAAAGGGATTTTAGTGTATTAACGCACAAGTCGCTTTGTTTATTGTTTAGTGCCGTTTTTGGATGTATTATTGTCATTGCGGATCGACAACCGTTCCGTTCTCGCAGCAGATAACGCGCGACTGGAATTTGTCAATCATCATAAAATCGTGAGTGGAGATGAGCATCGTGATGCCCGCCTTGCGGTTTATGTCGGTCAGAAGCTGCATAATCTCCGACGAGGTTATGGGGTCGAGATTGCCCGTCGGCTCATCGGCCAGTATCAGTTCCGGCTCGTTTATCAGCGCACGTGCGATGCCAACCCGCTGCTGTTCTCCCTCCGAAAGCTGGCAGGTACGCGAGGTGGCTTTGGCGGCGATGCCGACCGATTCGAGCGTTTGCATGATACGCTGGTCTATAAGCTTACGTTTTTTCCAGCCTGTGGCCCGCATAACGAAATAGAGGTTGTCGTAGACATTGCGGTCGTTTAACAAGTTGAAATTCTGGAAAACAATACCTATTCTGCGCCTCAGCTGCGGCAACCGCCGGCGTTTCATCTTGAGCAGATCGAAGCCGCAAACGCTTGCCTCCGTTCCCTCTATCGACTGTTGTGCATAGAGCGAACGAAGCAGCGATGTCTTCCCTGCCCCGCTCTTGCCGATAAGGTAAGCAAATTCGCCCTTCTTGAGCGAAAGATTCACATGCGAGAGTACAGGGGTTTCGTCGTCGTAACTGATAAGCACATCATTCAGGTGAATAATCTCCTGGTCTGGCGTTTTCGGGTGTACAATCTCTTGGTCTGACATGATACGTATATTGAATGCTTGTTTGCAAAACTATGCGTTTGCAAAAATACATATCGTTTTCAGACATTAGGCCGCCGCCGCAAACCACTTTTCAACATCAAGCCGCTCATAACCCCGTTTCTCATGCTGAACGAATCATTGTCAGGAGACCGCCCCTGACACTTTGTTGGCGGCATTTATGCCGTCGACAGCCGACGATACGATCCCCCCCGCATATCCGGCTCCCTCACCGCAAGGATAGAGTCCACGCAGCTGAGGGTGCTGAAAGTCGCTGCCTCGTGGTATGCGTACCGGCGACGAGGTGCGGCTCTCAACGGCCAAAATGGAAGCCTCGCTGGTGTAGAAACCGTGCATCTTGCTGTCAAAGGCCTTAAATGCCTGCCGCAGACTGTCGGTCACGAAATCAGGCAGCAGTTCGTGAAGCGGCTCGGCAATAGTATCTCCCATATAGTTGCACTTGTTCAACACGGCGGATGCCCGCCCCTCGCAGAAGTCGGTCAGCCTTTGCGCGGGCGCCACGGCATTCACGCCTGCCGATGCATACATTGCCCGCTCCACATCCTGCTGAAAACGCAACAGACAAAGCTCGCCATATTCGGCATATCGGGGTATATCGTGCGGTGTCACCGTGACCGCGATGCCGCTGTTGGCATAGGCTGAGTTGCGCTTGGAGTTGCTCATCCCATTCACAACCTGATACCCCTCGGACGTAGTGGCAGGAACTATGACGCCTCCCGGACACATACAGAATGAGAAAACGCCGTGTGAACCTATTTGGGTGGTGAGTCTGTATGAGGCAGGAGGCAATAACGGCGAATAGTGTTTCGAGTGGTACTGGATGGTGTTGATCAACTCTTGGGGATGCTCAACGCGAACCCCAAGCGCAAAGTTTTTCTTTTCCAAAAGCCAGCCACGCTCGGCAAACAGTTCGTAGATATCCCTGGCCGAATGCCCTGTGGCAAGTATCACTGCCGCACCCTCAAAGCGGTTGCCAAACTGGTCTACAACACCCTTTATCCGGCACTGTCCGACCTCTTCGCCAATAAAATTAACCACACGCGAGCCGAAATGGTATTCGCCGCCATGCGATTCCACCGTTTCGCGTATCCGTGCTATTATCGGACTCAAGCGGTCGGTGCCGATATGCGCATGGGCATCAATTAGGATTTTCTCGTCGGCGCCATGCTCGATAAATTTGCGCAACACCGCTCCTATATCGCCCCGTTTCGTACTGCGGGTGTAGAGCTTTCCGTCGCTGTAGGTGCCGGCTCCGCCCTCGCCGAAACACCAGTTGCTGTCGGGATTGACGATGTGGTCTTTAGTTAGCCTTGCAATATCGTGTTTCCGCTGGGAAACGGGCTTGCCGCGGTCGAGTATGACGGGGCGCAACCCCAGCTCCAAAAGCCGCAGGGACGCGAAGAGGCCGGCGGGTCCAGCTCCTACGACCACCACAGGNNNGGCCTCGCATGGCGGCAGTCGCGATAAGGCGAAGCGTAGTCGACCGACGGCATCGACTCTCCCTCTTCATAGACCTCCATCGTTGTGTGGTATTTCACCCCACGGCGCGAGTCGAGACTGCGCCTCACGATTCGCACACGGCTGTCGAGTTCCGCGTCTCGGTATTGTTCTGGGGTAAGATCGGCATTAAGAAGTTTCATGAGCGCGTCTGTTAATTGAGTATTCGAAAAACAGGGTGACGCAGACTGCTGTCACCCTGTTCTATCATTCGTCTTATGCGGATCAATATCCGAAAATGTCCTCAAGTTTCAGCTTCTTCACTTTGCCGAACTTAGCGAGAGCATTGAAGTCCATGTCGGATTCCTTGCCAAGGCACATATATATTTTTTTCTGCCCTTTGATATACTTCTTGCTGAAGTCGATAACATTTTGCATTGTCACTTTGGGGTAGGTCTCGAAAAGGATTTTGGCGCGCGGTTTCTTCGGGTCAAAGCCCATCTTCTCGTAGTATAGGTAGCTGTTGATGATTCCCATCTTGGTGGTGCGAGCCGTGCGAATGCCGTTTATTTGTGCATCTTTAGCCATATTGAAGTTGGCCTCGGCCACTGGCATGTCGTCAAACAGGTCGTTGAATGCCGTCATGGCGTCGACGAGTTTGTCGTTCTGTGTGGCGATAATAGCCGCGTTGGTGAAGTATCCGTCCTTGTCGCCCGGGGTGGCATAGTAACTCTGCGCACTGTAGGCCAGCGAGCGTTTCTCACGCATCTCCTGGAACACTATGGCGTTCATCGACCCGCCAAAATACTCGTTGAAAATGTCCATCACCGCCTCGTTTTTAGTGTTGAACTTCTCGCCGCGGAAATGCTCGCGCATATAGGTCTGATTTGCGTTATAGTCAACAAAGTAAACTGTGTTCTCATTGACGGCCTTGGGGGTTATTTTCTTGTTGGCCGGGGCTTTCTGCAGCTTGGCCGGTGTCTTGTGTATGCTTGCGACAGTCTTGGCAATAATGTCGTCGGGTTCCGGGCCATAGAAAAGCACACGGTGCTGATAGCCGCAGAGCGAGTGGATGGCATCGGTGAGCTGGCTGCATTTCATGGCTTTCAGCTGGTCGGCACTGAGTTGGTCGAGTGTAGGCGAATCCTCGCCATATACACCATAGTTGCCCAACGCACGGAAACAACTTTGCTGGTTGTGTTTAGCATTCTCACGGCCTTTGATGATACGTCCGACAAGCATCTGCAACACCTGGTCGTTTGGTTGCACGTCCGAGAGAATTTCTTCAACCAGCTGCATGGCGGCCTGCATGTTCTCGCTGAGTCCGCTGATGCTGACGTTTATGTTTTCCGCTCCCACGCTTACGCTGTAGTTGCAGGCCAGTTTGTAAAACTCTTCCTGCAACTGTTCCGGCGTATGTTTCGATGTGCCAAGATATTCAAGCACGTCGGCGGCCAAATCAATAGTCTTTCCAAACTGGCCCGACCGCTCGCCAAAATCGAAGCGATAGATGAGATTGAAAGTCTGGTTTTCCTTGTTCTGCACATAAAGCATTTCGGAGCCGTTGGCCAATTTGCGCTTTGTGAGGTCTTTCGAGAAGTCGACAAAAGCCGGCTCTATGGGTTTCACCTGACGCGCCTTGATGTCACGAAGAAAATCGCTCTCCTTGTCGCGTCCCACCTCTATCGGTGTGATCGGTGGTTTGGAGACCTTGAGTATCGGTTCTGGTTCGCCCTGCAGCTTGTTCACTATCACATAGTTGTTATCCTTAAAAAGACGGTTTGCAAAGTCCACCAACTCTTTCTTGGTAATCTTCGAGAGTTCGTTTATTTCGTTGCACACGTCGCCCCAATTGCGGTGTTCCACGAAAGCGTAGGCCATCTGGCTGGCGCGGCTGTTGTTGCTCTCGGCGCGTTTCATTATTGAAAGTTTCATGTTGTTGATGGCCGCTTCGAGCATCCAATCGTCAAATTTGCCTTGCTTCACCAGTGCAATCTGCTCGTCGAAAAGAGCCTGCACCTGTTCGAGAGTCTGCCCCTGCATAGGCTGGCCACCGAACATGAATGCACCGTAATCGTTGAGAGTGTAGGTGCCGGCGTAGGCACCCATACACTTCTGCTGCTGGTTTATATTGAGGTCGATAAGACCGCATTTGCCGTTGTTTAGCACGCTTTCCAGCAGGTCGGCCAGCATCGCATCGTGGCTGCCGTTGCCGCTGTCGAGGCGGTAGGCACGAACCGTGTTCTCGGCGTCGAGCCCCGACACATTCTTTGTAATGACAGAAGTGATGGGCTGTTCACGCTCAAACTGCAGTTCTGGCACGTGGCCGGGCTTCATGTTGCCCCAATATTTGTCAATTATCTTGATAGCCTCGTCGGGGTCGAAATCGCCCGCCATCGAGATGCATATGTTGTTCGGCACATAGTAAGTGGCGACAAAGTTGCGTATGTTGCGCATCGATGGGTTTTTCAGGTGCTCCTGACTTCCGAGGGTGGTCTGGTTTCCGTAAGGGTGATGCGGGAAGAGAGCCGCAAACATAGCGTCGTTCACCTTACGGTTGTCCTTGGTGAGACTCATATTCTTCTCCTCGTATATCGTTTCGAGCTCGGTGTGGAACAGGCGCAACACAAGGTTCTGGAAACGGTCGGCCTGAACTTCGCACCATGTCTCAATCTGATTGCTGGGGATGTTCTCGACATACATCGTGTAGTCGTTCGACGTGAAAGCGTTGGTGCCTGTCGAGCCTATGGCGGTCATCGCCTTGTCATACTCGTTGGCAACCGCTATTTTCGAGGCTTCGTAGCTCAGGCTGTCTATCTTGTGGTATATGGCAGCGCGCGTCGCTTGGTCGTCAAACATACGGTAAGCCTCAAACAGGTCTTCGATCTTCTGGATAAGGACTTTTTCCTTCTCCCAGTCGGTGGTGCCGAGTTTCTGCGTTCCCTTGAACATCATGTGCTCAAGATAGTGGGCCAGTCCGGTGGTTTCGTGGGGGTCGTTGCGCGAACCGGCTCGCACGGCGATGTAGGTCTGCACCTTCGGGGCATCCTTATAGACGCTCATAAAAACCTTCAGCCCATTGTCAAGCGTATACTCGCGCACTCCAAGCGGGTCGTTCGGATAAGTCTTGTACGAATACTTCTGTGCCGACACCGTTCCAGCAAAAACCACAAACAGCATCAGCATTAACGATAAACGTTGTTTCATTGCCATAAAATTTATTTGATTAAATAGGTAACAAGTGTGTTGCAAAGATACACAATTCTTTCGAAAGAGAGCATCTTTGCACCAAGCAACTTGCACAACATCGGCGTTGCTACAGCTTTCCCAGAGTGTCGAGAAACTGGCTTTTGGTGTAAGCACCATCCACTGTTCGCTCGTTATAAACCAAACAGTATCTGTATTCGTTTCCAGCCTTGCCTGCCCATAGTTTTCCAAGCACGATTTTCTTCCGGGCATCCAGGTGGTCGCCTTTGGTCTCGAGCAGTACTATCTTGCCTTTCGTTGTCTTGATGATAAAGTCGGGGTAGTGGTTGATGAAACCGTTGATACAGAATCCACGTCTCTCTATATTGCGAGTCCACCATTCCACATTGTCGAGGTTGGCAACATCGTTGATTACCTCTCTTTCGAAATCGTTGATTGACTCCTCTTTTGACCTGAGCATCTTGGTAATGTCGTCGAATGGCTTTGAGAGAGAAATTGAATGAGGAATTTCGTATGTCGGCTTCATATAAATCTCGTCGGCATCCAACATTTTGTGGAATTCCTTTTCCTTGTGCTCTTCTTCCAGCGCCAGTATCCGTTTCTTTATGACCATTGTATGGTCGACAAGATGGTGCATAAATTCGTTCAAGTCCGCCTCGTTGAACGCATCGAAGATTCGAGCAACATATCCTTTAATATCTTTGTCTGTCAGCGGTATCATTTTGCCCATAACGCCTGCCACATGCTGAGTACAGCGCCGTCGCATATCTTCCACATCTCTCGCTTGGCGTATGTTCTCCAGTATGTATTTGTATGTAGCCCCTTTCACTTTCTCCAGTGTGGGCTTATGGTCATCGGTACGCTCGTCGATATCCACCTTGTACATATTTGTATCGGCAGCGGCAAAGTTGATGTCGGCGGGTTGTTTCGATAACCGAAATGTCCCCAGCAAGTATTGTCCGTCAAGTTTAACATCCTCTTTTGGCCAAAGCCCGTGGATTGTTTGTGGAGAGTTATCCTTTACATAAAATTCCGGCAGCCGAACCTTGCAGGCCGACTCAACATAAGCTGTTTGAACCACGCCAGTTTTTACAGCCGGTGTCAGTTCGTGTGGTATCATGTCTTCGTCTGTGTTTTGTAATTGTTCTTCCATTTCTTCTGCCTCTTCTTGAGCATGTTTCAAAATGTCGGCAATATGTGCGGGTTCTGCCGGAGCAAGCGTTTCGTCTGCTTCCATCATGTCCTGCACTGTGGTTTTGGCACAGAAAGACACCTGTGTTGTATCGATAGATTCACACTCTTCTGCGGCAGGTTTTTCGTCAAACAGCGATGCCCCGCACATCATCGGCAATACTTGATCTGTTAGTGCCTCGGTTGCATCCTCGGCTCGATAGTCCTTAGCAGAGAAGCCAGCACGATTCAGGCCTTTCACCACGTTTGACAGTGTATTCTGAAACCTCGACGATGCCGTCAACACATAACTCAGGTTGAGTGTCTCGCTCTTGTTCTTTCTTGCGTAGGGCAGACGCAGCACGCGTCCCACAATCTGCTCCACGTCCACCTCCGACGAGCGGTCGGCCAGCGAAGCCAGGATGTAAGCAAAGGGACAGTCCCAACCTTCTTTCAGCGCATTGACGGTAATGATATAGCGCACGGGGCAGTCTTCGGCCATAAGGTCTACGCCTTTCAGCTCATCGATAGTGGCCGTCTTTATCTTAATCTGTTCTTCGGGTATACGAAGTTCAAGCAGCGTCTGCTTCACTTTCTCGAAGGTCTCGCGCTCTTCTTTGCCCGACTGTTTTGACTCGGCCTGGAAAAGTACGATAGGGCGTATGTATCCGTCGCGTTGTTCTCGTGCCATGAGTTCCAGCCGCCGTTGCAGGTGCAACGCCGAGTCCATCACCTGTGTCTTGCTCGTGAGGTTGTAAACTATTACCGGCAGCTTCACCATATTGTTGCGTTTCAGTTCCAAAGCATCGGTGAAGCAGATGACGTTGCTGTTCTCACGAGGTGTGGCAGTAAGGTCTATCACCAGCGAAGGGTGCAAGTCGTTCAGCATCTGTTCCGATAGGCGCGAAGTAGCATTGTGGCTCTCGTCCACAACCACCACGGGCTTCATAGCCTGCAATACACGATTCAGGTTCACCTCGCCGTCGCCGTCCTGCAAATCGCCGACAAGGGGCGCAAACGACTGCAGGTAGCCGTTCTCTTGGTACACTTTGCGACCTTCTTTGTTCGAGGTGCGGAACGAGTCAAACGACATCACCAATATGCAAAGGTTTTCGCGGACAGTGGTGAGCGTGAATCCGTGTCCGGTGAGTGCTTGCTGTTTGTCCAGCACTTCTACACGATTCTGAAAGTCAATGTCTATACGTTGGCGATAGGGGTGCTGCTTGTTGCACAGGTTGCGGAGCGTCTGTTCCAGAATGGCGTTGCTCGGCACCAGCCACAGCACCACCTTGTATTGTGGGTCGATGTGCTGCATGGCCACCTTCAGCGCCGCTGCAGCAATGAGGGTTTTCCCGCCGCCTGTGGGAACCTTGTGGCAGATGTGCGGCGCGTCCTTCACATTGTCGCGATAGGGTTCGATAGCGGTGCCGGACATCGGGGTGACGGGGGGATTGTTCGACTGCCAAAAGGCAGCGTATGCCTGTGCGATATTCCCTCTACTCTCAACACACGTCAGAAAACGGTCCAACGCATCGAGGTTTTTCTGTTGATAGCCTTTCAGTTCCATAGTTCAGACGCGTTTTATGTCACGAGGTATTTTCTTGAATCTAATGTTCTTGCGAAGCATTTCGTCTGCTGTCAACAGGCAGCGGTCGGCATAGATGATATACATCTCGGCACGGTCTCGCTGAGTGAATGTGCGCAGAAAGTCCCAATCCAGGCAGGTCTCCTCGCCGCGAATGTAGTAGAAGTAATAGTTGTTCCCCTGGAATGTGCCGAGCAGGTAGGGGTGACTGTCCTTGCCCGGGGCGATATAGGGCGAGTTGGTCTCGCTGAACCACACATAACGGCGGATCTGCTCGGTGTCGGCATCGTCGTTGAGGTTGCCCGTAACGGGGTCGAAGATTGTTTCGCCCAGTTCGTAGAAGTCGAAACTTCCGCCCGTTCCCTCTACGGCGTTCTTGCCCTCACCATAACCCTTCATCACTCGGCGAACCCGTTCGGCAGTAATGTTTTCGGCATAGTCCATCATCTCGCAGAGGATAAACTTGCGGCTGCCTCCATCCTGTTTGTTGAGGTTTAGGACAGCGTGAGCTGTGGTGCCGCTACCAGCAAAACTGTCGAGAATGATTGAGTCTTTGTCGCAGAGAAAATTGATGAGGTATTCAATTAAAGAAGGTACCTTAGGATAATCAAAAACCTTTCTTCCAAATATAAATTGCAATAATTTACCGCCTTCTTCTGTCGTTCCTACCTTATCCTCTTCGTCAATCAAATTTCTAGGCACTTCTGGATTGTACTCTGTTCTGTCGTATCGAGGTGCAAATGACTTCCCTTTAAATATTATTTTCGTTTTTTTTGACAATTCGCTATTTAGCATATCTTGATTCCAAATGAATCTACCGTTCAATATAACATCCTGTTGAAATTGTCCGTCAATAAAGTTGACATCATTTTCTAAATAAACGACATTTACTTTTGTTCCATATTTTCCAGCAGGGAAGAACATATCCCTTGAAAGAGTGCTTGTCACCTTGTCTTTAGGGAATACTAGCGTCTTGTACTGATTATTGCTTTTAAGCAGAGGATTATCGGCCTCGTTGGTTTTCATCAGACCCTTAAACCTACACAAACAAGATTTCTTTTTTGCGTAACAGTATACATATTCTAAGCACTTTTTAGAAGTGTGTGAGAGATTAGACGGTGTATAGGTCTTTCTCCACGAGAATATTTCTACAAAATTTGTATTTCCAAATATTTCATCGCAAATCAACTTCAAATTGGCCTGTTCGTTGTCATCTATTGAAATAAAAATAACCCCATCCTCTGAAAGCAGATGTTGTAGCAGCACCAGCCGCGGGTACATCATACAGAGCCATTTGTCGTGCCTTGTGAGGTCGTCGGCTTCGGAGCCGACTACTTGTCCCAGCCAACGTCGTACATGTTGGTCGCTTACATTGTCGTTGTATACCCATCCCTCGTTTCCGGTGTTGTAGGGTGGGTCAATATAGATGCACTTGATCTTACCCTCATATTCGGGCAAAAGGGCTTTGAGGGCTTCGAGATTGTCGCCGTGGATAATCATATTGCCGGAGTCGGGAGCATCCCCGAAAGTATATTTGCGGTCGAGCACCCGATACGGCACATCCAGATGGTGCGTAACGACATTCTCCTTGCCAATCCAATTCAGTGTGGGCATAGTTTATCTGCTTTTCAGCGCAGACTACATATTTCGAGGAGCAGGTTGGGAAATTACCTTTCGGGTACAATTAAAGCGTGGAACGCTTATAGGCATCCGAGGCATTTCCCTTACCTGCATCCCAAATAAGTCTGTTAGGTCCACGCTTCGCGCAGACGTTTGAACTTATTCGGAGGATGCATCGTTTAATTGGGAAATCTTTCGGAATGCCTCGAATAGTAGCAAACGCTATGTTTTTTTTATACAGTTCTCTTTGTTTTACGCCATATTAGTGTTGTTTCGTTTTTTCGGGAGCAAAATTACTATTTTCTTTGTTAATGTCACGATTATGTCTTTTCATACTGGCAAAAAACAACTTTTACGGCAAACTTCTGTTTTAACAATTATAAAGACTCTCAAAAAAATAAAAGCTGGTTTACGCCGTTTATTAAACGTATCATAGCACAAGCAATGCAAAACAAGGTCCTCATAATCTACACAGGCGGCACCATCGGAATGGTGCAGGGCAAGGACGGCTCGCTGCACCCCTTTGCTCTGAAGGGCATCTTCGAGGCGGTGCCGCAGCTGGAACTCTGCGACTACACCATCGACTCCTGCCAACTCGACAATATCATCGACTCGTCGAACATGACACCGCGTGTTTGGGTCGACATCGCAGGCATAATCGAACGCGAATACGACAACTACGACGGTTTCGTTGTCCTCCATGGCACCGACACCATGGCCTACACAGCCTCCGCTCTCAGCTTTATGCTCGAAAACCTCGGCAAACCCGTAGTGCTCACCGGTAGCCAGCTGCCCGTCGGCGTGTTGCGCAGCGACGGACGCGAAAACATCGTTTGCGCCCTTGAAATCGCATCGTGCAAGGAGGTTGTAATACCGGAGGTATGCGTCTTCTTCGAAAACCGCCTCTACCGCGGCAACCGCAGCACCAAGGTCAGTGCCGAGAATTTCGACGCCTTCAAGTCGTACAACTACCCGTCGCTGGCCAAGGCGGGCATAACCATAACCTACAAGAAACACCTTATTCTCCCACCACCCGACAAACCACTGAAAGTTCACAAGCTCTTTGACGAACATATCGCCGTGCTCAAACTGTTTCCCGGCATCTCCAAAGAACTGGTTGACTCCATCCTGCACACTCCTCACCTCAAGGCGGCCATCATCGAGGCCTACGGGTCGGGCAACGCGCTGACCGAAAAATGGTTTATCGACTCGCTACAGGATGCCATAGAACGTGGCATACTGCTCATGGATGTCACCCAATGCAAGGCTGGTGCCGTGAAACTGCGCCAGTATGAGGCAAGTTGCGACATGGAACGCATAGGCGTAATCAGCGGCCACGACATCACCATCGAGGCCGCGGTGACGAAAATGATGCACGTACTCGGCATCTGCACCAACGCCCCCGACACCGTGCGCTACATGATGGAAAACCCCATCTGCGGCGAATTCTCAAAAAACTGATTCCACACCCACGACACAAGACCGAAATCACACAAATCAGCCTTGAAACGTTTTGCAACCATATTGTTGTTGTTCGCCAGCATCAACGCCTCAGCGCAAATATCGAACCTCAGCTCGTTCGACGGGCGGCTGCTGCACTACGGCATACAAGTGGGTTACACCCAGTCCAAGTTCGACCTGAAGTTCTCGGAAAACAGCGCCCTCAGAGACTCCCTGCAGGGCGTGACATCCTACTACAGCGCAGGCTTCCACATCGCCGTCATCGGCGACCTCCGCATCTGGAAATTCTTCAACATCCGCCTGCTGCCCGGCGTCACCATCATCAACCGCGAACTCAACTACTCCTGGGAACACGCTTTCTTCGACGCTCACCCGCACCTCGACATAAGACGCAACGTCGAAAGCGTCTACGGCGAAATCCCCCTCGAATTCCGCTACCGCGCCATGCGCTGGAGGAACTTCCGACCCTACGTCACCGCTGGTATCACCTACGGCTTCGACTTTTCATCTCTCCGCAAAAACAAAAACAACAACGACGAAGCCATCGTGCGCCTCAACCCACACGAAGTGCACTACACCATCGGCGTGGGCCTCGACTTCTTCCTGAAATATGTCAAGTTCGCTATCGACCTCAAGGCCGGCTTCGGCATCATAAACCTCTGGGTCCAGGACGATGACATCTACAGCCGCTCGGCCGACTACTTGAAGTCGCGCACATTAATGTTCAGCTTCACCTTCGAAGGCTGACGGCTATCGGAGATCTCATATCAACCCGCCAACCTAAAGCCTCACAAAACATATCACCTTGCCTGTTGAGCTTTTCACCACACGGCAAACTATCAAGATTACACGCGTTTCAATGCAGAATAGGCGGGAACCTTGCACCGTGAGCAAATTGTTGCTATATTTGCACAACGCAAACAATCTAATCACACCTTCCTAAACTTCTAACATACAACTCATGAATCACAGTCACACACACCTGTTGGCGGTCATTATGGTGGCTGCCACCACATTATCTTTTTTTGCAGCAGCCTGCGAACGCGACGAAAGACCGGATGAAAACACCGACACAGTGACCGACACCCCTGTCAGCCGGACGCCGTTCGACAGCAACGGCGCCTCCGTCGCCCTATTCAGCGTCGCCGACGGACTAAAAGTGCATTTCTCGAAAGGCAACCTGCAGTACACCACAGTCGGTTCTCATACTACACCCGATGGACAAGCCGCTGGCACATTCCGCTTTGCCGAGCGGCAGTATGACTACATCGGACAGAATAACGATATGGTCTCCGACACCAACAGCGCCTATATCGACCTTCTTTGCTGGGGCAGCAGCGGCTGGCACGTCGCCCCATGGTCGGATGTCGACGGCGACTACGACATCGAAAGTCTCTGCGGCAACGAAGCATTCGCCGACTGGGGCGTTTATAACGCCATCTCGAACGGCGGCAACCGCACAGGGATGTGGAGAACACTGACTCGCAACGAATGGGACTATCTGGTTAACCGACGTGCCGCCTCGACAGTCGGCGGATGCGACAGCGCTCGCTACGCCCAAGCCACCGTTTGCGGTGTCGCGGGCCTTATACTCTTCCCCGACACCTTTGCTTGTCCCACGGAAATAACAATCAACGGCATCAACAGCAACAACATGACCATGAACTTTGCCGACAACTGCTACACCGCCGAGCAATGGGCATCTCTTGAGGACGCAGGCGCCATTTTCCTGCCGGCAGCGGGATTTCGCGGAGGCACGTGGATTTCCACCGTCGGCGAGGGCGGCAGCTATTGGGCATCCACCTGCAACCCGAACCACCAAGCCTACGCTCTGCTCTTTATCAACGGACTGGTCAACGCCAGCGCCGAGTGCACTTACGATAAGGACCGCGGCTATGGCCGGTCGGTGCGATTAGTGATGGAATGAACAGCCTGCCGCCAACTGGAAACTATTTAGTATCTTTGCAAATCATTCGACACATTTCCAAATGAAAAAGGCCACACTTTTCATAATCGCCCTGCTCTGTCTTTTGACCGCTCACGCCGGCCATGTAGACGAAACGCGGGCAAGACTCGTTGCAAGCAACTTTTGGCAAATCGTGACCGGAACCGCACCGCATCTCGAAAACATCACAAGCCATACAGACCTGTCCGAACTTTACCTATTCGACGTCGACAACGGAAAAGGGTATATCGTCGTCTCGGCCGATGATGTCGCCTACCCCGTTCTGGCATACTCTCTGTCGAACCCCTTCCCTACCAGCAATATTGCGCCAGCCGTTATGTATATGCTACACAACTACGAACACCACATAATCTTTGCCAAAAACCTGCGCGAAGGTGCTGTTGCCGCAGTCGAAAAAGAATGGAAGAGTCTGGAACATGGCACAGCACCAGACACGAAAACCAGCACTGCCGTAGCACCGCTCATGACCAGCCAATGGTCACAGAACGAACCATACAACGGCATGTGCCCGCAGGCCGAGGGTCAGAACCGCTGCGTCACCGGATGCGTGGCCACCGCCATGGCTCAGGTGATGCGCTACTGGCGCTTCCCCGAACACGGCGTGGGTTCTCATTCCTACTCCTATAGCGACCGGCCGGCTGCCGTCACTCACATGGTGGGCGACAGCAACGCCGTATGGCTCTACGACACACTTACAGCCGACTTCGAACACACAAACTACGACTGGGACAACATGCCCGACAACGCATCGCCGTCAAGCTCGGATACCGAAAAAGAAGCCGTGGCCACACTCCTCTTTCACTGCGGGGTGGCCGTCGACATGGTTTACACCCCAACCGGCAGCGGTGCCTTCATGACACGCGACGAAGTGATCAACTTCGACACCATCAACTACTCGACCGAGATAGCCGCCGAGGTGGTTATACCGCAATATTTCGGCTATTCACAAAACACCGTCGGCATCCTGAAAAACGACTACACAACCCTCGAATGGACCGCTATGCTGAAAAATGAGATAAGCAACGGACGACCAGTCATATTCGCCGGCAACGATCCCGGAAGCGACTACGGACACGCATTTGTGCTCGACGGATACAACGCTTACCTCTACTTTCACTGCAACTTCGGCTGGGGTGGACAGTACGACGGCGACTTCCGTGTGGCCGAAATCGCTCCCTCGCATAGCGGCCATGCCTTTACCGACAAACAGAGTGGCATTTTCTATATGTACCCGCCAGGACAGGGCTTCTACAGTGTCGACGTGGTGTGTTCCGGCGATGGCGGCTCGGTTTACGATGGTTCAACCGCCGTTTGCGACAGCACCTTGCGCATCTCTCTCGACGATTCCGAACGCCTACTGAAAATTGTTGCCGACCAGGGCTACTCCGTCAGCAAAATCCTTGCCGACAAAGACACCCTTTTCATAAACAATTCCGTAGCTGACGGCCACGACATCTCTTGCTCTGTTGCCGACGAGCCACGCACCATTATATGCGAATTCTCCAACCGCCGAAGCGATGTCAAACTAAAGGTTTTCTTTGCAGGCGAACCGCTATCCATTGCCAATGCCCGCACGACAGAATCCTGCAAGGTTTTCGCACACAACAATAAAATCGAAATTCGCGGCTCGAATATTGGCCAGATACAGGTTTTCGATGCCATAGGCCGCCACGTGTCATCACACAACGCTCACGGCAGCGATGTAATCTCACTCGAAGTGCCTCATCCAGGCGTGTATATTGTTCGCTGTTGCGGACAATCGCATAAAGTGGTGGTTCTATAATAATCCCGCACTCACATCCGCCCGTCCATAATATGTTTTCAAGCCAATTCATTCCCATATCATGAAAAAAATCCTTGTTTGTCTATTGCTCCTGCCGCTTGCCGCACTCGCCAACCCCATTGACCGTGCAACAGCCACACGAGTGGCAGAAAATTTTTGGTGGCTACAGTTCAAGGAGCAGGCATCTTTCACCGACTACTCGGACAACTTCGGTCTCACCAGAATTTACCTCCTCGGTGAAAACAACTCAAACGGATTCATTATCGTTTCTGCCGACAACCGAGCATTCCCCGTACTTGGCTATTCGCACGATGGATTTCAAACGCAGAAAGTCTGCCCCTCGTTTGTTTCGTGGCTTCAGTCGTATGAACACTCCATCGCCTACGCCTGCGACAAAAACATCCCACCCGACCAAACCATTACCGATGAATGGGATGCACTGACCAATGGGCAGCCACTCCCCAAAGCGAAAGATGCCATACAAGTCGCCCCCTTATTGACATCCACTTGGAACCAGGATCTACCCTACAACCTCTACTGCCCAGGCGAGGGTGCCGACAAAGCCCCCACGGGCTGCGTTGCCACCGCCATGGCTCAAGTGATGTACTACTGGCGCTTTCCCGAACACGGCTATGGCCAAAACCAATACAACTATGCCGACTTCACCGACACTAACTTCAACTGGCAGTATGGCACCCTCTCCGCCGACTTCGAGAACACTCACTACGACTGGGACAACATGGTGAACCAACTGGGCAACAACTCCGACAGCGCAAACATCAAAGCCGTTGCCCTGCTCAACTACCACTGCGGCATAGCACTCAACATGCTCTACAAACCCGGCGGAAGCATGGCCTTCGTCACCGTGACCGACAACATTCTTTTCGACACAAACTACTACCCCACTCGCATCGCCGCCGAAAACATAATCCCACGCTTCTTTGGCTACTCGCCCGAAACTGTTGGAAAACAGCGCATGAACTACGAACGATTCCTTGACTGGGTTTATCTGTTGCGCGACGAATTGCAGAAAAACCGTCCCATAATTTTCGCCGGCGCCGCTGGCGAAGGGGCATCCGCCGGACACTGCTTTATCCTTGACGGAGTCAACCCTTACCTCTTTTTCCATATCAATTTCGGTTGGGGCGGTTTGTACGACGGAGACTTTCGTGTCGATGCCATCTCGTCTCGCTCCTTTAACTTTAACTGCAGGCAACAGGCCATCATTGGAATGCGTCCGCCCGACATATTCAGCGTCAAAGTCACCTGCAACGGTTCATCTGGCGGCTCCGTCTCGCACAATAGCGATAATGTCTGCGGCACATTCGTCAACATGACTACAGGTGCCGACGACAGCAAACTGAACATTGTTGCCGCCGACGGCTTCTATATCCGCACCGTCACTTTGGGTTCCGACACCATCGTCGACCACGGTTTGGTTCTCGACGACTCGCACCTCTCCCACTCGGCAACCGGTATCCTTGAATCTGCCGAATGTCTGCTTTCCGACTTCTCATCCGACACAGAACTGATTGTCACATTTGCAGACAAATCACTCTCCATCAACGATATGCCACCTGTCACCCACTTCATCGCAACAACGAACGGACACAACATCATAATCCATGGCCACAATATCCAACAGGGAGGGGTATACGACATAATGGGGCGCACGGTTTGCGAGTTTAACGGTCATTCGGCAGACTCTGTCACCATCCCGATCCACCACAACGGCATATTCATTGTTCGCTGTGGAGGCCAATCAACCAAAGTTGTTATAAACACCCATTAAGTCACAGTTTCTGGCTTAATCACAAGGAAATGCTAATTCCAACAGATTTGTCTTCATCCATCTTATCGCAATAAATGCTACTCCTTCTGCTATTCCTTCTCGGCGCAATGTCCATATCGTTTCTCTGCTCGATACTGGAATCTACGCTTATGTCCACACCTCTGTCATACATAACCATGCGCGAGGACGAGGGCTACAAACCGGCCACACGGTTTAAACAATACAAAACCGACAACGCACGCCCAATCGCTGCCATTCTTTCACTCAACACAATCGCCAACACAATCGGAGCGGCAGGCGTAGGCCATCAGGTAAACGATGCCTTTGGCAGCCAATGGTTTACACTCGTCTCGGTTATTACCACAGTGCTGATTCTGCTCTTCTCTGAAATAATTCCTAAAACAATCGGAACTCGCCACTGGCGCAAACTTATGGGTTTTGCAACAGGAGCCATCCGACTGCTTATTATACTGATGTACCCGTTCGTTGTGCTTATCGAGCTTTTCACCAAAACATTTGCACCAAAAAATGACGACGAAACAGCTGTGAGCCGCGAGGAGGTTGCAGCCCTAGCCGATGTTGGCGAAGACGAGGGCGTGATTGACGAGGATGAAAACAAAATCATCCAAAACATTTTCAAACTCGACGACATTCACATCTACGATGTCATGACACCCCGCTCGGTCGCCGCTGTGGCTCCCGAAAACATGACAATTAAAGCTTTCTACCGCGACGACGATTATTCACATTTCTCACGTATACCCGTCTATGGCGAAAACGCCGACGAAATAACCGGCTATATTCTGCGCAGCGAGGCTCTCGAACTCCTTGCCGACGACAAATTTTCATGCCATCTCTCCGAAATAAAACGCCCCCTGCCCTATTTCAACGAGGAAGACTCTATCAGCAGCGCGTGGGAGGCCATGCTCAAACAAAAAGTACAAATAGCCATCGCCATTGACGAGTACGGCTGCTTTCAGGGCATTCTTACGCTCGAGGACATCATCGAAACCATCTTCGGTCTCGAGATTATCGACGAAAACGACGAAGTGAGCGATATGCAGCAATACGCCCGCGAACGGTGGCAGCAGCGTCAACGACGCTTCCAGTCTATCGCCCTGCCCGACGACATCGAACATCCCGACCAAACCGAAAAATAAATTCTGCCAACATGTCTCTCACACATCAAAGCAAACCGACGCGACCGAATCTGCAATAAAAGTATTCAACCCTATATTCAACACACTTCCTTGACAGTCCGTTACATATACCACAGCTGCTTTGTAGTTGAAAACGACGACACGATAGTCGTTTTCGACTACTGGAAAGACCCACTCGGTTACCTGCACGATCTCCTGACCAGCACTCAAAAAACCGTCTATGTTTTCGTTTCACACTTCCACGACGATCACTACAATGCCGAAATTCTGCAATGGGGACGTGGCGACTCACGCATCACAACCAAACCGCGCCTCATGCTTTCTTACGACACCGTTCGCAAACGCCGCGTACCACGTGCTATCGTGCGAGACATAATGAACCCCGAACGGTTCTATGAGGACGAATTTCTCCGAGCCAACTACTACCGCTCCACCGACATCGGCGTCGCAGTTGCCCTCACCTTTTCCGACGGCTCTACGGTTTTCCACTCGGGCGACCTGAACAATTGGTATTTCACCGAAGGAAACCGCCTGAAAGTTTCGCTCGATGAGATGGAAGGCATGTATATGTCTGTTGTGCGAATGATCCGTGCCGACATTTCACATTTCACCCATGTCATGCTCCCTATAGACCCGCGCCTCGAATCCAACATGCTGCGTAGCTCGATGCAATGGCTCAACAAAATTTATACCGACAACTTCTACCCCATGCATTTCTGGCATCAATATCCACTTATTGCCGACAGCCTGAGAGAAATGCAGCACCTTTTCCCCTCAACCACATTCTGGTGTCCAACACCACTACCCGACACCGCCAACACCATACCAGTTGAACGGGACATGTTTCAGCAAAGCATCTAAACCATATACGACAATAGTGCCAACAACATCGCAATGCTGGCACTATTGGTATTATTCGAAAGTCATTTCTTCGGTTCTGCCTCTATCTGGTACTTGTAGACGTTCTCCGCCGCATCTACCACATACAGACACCCGTCTTTAAGTTCAGCGTACTGCGCTTTCCTATCGAGCGGCATACGACTAGACACCTCGCCCGTAACCTTATCAATCACATACACAAAATCACGCTCCGACGCAAAACCATAACTGCAAACCAGAAAACCGTCGCCCATCACTATTATGTCGTTGCTCGTAAGATAGTCGGTTTTCCACACAATCACACCCGTTTTGGCGTCGAAGCAGTATAGTCGCGAACATTTGCCGTGATATTGGTCAGAATAGGTCGGGCAGGCCATATTGAAATAAAAACGCCCCTTGTCATAGCGTATGTCCTGCACCTCTAACCCCCACTCATCGGTTACTCTGCACAGGTCAAATTCTCTCGCCAGCTTGTCCTCTTTGTTGTATATGGCAAGTGTAAAGCCATAGTAATCTTCGCTCATCGGACTGCGGAAAAGGGCAAACGAACCAAAATTGGTCTTCTCGGAAATTATAAGCTGCATCTCGCTCGTTGACTTACTGCGTATTAGATTCGGAACCCTCACCTCCTCACGCAAACGATACTCTGCCCCAGCAGGCTTGTTTTCGCCTGTCAGTCCAAATCGCGATGCCCACTCGCTTCCCACATTGGGATACTTCTTAACAAGCGTAAGTTTCTGCGCATCGGCAGCACCGCAAGCAAACATCATCGCAAAAATTATCGCAAGACAATATTTCTGTTTCATATCTGTCGTGTTTTTCAACCTGCAAAGGTAGTTATATTTTCACAAACATCGGCAACTATGTTCAATGTTTCTAAAAAAAAACGTATCTTTACACATTCATTGAAATATAAATACGCAAGCACATTATGCCCTATTTCACACACTTACACGTCCACTCGCACTATTCGATTCTGGACGGTATGTCGAAAATCCCCGATTTGATAAAAAAGTGCAAAGCCAACGGCATGTATGCCATGGCGTTGACCGACCACGGCAACATGTTTGGCATAAAGGACCTGGTTGATACCGTAAAAAAGGAGAACGGCAAGGTTAAAGAAAAAATCAAAGAACAGGAAGCCATCCTCCAAAACGACGGCGCAAGCCCCGACGAGAAACGCGAGGCCGAAGCCACCCGCGACCTCTTGCTGCAACAGATGTTCAAACCCATTATTGGCATCGAGGCCTACTGCGCCCGCCGCACACTCTACGACAAAGACAAGAACGTCACCGAGCTGAACCCCGACAACGGTCGCACACGCATTGTAGACCGCAGCGGCTGGCACCTCATACTGCTGGCCAAGAACAAGGCAGGCTACCAAAACCTATGCAAACTGAGTTCGATAGCCTACACCGATGGTTTTTACGACCGTCCGCGCATCGACCACAATGTGCTGCAGCAATACCACGAAGGGGTGATTTGCTGCTCGGCCTGCATCGGCGGTGAAGTGCCACAAAAGATTTTGGCCGGCGACCTCAAAGGCGCCGAAGAAAGTGTGCTATGGTTCAAGAGCATCTTCGGCGAAGACTACTACCTCGAACTTCAGCGCCATAAGACCGACAAACCCAACGCCGCAACCGACACTTACGAAAAACAGCAACGCGTCAACGCTGTTCTTGTCGAGTTCGCCCGCAAGCACAACATAAAACTCATCGCAACCAACGACGTGCATTTCGTTGAAGAAGCCCACGGCGAGGCTCACGACCACTTAATCTGCATCAGTACACAGTCGGACGTGAACGACCCCAACCGCATGCACTACACCAAGCAGGAATGGCTGAAAAGCCCCGACGAGATGGCCGCTATTTTCTCAGACCTGCCCGAGGCACTCGAAAATACCCGCGAAATAGCCGATAAAGTCGAAAACTATTCCATCGACTCCGACCCTTTGATGCCGATGTTCGACATACCGGAATCATTCGGCACCGAAGAACAGTGGCGAAACCGCTTCTCCGAGCAGGATCTCTTTGACGAATTCACCCAAAACGAAAAGCACGAAGTGGTGCTGTCGCAAGAAGCTGCCGAGAAAAAAATAAAGAAACTCGGAGGCTACAACAAGCTCTACCGCATCAAATTCGAGGCCGATTATCTTGAGAAACTGGTGTGGGAAGGTGCCCACCTACGCTATGGCGACACACTGACCGATGAGCAGAAAGAACGCATTGTCTTCGAGCTGCACACCATCAAAACCATGGGATTTCCTGGCTATTTCCTTATCGTGAGCGACTATATTCGCGCCGCCCGCGAGGAACTGGGCGTGAGCGTGGGGCCGGGTCGCGGTTCAGCAGCCGGAAGCGTTGTGGCCTACTGTCTCAAGATTACCGATGTCGACCCCCTGAAATACGATCTCCTGTTCGAACGTTTCCTCAACCCCGACCGCATATCACTGCCCGATATCGACGTCGACTTCGACGATGCCGGTCGCGGAAAAGTTCTCGACTGGATTACCCAAAAATACGGTAAGGAGAAAGTGGCTCACATCATAACCTACGGCACCATGGCCACCAAGTCATCCATAGCCGATGTAGGCCGCGTAGAAAAAGTGCCGCTCGACGTGGTGAACCGCATCAAGAGTTTCATCCCCGACAAGTTTCCCGATGGACTGAAAGACGACAACGGCAAGGTTCTCGCCGCTCCGCCCAAGGTAAATTTGAAAAACTGCTACAGGTATGTGCCCGAACTGCGCGAGATAATGCAGAGTGCCCGACCCGAAGACCAAGCACTGAAGTCAATGCTCGAATATGCAGAAGAACTTGAGGACACCAACCGGCAGATTGGCATCCACGCCTGCGGCGTTATTATCGGTGCCGACGACCTCACAAAGTTCGCTCCCGTCTGCACTATCAAGGACAAAGAGTCAGGTCAGGACGTGGTTGTCACGCAATACGACGGCCATGTGGTCGAAACCGTCGGCCTCATCAAGATGGACTTCCTCGGCCTCAAAAACCTCACCATCATAAAGGACGCTCTGGCAAACATCAAGCGACGTCACGGTATCGAGATAGACATCGACCATATCCCAATCGACGACGAAAAGACCTACAAGCTTTTCAGCGAAGGCAACACAGTGGGAACCTTCCAATTTGAGTCGGCGGGCATGCAAAAATACCTGCGAGAACTCGAACCGCATGTATTCGAAGATCTCATTGCCATGAACGCACTCTACCGGCCGGGACCAATGGATTACATACCTGACTTTATCGATCGAAAGCAGGGCCGCAAACCCATAACCTACGACATACCCTGCATGGAACAGTACCTGAAAGACACCTACGGCATCACCGTCTATCAGGAACAGGTCATGCTTCTTAGTCGTCAGTTGGCGGGGTTCACCCGCGGACAAAGCGACACTCTGCGAAAAGCCATGGGCAAAAAACAAATCGACAAGATGAACGAGCTCGAAAAGCTCTTCTACGAAGGCGGTGAAAAAAACGGACACCCACATGATGTGCTGCACAAAATATGGGAGGACTGGAAAAAATTCGCCTCCTACGCGTTCAACAAGTCGCACGCCACTTGCTACTCCTGGGTCGCCTACCAGACTGCCTACCTCAAAGCCAACTACCCTGCTGAGTACATGGCTGCCGTGATGACCAGCGGACAAGACGATATCACCCGTACCACACAACTTATCGAGGATTGCCGTAAACACGGCATCGACGTGCTGCTACCGTCGGTCAACGAGTCGGAAAAGGACTTTGCAGTGAACCGAAACGGACAAATTCGGTTTGGGCTTCAGGCCATATCGGGTATGGGCGAAGCCGCCGCCGAAAACATCATAGCCGAACGCGAGAAAAACGGCCCATACTCCGACATTTTCGACTTTCTCAGCCGTGTCGACCTACACACCATCAACCGAAAAAACGTCGAAGTGCTCGTCAAAGCCGGAGCCTTTGACGGCATAGGTCAGATTCACCGTGCCCAATATTTCAACAGGGAAAACAGCAACGAGAACTCGCCCACCTTTATCGAGCGACTGGTTCGCTGGGCGGTAAAAGAACAGGAAAACGCCGACTCGTCGCAAATGTCAATATTCGATATGTCCGACCAAGTGAACAAGGAGGAGGAACATCCGTCTGTGCCTCAGTGCGAACCATGGAGCACCATTGAACAATGCCGCAACGAGAAAGAAGTAATCGGTTTCTACCTCAGCGGACACCCTCTCGACGAATTCAAATACGAAATCAAAACTTTCGTCAACACTCCAGTCGTCGACCTGCGTGACTACACCAAGCTCAAAGCCTCCCCAATACGCTTTGCCGGTATGGTGGCCGACGTAAAAAGCGGGATTTCACAGAAAAACGGCGACCCCTATGGGCGCATGCTACTCGAAGACTATTCGGGCTCGTTCGAACTGTCGCTTTGGAGCCAAACCTACCAGCAGTTCAAAAATTATTTCGAAAAAGGCCTTTTCATACTCTGCACAGCCACACTGCGCACTTTCAAACGCAAAAACCCCGACGGTTCCTACAGCGAGAGCAGTCCACGACTCGAAGTCACCGACATGATGCTGCTGGGCGACGCCATGTCGCGCTACGCTCGTGGCATCTCCATCTCCGTGCCGCTTATGCAGATCGACAAACCGTTCTGCGATTCTATTGCAAGAATACTCGACAACTGCAAGGGTTCTATTCCCGTTAAAGTTTTCGTTACCAACAACGGCCTCTCTCTCACAATGCGTCCGCACGCCACCAAAGTTAAACCCAAGGAGTTTCTCAAAGCCATTTCGCAAATCGATTGCATAAGCAACGTAAAAATCGAATCGTAGCCATCCGATGCAGACTCCACATCAACCGCAACACCATCACGAACGGCATGTTCGCCGAATACCTTATGATATTAATCAATACTTCAACACGCCCAATTAGCCACGCCTAACATCTACCCATGCCCACCGAACTGATAACCCGCGTTGAGACGAAAAGCTCCGCCATACAAATCAACCACACCACCCCTGTTCTGCTGATGGGCAGCTGTTTCAGCGACGCCATGGGAGAGTTTATGCGCGGCAGCGGACTGAAAGTGTTTTCAAACCCATTCGGCACACTCTATAACCCACTTTCGATAGCCAGCTGCGTGGAGAGGTGCGGCGACGCAACGCCACTTACCACCGACGACATAGTGTTCAACAACGGTCTATGGCATTCGTGGTATCACCACGGCTCGTTTTCGCAACGCGACCGGTTGGCCACTCTTGCCGACTGCACCGCCTCGTTTCACCACACTGCCGGCTGGCTGCAACACCCGTCGGTGATAGTCTTTACTTTCGGCACAGCCTATATTTTTCGCCACAACGGACGCGTAGTGGCCAATTGCCACAAACTGCCCGCCAAACTGTTCGAACGCACACGGCTCAACATCGATGATATTGTCGATGTCTGGAAACCGTTGCTTAAACACCTCACGGCAATAGGACACCGCATAATTATGACCGTAAGTCCCATACGTCACCTTGCCGATGGAGCCCACGGCAACCAGTTGAGCAAGGCCACACTGCTGCTTGCAGTCGAAAAACTGTGCGCCGAAGGGCTGGCCGAATACTTTCCTGCCTACGAGACACTGCTCGACGAACTGCGCGACTATCGCTTCTATGCAGACGACATGTGCCACCCCTCAAAACTGGCCGAAAACATAGTGTGGCAACGCTTTCAGCAAACATACATGTCGCCCGATACAATAAACCTTTCGCTGAAATACCAAAATCTCAACCGCTTGAAACAGCACAAACCAATGCACCCCGATTCGGCAGAGTACCACGCATATCTAAAAAAAATCAAACAACTCGAAAACGAGCTGTCTCACTACACCTCAACTTGAAAAGATTTTTGTATCTTTGCACGTCAAATCCTACTTTGGAATGATAAGCCAAAGGCAGACAATGAAACAGCAACAGAAGTTGACGCCGCAGCAGGTGATGCTGATGCGCTTGTTGCACATGCCTCTGCCCGACCTGCTTAAAGCCATTAAGGAGGAAGTGGAGAAAAACCCTTTGCTCGAAGCCGAGGATATGCCTATGGAGTCGCTGATGCCTTATGGCGACGATAATACGTCTGACTTGGACGATGACGATTACGATACACGCACCTACACATCATCTGGCGAGCGCGACGGACACGAGTGGCAACTGGCAAGCGAACCATCGTTTGCCGAAACACTGCACGCACAGCTGGATATGAAAAACCTTAGCCCAACCGATGCCACAATAGGCCACGAGCTGATTGGCAGCCTCGACGACAACGGCTACCTCGCCCGAGACCTCGGCATCGTGGCCAACGATCTGGCCCTGTACAAGGGTCTCGACGTTGAACCGAAAGATGTCGAGAACGTACTCCACACAGTGCAAAGCCTTGACCCGGCCGGCATCGCAGCAAGATCCCTTCAAGAGTGTCTCTCCCTTCAGCTGCACCGCATCGCGAAACCCGACAAGTCAGAACTGATGGCCATCGATATTGTGGACAAACACTTCGCACTGTTTTCTCAACACCGTTTCAGTCTGCTGGCCGACAAACTCAAAACCAACGACGAGAATCTGAAACCTGCCATAGATGTCATTCAACGGCTCAACCCAAAGCCTGGCGAATCGTCTGACATCCTCGGCGGTCGTTCGGCCACCATTATCCCCGATATAGAAGTCTTCACACACGACGACACCGTGAGTTTCGCCATCAATGACCGTTACCTGCCCAAACTGCGTGTGGACAAAAGTTATATGGAACTGCTGCAATCCGTTCAGAGCGACAATCCACAAGCCGCAGAAACATCGCAAACAGCCAAATTCATCAACTCAAACTCAACCGAGGCCAACCTTTTCATAGAAGCCCTCAATATGCGCCACCATACAATGGAGCGCGTGATGAAAGTCATCGTGAAACGTCAAAAAAAATACTTCCTCACTGGCGTTTTGGGCGACCTCAAACCCATGATGCAAAAAGAAATTGCTGACGACACGGGACTGGACGTCTCAACCGTTTCACGCATGGTTAACAGCAAGTATGCACACACACCTTTTGGAATGATCCGCATGCGCGACCTTTTCACTACTGCCGTAACAACTGGTAGCGGCGAGGAAGTCTCGTCAGAGGCTGTGAAAGACCTGCTGCGCAATGCGGTGAAAAACGAGGACAAACGTCGTCCTCTGACCGATGACGAGTTGGCTGCCATGCTCAACAAAAACGGTTTTTCGACAGCACGTCGCACGGTGGCCAAATACCGCGAAGCTCTCGGCATACCAGTGGCACGCCTGCGCAAAGGGCTGCTAACGCTGCTGCTTCTGGTATCTATAGGCACCGTACCTCAGTTCTCTATGGCACAAAGCCCTAAAAAAACACAAAACACCGAAACAAATAAAAACGGCACTAACTCATCGCCACACCAGACATCCGACCGCAACTCGACGACAGCCCAAGAAACAAAGAATGACAAAGCCGACAGGATTCCTGGCCAGTTGCCTGCTACGCTGTGGTACGGCAACAACTTCTCCGACACACGCGTTCGCTTGAAAGACATGCCTCTCGACTCGCTGCCCGACGAGATAAACCTGCGACTCCTGCGCAAGGGCGAACAGTTCGCATTCCCTGTCAAAAGCGTGAAATCTTCGCCCTACGGCTGGCGCTGGGAGCGTCCGCACCGCGGCGTTGACATAGCCCTTAAAACCGGCGAACCGATCCACTGTGTATTCGACGGCGTTGTGCGTATTGCAAAACCAATGGGCGGATACGGCAATCTGGTAGTAGTGCGACACTACAACGGACTCGAAACCGTATACGGCCACCTCTCCAAGATAAACGTTAAACCACGACAGGAAATAAAAGCAGGCGACGTGCTCGGATTGGGGGGCAGTACTGGCCATTCCACTGGTCCGCACCTGCACTTCGAAGTAAGATTCCAATACGAAACCTTCGACCCTGAATGGATTTTGGATTTCTCTAACTACACTCTGCGTACCCAACGGCTGCATCTCGACAAGTCATATTTCGGCATCAAAAAACCACGCGGACGCAAAGGCGAGAGCTTGGCCTACAAGGCAGACAAAAGTTACATCAAGGAGCCAGAAAGAAAGGGGAGCCGCGAGATGTACTACGTATTCAAAAGCGGCGACAGCCTTGCCGAAATCGCACACCGCTACAGCACAACCATAGATAAAATACGTTCGCTTAACGAGAACCTACCCCCAAAACCAAAGCCGGGCACAAGAATCAGAGTGAGATGATTTGAATGCTGAAATATAGATCCAATTATCTAATAATCTGCTGCTCAGAAGGATTATGGAAACAAAAAAAACGAACCTTTCAGACTATGACGCAACGAAAATTCCCGACGGAGCGAATTACCGCATAGCCATCGTCGCAGCCGAATGGAATGGGGAGATAACCAGGGCGATGCTGGACGGCGCCTACAAGACTTTGACAGAACACGGAGTTAAAACCGACAACGTGATTCTACAGCACGTTCCGGGCACTTTTGAACTCACGTCCGCAGCCGACATCCTACTCACAAAAAACCGCGATTTGGACGCGGTTATTTGCATCGGTTGCGTAATACAGGGCGAAACGCGGCATTTCGACTTCATCTGCGAGTCTGTAGCCAACGGGTTGGCCTCAGTGTCGGTTAAACACTCAAAACCAGTCATATTCAGCGTACTGACCACTAACAACATAGAGCAGGCCCACGACCGTGCGGGCGGAAAACACGGCAACAAGGGTGTTGAAGGTGCCGTTACCGCCCTTAAAATGTGTGCGTTCGCTGATAAGGCCTGACCTCTACCGTTTTATGTCGAGATGGAGATCAACCTCAAAACCCCAACCACGATGAAACCTAAAATCGTTTTTATGGGCACCCCTGAGTTTGCAGTAGCCTCGCTCGATGCCATCTGCAACGCAGGATATGATGTGACGGCTGTTGTAACCGTGCCCGACCGCAAAGCGGGACGGGGACAAAAAATCGTTTTTTCACCAGTAAAAGAATACGCACTGAGCCACAACCTGCCACTTCTACAACCAGAAAAACTACGCGACGAAACTTTTATCACACAACTGCGCAACACTGCTGCCGACTTGTTCGTGGTGGTTGCGTTCCGCATGCTTCCAAAGGTAGTCTGGGATATGCCCCCGATGGGTACGTTCAACCTGCATGCCTCGCTCCTGCCCCATTATCGCGGCGCAGCACCTATAAACTGGGCGATAATCAACGGCGAGAAAAAAACCGGCGTGACCACATTCATGCTGAACGAACGCATTGACGAGGGCGGGATTCTGATACAGAACACCACACCAATATCGGCCAACGACACCGCAGAGACACTTCACAACCGATTGGCTGCAATGGGGGCTGCTCTGGTAGTCGAAACCATAAGCGGGCTGGCAACAGGGAAACTTAAACCACAACAGCAACCATCAATCACTGACCTAAAAAGTGCGCCTAAGATTTTTAAAGAAGACTGTGCTATTAATTGGAAAAAAAACGGTGCGGAAATTGTGAATTTTGTACGCGGACTTAACCCCTATCCTGCCGCAACAACTGCCATGACAGACGAACGAGGACAAACTCACAACTTCAAAATCTACGACGTCAGCTTCGACAACGAGATGATAGGATATGGAACCATTCAAACCGACTCGAAAAAATATTTAAAAGTGGGCTGCAACGACGGTTGTATCAATATATTGAGCATTCAAATCGAAGGAAAACGACGAAATTCGATAGAAGAATTTTTAAGAGGCTACGATATAAGTAGTTGGAAATTAACATCATAGAAGACCGCGATTGAATGCAGCAAAAATATTTTATTCAATTTCTTGTGTGGTAATCAAACATTTTCATATATTTGCAAGTCGAAAAGCAATTCATTTATTAACAACCTAAAATCAAAAAAAATGAACAAGACTGAACTCATCAACGCAATGGCCGAAAAAGGTGGTTTGACCAAGACCGATGCAAAAAAAGCTTTAGACGCTTTCGTCGAAGTTACAAAAGCTGGCCTGAAGAAAGGTAACAAAATTGCCATCCTCGGCTTCGGTACATTCAGCGTTGCTCAGCGCAAAGCCCGCACCGGCATCAACCCCGCAACCGGCAAGAGCATGAAGATCAAAGCCAAAAAAGTTGCCAAATTCAAACCCGGTAAAGGTCTCGCTCTCTAAATTTGAATTTTTCAAAAAGAGAAGCCCGTCGGACATGTCCGACGGGCTTTATTCATTTCGAATGATACATCGGCTCAGTGATTGACTCCCACTCACTCTAAAAGCCGATAGGACTAATTCAGATTAAATACATACTGCAAAATATTGGCCCCCATCTGCAGCGCCTTTAGATGTGTGGCCGGGCTGTCGTTGTGGACATCCAGATCCTCCCATCCGTCGCCAAGGTCACACTCCCAAGTAAAAAGACACACCATTCGCCCGTCGTGAAACAACGCATAGGCCTTGGGGGGGAGGTTGTCGTGCTCGTGTATTTTCGGAAGCCCGTGAGGAAAATCATACTTCTGGTGAAAAATCGGATGACTGTAGGGCAGTTCCACCCATTTCGAATCAGGAAACACCTTTTGCATCTGACCCATGGCATAGTCCTTAAGCCCATAGTTGTCGTCAATATGAAGGAAACCGCCGCTCGAGAGGTATGTGCGCAAGTTGTCAATTTCCGGCTGCGAAAAAACAATGTTGCCGTGGCCCGTTGCATGCACAAAAGGATAATCGAATATTTCCCGACTTCCCACATCTACTGTGGCATACTGTGGCACAAGGTTCATGTCAAGCTGAGTGTTGCAGAATGCAATAAGATTGGTGAGAGACGTGGGGTTGGCATACCAATCTCCTCCCCCATTGTATTTCATCAAGGCAATGGGTGTCTGGGCTTGAGAAACAACACTGCCGAGCATAAACAGCATTACAATAACCTGGCAATATGCGATACGTTCTTTCATTTTCTTGCTTCGTTGCCAACTGTTTGTTGCCAGTTTCTATTCCGCTAAAAACAGTTTGAATTATTATTTAATGAGGTGGATTATTGATGAGGTTTATGGCGCAAACAGCCATCATTGCAGCGGTTTCGGTGCGCAGGCGGTAAGTGCCAAGCGTAACCGGCAAGAAACCGCAACAGTCGGCAAGAGCAATTTCATCCTCTGCAAAATCGCCCTCAGGCCCGATAACCAAAACAGCATCGCGACCTGGCTGATAGGCCTGAACAATAGATAGCGGATGGGAGTAGTGAGCATGACATATCATCCTGACGCTGTTCTCCGAATCCGGACACATACCAATAAAATCCTCGAATCGTGTTTCGTGGTGTATAATGGGAAGGTGTGTGTGAAGAGACTGCTTCATCGCACTAACGGCAATCTTGTCGATGCGGTCACGATTTAGCCGCGTGCGCTCGGTGCGACGCGTTATAAGAGGCGTTATTTCATCAATACCGATTTCGACAGCTTTCTCGACAAGCCACTCAATGCGGTCGGCATTCTTGGTCGGAGCCACCGCAAGGTGAAGCCCGTAGCCAGCACGCCGTTCGCGAAATGTGCGAACTATAACCTGCACCGTGCAGGCAGTGCTCTCCGCTGTGAGTATTATGCCTTCAGCAAGGGTGCCTTTACCGTCGGTGAGCATTATGGTCTCGCCAGGCCGCATGCGCAACGACCTTACCGCGTGTGCTGATTCATCACGCGATAACTGAACAATGTCTGACGACACATCTGTTGAATAGAACAACTGCATAAAACCTTAACGGCAAAAAATCACAAAAAGTATAGAACAATATTTTAGTCGCGAAAGGTGTTGCAAAAAAGTTTTCAGCCATAAAACAATACATTACAGCCTTTTAACATCATGTTGATATTTTGATGAAACAATGCTTGTTTTTATGATAGTACATTTGTGATGCAACAGTTATGAAGGTCTATTTTTAACATACACACATTCAACGCTATGGCCAGACAAAAAGATTTGCTGTTTGATTTTGGAGGCGATGAAAGCAAAGCGAACAATCAGCAACCCTCAACAACCCCATCCATACAACCGAAAACAACATCATCGACGGCACATGCCAATAGCAAAACTGCAGACCAACCGTCGGGCAAAGTATATACCTTTGATGAGATAATGAAATCGTCGACCGAGTATTTTGGCGGTGACGAACTGGCAGCCTCGGTGTGGGCGAACAAGTATGCACTGCGCGACGGCGACAAAATCTACGAACTGAATCCGGATATGATGCACCGTCGTATAGCCGCAGAGTTCGCACGGATTGAAAAGAACTACCCGAACCCGCTGTCGGAGGATGATATTTACGAACTTCTGAAAGATTTCAGATACGTGATACCGCAGGGTAGCCCCATGGCTGGCATCGGCAACACGTTTCAAGTTGTGTCGTTGAGCAACTGTTTCGTAATAGGCAATAGCGGCTGCAGTGACTCGTACGGCGGTATAATGAAGATTGACCAAGAGCAGGTGCAACTCATGAAACGACGGGGAGGCGTGGGACACGACCTGTCACACATCCGTCCGGGAGGTAGCCCCGTGAAAAATTGCGCACTGACCTCGACTGGCATAGTGCCCTTCATGGAACGCTACAGCAACACCACAAGAGAAGTTGCGCAAGGCGGACGTCGGGGAGCCTTGATGCTGTCGATTTCGATAAAACATCCCGACGCGGAAAAATTTATCGATGCTAAACTGGAACAAGGCAAAATAACCGGAGCCAACGTATCGGTAAAAATCACCGACGAGTTTATGCGGTGCGTTAAAAGCGGCGAGCCGTTTGTACAGCAATACCCGATTGACGCCAAAGAGCCACTGGTGAGAAAAGAAATAGACGCACGACTTCTCTGGAACAAGATTATTGCCAATGCATGGTCGTCGGCCGAACCTGGTGTTCTATTCTGGGATACTATCATCCGCGAAAGCGTGCCTGACTGCTATAGCGACTTCGGCTACGCTACTGTTTCAACAAACCCGTGTGGAGAGATACCACTGTGCCCGTATGACAGCTGCCGACTGATGGCGATAAACCTGTACAGCTATGTGAAAAATCCGTTTACGGAACATGCCAAATTCGATCACGAGCTATTCCGCAGACATGTGACCATGGCTCAGCGGTTAATGGACGACCTTATAGACCTGGAACTGGAGAAAGTTAACATGATTCTCGCCAAAATCGAATCCGATCCCGAAGACGAGGAAATAAAACGGGTAGAGAAAAACCTTTGGCTGAATATAAAAATGAAGTGTATGGAAGGACGACGGACAGGCTTAGGCATCACTGCCGAAGGCGACATGTTGGCGGCCATGGGACTGAAATACGGCACCGACGAAGCCACCGACTTTGCCGTAAGCGTGCAGCGCGAACTGGCCTGCGCCGCCTACGGTTCGTCGGTAGTAATGGCCGAAGAGCGCGGTGCGTTCCCGATATACGATGCCGACCTGGAGAAACAAAATCCATTTGTCATGCGACTGGCCGAGGCTGACAAAAACCTGTACAACAAGATGAAGAAATGCGGACGGCGCAACATTGCACTGCTTACAATTGCGCCAACTGGGTCGGTGAGCATCTGCACACAAACCACATCGGGCATCGAACCTGTGTTTCTCGTAAACTACAAGCGCCGCAAAAAAATCAACCCCAATGACAAAGACACCACAAAACACCGCATCATAAAGGATGAGAGCGGCGACCTGTTTGAGGAATACAACGTTTTTCACCCCAAATTTATCGACTGGCTGCGAGTGACTGGATACAACGTCGATGAAGTAACCTCGATGAATGAGGCTGATTTGGCCAAAATCATAGAGAAGTCACCATACCACAAGGCGACCTCGGCCGACATTGACTGGGTGAACAAAGTAAAAATGCAGGGTGCCATACAAAAATGGGTCGACCACTCCATAAGTGTAACAGTGAACATACCGAAAGACACAAGCAAAGAGATGGTTAGCCAGATATACATGACTGCATGGGAAAGCGGATGCAAGGGATGTACCATATACCGCGAGGGATCGCGAAACGGAGTTCTGGTGTCAAACTCGGAGTCAAAGGAGCAACAGTTTCAGGAAACTCGCGCACCGAAACGTCCGAAAAAACTCGATGCCGAAATAGTACGGTTCAAAAACAACAGTGAGGACTGGATAGCTGTGGTGGGTATGTTTGAGGGGCATCCATACGAGATATTCACTGGCAAGGCTGACGCTTTCGTATTGCCGAAATGGGTCGAAAAAGGTTACGTCATTCGCGTTAAAGACCAGGGCACCGAACATGCAAGATACGACTTCCAGTTCCTTGACAAGGACGGCTACCGTGTAACCGTCGAAGGTCTGTCGAGAATGTTCGACCAAGAGTACTGGAACTATGCCAAACTGATTTCGGGCATACTGCGGCATGGCATGCCTATTCCGAACGTGGTAGAGCTGATTAGCAAACTGAACTTTACCGTAGACAGTATCACGACATGGAAAAACGGTGTGGCGCGTGCACTGAAACGCTATATCAAGGACGGTTCGGATGCTGGCGAAACCTGTCCGGACTGCGGTAGCCAACTGGTGTATGTGGACGGCTGCAAGAGTTGCCCCAACTGCGGCTGGAGCAAGTGCAGCTAAAAGATTGGCTTTCGTATAACTATTATATTTCACGCGGCTCACTCCACTGAGCGAGCCGCTATTTTAGTAGATAGTTGGAACGCGTTCCGACAGCCGATCCTGACTCTAAAAGACCGTATGGCGTAACTCTCTGACGGATTCCAACAGATTCCATATCGCATCTTCGCTCAAAACACCTCGCCTCAGATTGTCGGGAAGAAGTCCAGCACGGTCATCATCACGGTCGCTGTGCCACGCATCACTGCCCAAGTAATTGTTGAGCATCGCTATATCTTCTTTTCGCGACTCAAAGTTCTCAATTGCCGATTGCAACGCTTTTACGGCAACCTCCGTCCGATTAAGGCGCTCTTCCATGTCTTTTATACGCTCAACGTTCATCGTATTCGCTTTTTTCTTCGTCTGCCGACGACAAACTGTGACGTTCTGTCGTCCTTTCGCCGTCTTATTTCTAAATTCTGGGTTCAGGCAGTGCGGCACAGGTTACTCTCACCAGCTCGGCGAGATAATCACGGTCGTCCACATCGTCTATACGGAAGTGATATTTCGCACCGGGGTATGGGGCTTGCATAACCTCAACGCGCAAGAGCCGCCTGCCCATTTCCGTGGGCTTGATGTAAAGCGTGTTGTCACATATAAGGCCGAACAACCGGCCACGGCAGTATATTCCATAGTCGCCGAACATCTTGCGCGTGACAATATCGCCAGCATCGGCGCACTGGTCAGCAACATATTGCACAAAATCGGGATTGCTTGCCATCAGTCGATCCACATTAGTTGGAAACTCTGTCACTAAAAATTGTCCAGCCGATAAGTTGCATTGCTGTCACATCACTACCTCCTGCAACTCACCCGTTTCGGAGTCGATAATAAATCCTCTGACCTCGATGTCGCTCGGAACAAGCGGATGCGTGCGAATCGTGTCTACCGTGCGGCGGACTGACTCTGAGGTATCTTTAAACCCCTCAAGCCAGTGAGTGAGGTCAATTCCGCACTTGCGTATTGTGTCAAGCGTTTGCTCAGTCACGCCACGCAAAAGCATCTCGTCGTGAAAATGGCCGTAACTCATGTGACAGGCTCCGCAATGCGAATGGGCCACAACCATCACATGTTTGACGCCCAACTCATAAATTGCCACAATGAGGCTACGCATGGCAGAATCGAAGGCTGATATAACCAGACCACCAGCATTCT
The DNA here is from genome assembly GCA_905235855.1 of uncultured Bacteroidales bacterium. Taxonomy (GTDB): domain Bacteria; phylum Bacteroidota; class Bacteroidia; order Bacteroidales; family P3; genus Colimorpha. The sequence continues at coordinate 52,479 of CAJONE010000003.1, forward strand.
TGATGATTTTTGCATCTCCGTTTTTAAGGCCTAAGGCCGCTGGCAGAAGCTCTGTAAGACGTGTATCCATGCACGACAGAACGGCCAGTTTCTTGTCAGGATACTTATCGGTGCGATACTTCTCGTAGCCCTTCGCGGCAACAAAATCTTTGTTGTATTCTAAAATACGGTTAATCATGGAATATGTATTTACTGCAACAATGCCATCTGCATCATGATTTTTTCCAGGTGAGGCTGAACCTGCGATGCGGGACAGGTGAAATTATTTGCTATAATAGAGAAACATAGCAAATCGCCCTTTGAGTTGGTAATGTATCCGGCGTAGCTTTTCACACCATCCATAGTGCCACTCTTGATTTTCATGGCTATGTTGGCCGGAAGCTTAGGCAGAAGGTTTTTGGCAGTCCCGCTCTCTCCAACCTTTGCCAACGATTTACTGAAATCACTATATATCCTGCTCTGCGCAACATGTTTCAGAAAACGGCAAACAAAATCGCAGGTGACACGGTTCTGTCGCGAGAGTCCGCAACCATCGAAAATCATTACACCGTCTGTACCAATGCCCGCCTCTGAACAGTATGACATAATCGCCTTTATGCCGTTTTCGGAACTTCCTTTTTTGTATTGCTTATATCCGAGGTATTTCAGTATGCTCTCGGCATACAGGTTGTTACTGGTCAGGTTAGTATATTGCGCAATGACATAATAGGTGTTCGAGAGGTAGTCAATTATCTCCTTTCCGTCAGCGTGACGCAGATTTCGTGCAGGTGAACCGCTAACATTTGTGCCTTTGGACTTAAGATACGCCGTGAAAAGAGAGGCACAGCTTTCGGGCGGGTTGGGCATGGCGCCGCGCACGGAGAAGTTGCGTTTGCCCAAAGGCACAGTACCCTCATACAGGCGAATCGAGCTTGCAGCATCGCCATATATCGTCACGTTGTCGCCCGAATTGGCCGGACCGGTGGTGACGTTGTTTTGCGAATGAATGCGCAACCCAGCTGGAGCCGTATGGTCAAGTGCGGCGGCACTGCCAGGTTTTGCACCTGCATTGAAATAGGCAAAAAACATGTTCTCGTGAAAATTCAAACCTGTGGCTCCACAGCCATAGTAGTTGCCGATGTCGCCCCACTGCCAGGAATCGTTGTGCGCCCTGTCGTCGAATATGCTGGCATCGTAACACACCCGTCCGTCTATGCTCTTGATGCCCAACGCGCGAATAGCCCTGTGCCATGCGGCAAACACCGAGTCTGGTGTAGTCTGTTTATAGCGGTATGATCCCAGCACGGGGTCGCCGCCCCCAACAATTATTATATCGCCATGCAGAACACCGTTATTGTCGATTTTCCCAGTGTATTTAAGAGTGGTTTTGAACCGGAACGATGGGCCAAGGTTCTCGAACCCGACAGCCGTAGTGAGTATCTTTGATACCGATGCCGGTACCAGAGACTTCTGGGCCTCATATGAATAGACGTTTCTGCCCTTGGCGACATTATAGACACACACCGAGAGCGACGCGTGGCTTAACTGCACCGAGCTTTGAGCCTCTCGAACAGCCTGATCGAGCTTCACAGTACTTTGCGCATAACTTGCAGACAATTGAAGCGACAAATATGAAATCAAAAAGGCGACTTGCGCCACCCTGTTTATTATGGTGTATTTTTTCATAGGCTGTTGTTTGTTTTTTCAATGATATCGAGCAACTGCTCCCTGCCATGACCTGACACAGACGAAGTGAGTATCATTTGCGGGAGAGACTCCCAGTCTTGAAGCATTCGATTCCTGAAAGCTTGCACATTAGCACTCACTATACGTTGATTTTCTTTGTCGGTTTTAGTGAACACAATAGTCATCGGCACTCCATTGGAGCCAAGGAAGTTGGCGAATTCCAAATCATTTTCACGCGGCTCGATACGTGAATCGATCAAAAGGAATACATTGACAAGCGTTTCTCGTTTCAGAAGATAGTTGGTGATCATACGCTGCCAGGCCTCGCGTGCCGATTTCGAAATCTTGGCGTAACCATAGCCCGGCAAATCAACGATATACCATTCCTTGTTTACGAGGAAATGGTTTATTAGCTGCGTCTTGCCCGGTTTGCCACTGGTCTTGGCGAGCCCACTGATTCCTGTAAGCATATTGATAAGCGACGACTTGCCCACATTGCTGCGACCAATAAAGGCATATTCGGGTCTGCCGTCGGACGGGCATTTGGTGTAGTTGCTGTTACTGACTATAAACTCGGCTGACTTTATTTGCATGGTTGCTGTCGCTGTATGGTCTTTCTTGAATTCTGATTTGGCCAAACTGCCAGTTTAATCCGCTTTGTTTTTCTTGCGCCTACCTCTCGTCGTGGTATTGTTTTTTACTGTTTTTGCTGCCATTCGTTTTTCTTTGCGCACCTGCCGGCGTTCCTGTCGCTTGACAACAATTTTTGCAATATGCTCGGCAATGCTTTCCGGTTCGCCCTCATCGTTTTTACCCCACCACGGCAACTTCTCGAGGTTTATATTGAAAAGGTGTGTGCGGTCGAGACGTCGGTTGCGCTTCTCGTACGACTCAAAATAGCGGCTTCGCTTGTCAGGATAGATATCGCGCAGCTTGATGAGAATTCCAGTCTCGTCCACATCGCCGAAGCCATGGGTCATAGCCGTGCCAAACGTGCGCATCGTTGGCGAAAGTTTCATATACGCGTTGATGAGCGGCGGAACAGAAGTGCCCAGCTCCCTCACGGCATGAACCAGAGTCTGGTAGTCCTCCTTGTAGTTTCGCCCCTTGAACAGACGGTGCAGGCGATTGTAGTCGGTCGTTATCTCTCGCGGCTCATAAGGCCAAAGCAGGCCGTCACGGTCAGGAAAATGTTTCTTCAGGAAATAAAGTATCAAATCCTTCGCCTCTGCATTCATCTGCGAGTACATCGTAACCTTGCCGAAATAATAGTGCGTCTCTGGAATTTCCATCGCCAAACTGCCAATGCCGTCCCAGAGGTTGTCGAGCGAATAGAGACCCTTGCTCAAGTTGTTGCCAGGCTGAAACATAGGTTGCACAAAGGCACGTCCCAACTCGACTGTGAACGGCAAATAGTCGCTTATAAACTCGTCGCTAAAGTGAAACTCGGATGCGGCAGAGGTGGCATACGTCCCGTCTGGACGCTGCAGTATGTTAGTGCCGTGGATGAAACGATAAGCACCGACGATTTCCTGATCTTCTGGACTCCATACAAAAAGCTGCTTGTAGCAGTGCGGATCGGGCAACAGGTCATACTCGTCAATGTCCACCGCCTTACCAGTACCGCCGCCGTCGAGAGCAAAACTCAATTCGCGCAGGCGTCCTATCTCCTGCATAATGCTGGGCGAACGGTGCGCAGTAGTCACATAAATCTCCTTGTCGCCGTAATTGGTTTTACGCAGAAAATGTCGTTGTTTCAGTTCCTGCAAAAGCAACTCACGCTCCACAGGCTTCCTTATGTAACTTGTATCGATATTTGCCACAACTCAATACTTAAAACTTAAACAGATACGGTTTACGGCTTAAAAGTCCGCGTCGGGATTGTCTTTAAGCTTATAGACATACTCGCGTAGCGCAGCGGCCCACTCCTTGGCCGTACGGCTGTTGTCGAACCGTGTATAGGAAATTGGCTTGCCTACCACAAGCTTGAACGTCTTGCCTTTCTGTGCAAACATCTCGCCCGGCAGCAAAGCCATCTCAAAATTGAACTTCACACCCAAACGCTTGCGCAGGTTAGCCAGCCAATAGAAACGATGACGATTGCATGCATCGAAAAAAATTGGTATAATGTCACGCTTGTAGCGCACGGCTTTTTTGACGAAAGTGGGTTTCCACTCCAAGTCGCGAATTTCCCCCCCCTGCAGCCGCGAACACATGCCAGCAGGAAAATACAGCAGCGTGTTTTGCCCTGCAAATGCGTTCTCCAGCGCCTCAATGTTCTTGTTTTTGTTCACCTTGTCGATAGGTACAAACAGAGGCCTTAACCCTGGCAGGTGCATCAGGAAGTCGTTGACGGGGAAAATTATGTCCTTGCGGTATTTTCCCACGGCACCCATAAGTGCCAGCCCATCGGGTCCACCAAGGGGGTGGTTGCCAGCTATGATGGGGTAGCCATGTTGCGGTATACGCTCTGGATGAATGGTGTTGAGCGACACACCCAAATCGCCGTAGAGAAAAGCATCAACAAAGTCGAGACCAAACTTGTCGCGATTCTTGTATATGCCCTCATTCAATTGCTTCACATGAAGCAAACAATTCAAAAACCCAATGGCCAGTGGTCCCACTTTCACGCCCTTCGCCGCAAGAATTTTCTTGATGTCGATATATTGAGGTCCTATCTCAACCGTCTCGGATGATTGCTGTCCGTCATTCTGCATAAGCTCGGATTATAACGTTCATTCACTTGCAAAATTACGCAATAATTATTATCCGTAGAACGCATATACCGAAAAATATCAACACATAAAGTCTAACATAGCCTTCTCGTTCTGCGAAAAAGAACAGTTTTAGATGAAGCAACATTCGTTTCATTTGTCAGAAAAATCAGCCCTTAGGGACAATCAACATTGATTACAATTTGATATGTATTAAGACTTGAATTCATAATGCCATTTTGTCATTACAAACAAGAAGCACATTTCCAACACTTAACTCAACAGAACCCTCAATATTTATAAATATATCACCCGTCAAGATGTCATTTTGTCACATGCACACACTCTGGCTCGGAAATTGAGGACACACACAGTGAAAGCGGTTCGCAAACGAACCGCCAAGAAACAAAAACAAATAACAAAAATATAGGAGGACAAAACCATGTTAGTAACAAGAAACAACCGCGAATTGATGCCGTCACTGTTCAACGAACTTCTCAACTGGGGCAACAGCTTTATGCCCAACGACCATGCAGCCACCCCTAAGATGAACATCAGCGAGACCGACAAGTCCTACGAAATGGAACTCTGCGTCCCCGGTCTCAAGAAAGAAGACCTTTCCATCAGCATCGACACCGAGAACCAGCTTGTGGTCGAGATGACCAAAGAGAACAAAAAAGAAGAAAAGGAGGGTCGCAAGTGGCTGCGCCGCGAATTCAGCTCCACACAGTTCAAGCAAGTATTCACCCTGCCTGAAAACGTCAAACGCGACCAAATCTCGGCCAAAGTCGAGCACGGCATTCTCTCAATCGAGCTGCCCAAAATCACCGAGGACGAGAAAAAAGCACTGGCACAGAAAATCGACATCCAATAACCGCAACAAGCAACAGAGACCACACCTCTGCCCAAACGTAGGACAACGTCTAACAAAAAGCCCTGGCGCAAATGCGCCAGGGCTTTTTCATACACACAAACGCCATTGCAGCAGGACATTAGCACGATTGTGCATTTTTCAATTTTATCTTTTAAGCCTAAAACAACATTTTTTTCAAAAAACTTCGATTTTTAGTTGCAATTATCGACAAAAGATGTTATCTTTGCCTCGATAAAAAACCACACACTGACTCTCGTTTCTTCTTCCGTTGTCCTAAGTCCGAACCTGTCTCTGCAAGCCGTTTGTCAGCCTACCATTACAAATTATAGCATGACATAAAATGGAATCCCGTTAATTAAGATATCAACCATAAAACAACCATTTTATGAAAAAAACATTATCTTTTATATCATGTTGCAAGCCACCCATGGCAGCGAAAAGCCAATCATTCCGCCACTCAAAGAAACCCCAATGGCATCTCCGCCAAATTATTCTCACAGCGATTCTGGCTATAATGTCGATGCCGACATTCGGACAAACCTACATTAGCCAAAGCAGTGGAATGTACGGCACAATCACACGCAGCAACGATGCGGGTAACAAACGTTATCACTATGTCAAGACAGGACCTACTAGCGGCAAGTTTCTGTGGGGTCTCACATTCGGCACCGGCAATCCTAATTTTTCTTTTTGCAATATAACCGGCTATGACATAAAAGATTTCACGGTTTTCAACGACACCGTGTTCTTCTGCGGCAACGACGCAAACGGAGTCGGATTCTACGGATGGGTGAAGCCGGCTTTACAATGGACATTCCACATCTACAGACTCTACACCTCCGACACCCGAATAACCAATGTCACCCGAATCAAGGCGTTCCGCTCCGAACAATATATGAACATTCTGCTCATCGGAACCTATCATTCCAGCGACTCCCACCAATACAGGTCACTGCTGCATGTAAAAAACTTCACCACCTGCACACTTGCCTACGGCGACCCCAACTATTTCGAGGACGTGGCTCTATTGGACGACTATGTAGTAACCGTTTCACGAAAGAAGACAAGACAGTATCCCCACGAACCACGCTATCTGAGGGTGCTGAACCGGAGCCAGTTTTCGCTCTACGACCCTCTCTTTGACTATTACTCCGCAGCGATGAACAGCCAAAGTTCACTGGTCATTGAATCTGTCGGCGACGTACGGCTCCAGCCAGTCGGGGGAAACAGGTTTGTTTCGGTCTACTACAACGACAGTGCCTACTACTTCGATGCCTACACAGTCGCCAGCGACATCCTTAACCTTCACAAATACTACACTGTACCCACAGGTACACTGCCAAATATCGGCGACGTAGCCTACAACCAATCAGACAACACACTTGCAATATTGCACAACATCGACACCGTAGGCACTGCGGCATTTTACGACTGTTCTTTATTCCCTAACATATCTCTGTCCGGTGCTTGGACACCGTTTATAGCCTTGACCATTCCTCTTACGCATACCAAACTTTTGTCCGTGACAAAAAGGCCGTCTTCCAAGTTTGTCATAACCGGCATAACCGGCAACAAGGCTGTGTTCTGGAATACGGCTAACACCAGCTGCCAGCTACCGCAGCCGATTTCATTGTCATCGGTGAATTCAGTGTGCAACCGCGCACTCGGTGCCGTTCACAAGACAACTATGAGTGTTCATATAAGCTCGTTCAATAGTATAATCGGCAACAATTTCACGGTCATCACAAAATGCGAGTAACAATCCACTTGAAAAAAAATAATATATCTCAATATGAAAAAGTTTTTTTTACTTAACGTGATAGTGATCATGGCTGTAGCCAATGTCTTGCAGGCACAGGACACGATAGACTCAACCTACTACCGCTATAGTTATGGTAGTATGAATTCCTATTCAGTTTTTAACGACAATGACATGTACAGTACATGTCCCAACGGTTGGGGTTATATAGATTTTATTTACTGGAATTTTGGTGACATTTATCACTATGCAATTGATGACACCTCTTATTATGGGCCTTATGATGTAGAATATATCTCTTACATAATGACTCGCAACAGTGCCGGATATATTTGTCCTGATCGGTATTATTGGAATCCGATGTGTGACAGGTTAATATACATCGACTACAGACTGAAAGAAAGAGGGCAAAGCGTGTATGGCATTGCTATAGCCATCGACACGATATTCACCCTTACCGAAGGTGACTCCATGGTTGCCACACTGTGCACGCTTTCGGAAGACCACACGCAAATGATCGACCTCGACTCTATAACCATCAAAGGCGGTGAAACCGGCAAACGCCGCTGGATGGAGCTGCCAATGCTTACTACAAGAGCCATTGAAGATTACGATTCATTCACTGAAAACGGACCCTACGACAACTGTATCGACACCGTCCGATACAGACAAATTCTCGAATTCTACTTCGATGGACGCAGCCACAGGATAGACAGTGACACTCTGTTTTGGAAGATTCGGGTATTGGACTCGGGGGGAACTCGTTTCTGCGGCTCACTGGCAAGAGACTTTATTCACGGTTATATTTATTACGGCACTATCGACGGCATTTACTATCCAAACGAAAGCCAACTCTGGAGCAGTTTTCTGTTCCCCATTACATCGCCGCTGCCAGAATGGGAGCAACCAAGCGTAGGTCAGGTGGTGCCCAATGCACAAAAACCAGACACTCCGCAGAACCCCGATGACCCGCAGAACCCCGATGACCCACAAAACCCCGACGAAACAGAAAACATTGAAAAGGTTGAAAGTATTCCGGCACCGCATATACAGCCCAATCCGTCATGTGGGCTTACCACCGTTTCGTGTCATGAACCAATCTACGGGCTGACGATATGCGATATGGCCGGACGCACCATGCTGCAAATTGCCAATTCAAGCATCACGGCCACCATCGACACCTCCACCTTGCGTAAAGGCATCTATCTGATGAAAGTGCGCACAGCCTCCGGCATAAAGACGTGCAAACTCGTAGTTGGCAACAGCCGTTGAAAAATACGGACATCAAGTATTTTTTCGACCTTTGCTTATCATTTAACTAACATTGCCACCAACAAAAATTTCATACCAACAAGAAAATTGAAAGGCGAGCCTATGATGTTATGTCACAGGCTCGTTTTGATTTACCGAATGAACAGAGCATAACAAGAGCCAGCCGAATGGTCCAAACCGCAGACATGTATGACAACACTGTATCGATTTGAAACAAAAAGAATATCATATACGTAAAATAAAGTTCAGGCCAATAAAGGCTGTTTCGTGGCTCTTCAGTATGAAAAAAAATATACCACTTATCATATTTTTCTTTATTTGCACATGGCAGGCTGATGCACAGTCGTTCACCATCAGCGGCACCGTCACCGACCGTGAGACGGGTGAGACACTGATTGGAGTAACCGTTCTCGACCGCCATTCAAACAAGGGCACGCTAACCGATGCCAACGGGCGATTCTCGCTTACACTGAAGAAAGACTCGGTAGACCTACTGGTCTCGTATGTAGGCTACACTCCCAACAGAGAACAATTCTATCTCGATGCAAACCGCACTTATTACTTCAAACTGGTACACAGCATCGAACTGAAAGAAGTAACCGTCACCGCCGAACGTGTGCAAGACGTGAAGTCATCGCAAATGAGCGCCAACGAAATGCCAATCGAGCAAATCAAGGCCATCCCCGTACTATTTGGCGAAGCCGACATAGTGAAGGCCATACAGCTCCTGCCCGGAGTGCAGAGTGGCAACGAAGGCAGCAGCGGCATGTACGTGCGCGGCGGCGGCCCGGACGAAAACCTCTATCTGCTCGACGGAGTGGTACTCTACAATGTCAACCACATGGGTGGCTTCTTTTCGGCATTCAACACCGACGCGGTGAAAAACGTCACTCTTTACAAAGGCAGTTTCCCAGCCAGGTTCGGCGGACGACTGTCGAGCGTGCTTGATGTGACTGCCAACAACGGTAACAGCCAGCAACTCCACGGCAACTTGTCGATAGGCCTTATATCGGCAAAACTGTCGCTCGAGGGTCCCATTGTCAAAGACAAAACCACCTTCAACATATCGGCACGCCGCACCTACGCCGACCTATTTATGGTTCCTATCATCAAAAAACTATCAAAAAGCGGAAACGACGGCTCGAATTTCAACGCAGGCTACTGGTTTTACGACATCAACGCCAAGGCAACCCACAAGTTCTCCGACAAAAGTCGTCTTTTTGCGAGTTTCTATATGGGGAGCGACAAAGTGTACGCCAACGTACGCACTGCCACCAGCCTCGGCGAAGACCAGTATCTCGGTTCCAAAGACCGATGGGGCAACATCCTCGCAGCCCTACGTTGGAACTACGCGATAACACCGAAAATATTCATGAACGCCACGGCATCTTACACTCACTACACGAACCAACTCTACGGAAGCGTCTCAAAATCGGATGCAAACTCATCAAACCAGCAGTCAACCATCACGGGCGAATACAACTCCGGCATACAGGACCTGACCGTACGAACCGATTTCAACTACACGCCCAACCCTGACCACAACGTCAAGTTCGGGGCATATTATACCCACCACTGGTTCACTCCAGAAGTGATGGAAGGACATGTTAACTATTTCGACCAAGTGCAAATGTCCGACACTCTCACCGTCGACACAGCTACGGGCGTTATGATGACACCTGCCAACGAATATGTGCTATACGCCGAGGACGATTGGTCGATTGGCCAAATGGTCAAGGTAAACTACGGACTGCACCTGAGCGGCTTTCATGTCGAGAACTCGTTCTATCCATCAATACAGCCGCGTCTGTCGGGACGACTGCTTCTCACCGACGACCTCTCTCTCAAAGTAGGCTACGCCTATATGACACAATACATGCATCTGCTTTCCACTACCGGCATAAGCCTGCCGACCGACCTGTGGCTACCAGTCACAGACCGAGTCAAACCCATGAAAGCACACCAAGTGGCACTGGGACTGTTCTACAGCTGGAGTGGCATCGCCGACTTCTCTGTTGAAGGCTACTACAAACACATGAGCAACCTGATAGAATACAAAGACGGTATGACACTTTTCGGCGCACCGGACAACTGGGAGGACATGGTAGTGGCAGGCGACGGATGGGCCTACGGCGTGGAATTTCTCATTCAACGCTCCATCGGAAAGTTCACTGGCTGGATCGGCTACACCTGGAGTCGCACCATGCACCACTTCAACCGCGAAGGCAACGTGCTGAACAACGGTAAACCATTCCCCGCCAAATACGATCGCCGACATGACGTGTCAATTGTACTATCCTATAAGTTCAACAAAAAAATCGACATAAGCGCCACATGGGTATTCTCATCTGGTAACGCCTTAACACTCGCCATGCAACGCTATCCGCAAGCCTCCGACAACCCGGACGACTATAACACCACCAGCGGCACACAGGAACTGTCGTACATAAGCAGCCGCAACAACTTCCGCATGCCAAACTACCATCGGCTCGACTTGGGGGCCAACTTTCACCGCACGTTCAAGAACCCACGACTGCACCGCACCATAAGCGTAAGCGTTTACAATGTCTACAATCGCAAAAATCCTTATATGCTGTATGTTAGCCGAGCAAACTCCTACCGCGGTTACGGCTCTGCCCTTATGCAATTGTCACTGTTTCCAATCCTGCCTTCTGTAGCATACACTTTTTATTTTTAGACCCCCCCAAATTATGTATCATTGCACAATAACATTACACTTTGAATTCAAACCGTGAAAAAACATTACTACATCATAATCGCACTATCAATCTTTCTCACCTCATGCCAAAAAGTGGTGGAGTTTGACATTGACGAAATACCCACCCAACTTGTGCTGAACAGTTTGCCATCCGATGGCAACCGTATGTTTGTCAATTTCTCCCAGTCGCGCTTCTTTCTCGACACAAACACTGGTGCAAACGCAAACCCACTGTCAATGTCGCTCGAAATCACAGGACCATCGGGCACCATGACGCTGTATCCCGACTCAATTTCTCGTTCCAACTACTTCTTCCCATACACGCCACAAGGTGGCGATTCGCTGACAATAAGCATTACCGCAGGCGACAAAAGCGTTACATCGGGCACTAAAATACCAAGACCGCTCCAGATATCTTCATGCGGCACACTGTTGTCTTGGACTCTACCCCGAACTGGAACCAACTCTGAGTCGGTACTCAATCTGTGCATCGTAAGCTTCAACCTGTCCGACTACGCCAACGAGGAAAACTACTACTACATAACCGTATCCGAACGCGACAGCGGTTCATACTACAGAGAACGCACACAAAAGTTCGACACAATCGACACACTCTACCACAATGTAATGTTCATGTGCATGGACAATTCGATTTCTGGTCCTGACGCACTAATATCCAATCCGCTCGTAGTGCTGCCCCAGGGATACACTGTTTTCGACCGCATAATATGCAGCGACAAGACTCTCAACGGAACGACGGGCCAGCACAGCATCATCATACCCATACTGGTCGACACCAATGAGGTACGAGGCTATAAACACGAACTCACTCTAAATATCGAATCAATTCGGCCAGAAAGGGTCAAGTACCTGCTCGATGTGGCCAACTCGACCGGACTAACCCAGATATTCGCCGAACCGGCCGGCGTTTTCAGCAACGTAAAAGTCAATGGCGAACAAGGTTTAGGCCTATTTTCAGGCATTTCAAGACTGCAATTCCCGCTCAATACCGAACCATGGCCCTACCCGGAAAATTTGCAGTCCAGCACCAATTCGGCAGTCGCACAACAATATTCCGATGCCTTGCACGAATTTTATCACCATGTAAAACAGCAAAATAGAAAATAATCCAACAGAAAATTTGCAGGATACGAAAAAAATAGTACCTTTGCACTCCGTTTTGTGGATAAAATATCATCAAACAATAATTCAAAAATGTACGCAATCGTAGAAATCGCAGGAAAGCAATTCAAGGTCGCTCAAGATCAAAAGATCTTCGTCAACCGTCTCCACAACGAAGAAGGCAGCGAAGTGTCTTTTGACACCGTGATGCTTAAAGACAATGACGGCGCCATAGAGGTTGGCAAGCCCTATATCGCCGGTGCAAACGTGAAAGCCACCGTGGTTAAACACCTCAAGGGCAAAAAGGTATTGGTGTTCAAGAAAATCCGTCGCAAGGGATACCAGAAAATGAACGGTCACCGCGACTATCTGACCCAAATCCAAATCAACAGCATTAATTAAGTTATCAACCGTTTAAAAACATTTTGTTATGGCTCATAAAAAAGGTGTCGGTAGTTCCAGCAACGGTCGTGAATCCGAAAGCAAACGTTTAGGCGTTAAAATATTTGGTGGTCAGAAATGCATCGCGGGCAACATCATAGTTCGTCAACGCGGCACTGTCCACAATCCTGGCCAGAACGTAGGTATGGGCAAAGACCATACACTCTACGCGCTCTGTGACGGCACGGTGCAGTTTAAACGCGGACGCGAGGATCGCTCCTTCGTCTCGGTCGTTCCTGCCGCTGAATAGGAAAGGGATAATGGTTTTTCATAAATTGGTTTTTCAGATCCCCGCTTGTCGGGGGTCTGTTTTTTTTGCGGATATTAATAAGGCACACTGACCGGTCAAGAAACACGAAAACACTATTACACAAGCATGAGACTAAACCAAAAGTCGTCACTTACCGTACAAATAGTCATTGCGCTGCTGCTGGCGGTTGTGCTACTGCGGCATCATGCCGTATTGGTTGACACATACATCAAACCAGTCGGGGTTATTTTTCTGAACCTGCTGAAATTTATCGTCGCTCCATTGGTGTTGTTTTCAATCATGGCAGGCATTCTTTCTATGAATGACGTGAAAAAAGATGGGCGAACCGGGCTCAGGGCATTGCTTTACTTCATGGCTACCCCTAATTTCAAGTTAGAAGTGCAACACATGGTAAAAAAAAATGCCGAAATTAATCGGCACAATCCGGGAAAAATGGAATGCTTTTTGTGAGATGTTAACGTGAACCGGATAATCCCACACCGGATAATCCGCAGAATACAACCACCATACAAGTGCGCGGTATTTTGAACACTGCCCCCAATGCACCGTTGGAAGAAATGTCATTGCCAGCAATGGTATGGGTTCTGGATGTCGATACAATCCGTTACGTTATGGAGTATTCTGATCAAAGGTTATTAATTTGTGATGGCGAGCGTCTGGAAATACAGAATGTTAGTCATTCCATAGGCGTCGCGGTTACCTGACGAGGGGTGACGTGTATCAGAATGGACATCAACGGGAACAATCATAATGCATTTAGCATGGAAAATTGGGAGTAGTTCAATTGTTGGGATTTTAAATTATTAAACTAATTTTTGATCAACAGCAAAAGACAACGATATGGCCTGATTTACAACAACGACAAAGGTTTCCACTGTCAATGTGGAAGCCGTTTGAGTCGGGTCTGAAACGAAAAAGTTGCCTTGCCGTGTTTTATTTGATAAGGAACTGGTAACGGTTGAAATTCTTAAGGGCAATGCCAGTGCCGCGAGCCACAGCACGCAACGGATCCTCGGCAATATGGACCTGAAGTTTGGTTTTCGACGAGATACGCTCGTCCAGCCCACGCAAAAGCGCACCACCGCCAGCCAAGTATATGCCAGTCTTGTAGATATCGGCCGCCAGCTCGGGCGGGGTTTGTGCCAACGTGTCGAGTATGGCCTGCTCAATTTGGGTTATGGACTTGTCGAGAGCATGGGCAATCTCTTTATAGTTGATAGTCACTTCTTTGGGCAGACCTGTCATCATGTCGCGACCTTTGCAGGGATAGTCCTCCGGTGGGTCTTCAAGTTCATAGACCGCAGAGCCCACTGCAATCTTGACACGCTCGGCTGACGGGATGCCGATTATCATGTTATGGTGCTTGTGCATATAGTCCATCACATTCTGGTTGAACACATCACCAGCCACACGTATGGAGTTGTTGCAAGCGATGCACCCCAGAGTGATGACAGCTATTTCGGCAGTGCCGCCACCAATGTCGACAATCATGTGTCCCATCGGCTCAAGCACATCAATACCAATACCAACAGCCGCAGCCATGGGTTCGTGGATCATGCGTATCTCCTTGGCGCCTGCCTGTTCAGCAGCCTCGCGCACGGCACGCTCTTCAACATTGGTAATGCCAGACGGGATACAAATCACCATACGAAGCGACGGAGGCATAAATGAACGGGTGATGCCCGTCATGCCGATAAGTTTGCGGATAAGCTGTTGAGCCATCTCGTAGTCGGCAATGACACCACCTTTCAAGGGACGAATGGTTTCAAGGTTGCGGTTATCAGTTTTGCCTTCCATCAGTTGCGCTTCTTTTCCGACAGCTTTAATCTCTCCTGTGTTGCGATCAAAAGCAACTATGGACGGCTCGTCGATAACAACCTGATCGTTGTAAATCACAATGGAGTTGGCGGTTCCCAAGTCCATTGCTATCTCTTTGTTGAAAATCGAAAGAAGACCCATATTGAGTTATTTGTTTTTAGTTTTGTGTCAATTAATTTAGTACTTTAACGTTTTGTGTTATCGTTTTGTTTCAATCGAGGAGTTTTAATCAATTCGATTAGTGTTTGAAATGGCGTTTGCCGGTGATCACCATCGCCATGTGGTTCTTCTCGCAATAGTCGATAGAGTCCTGATCGTGGATAGAACCGCCAGGGTGCGCTACCGCCGTAATTCCGGCCTCGTGAGCAATCTCAACGCAGTCAGGGAAGGGGAAGAAAGCATCGCTAGCCATAACCGCACCGTGAAGGTCAAATCCGAAACTCTTGGCCTTTGCAATTGCCTGCTTGAGAGCATCGACCCTTGAGGTCTGGCCGGTGCCACTGGCGCAAAGCTGATGTTTTTTTGCGAGCACTATGGCGTTCGACTTAGTGTGTTTCACCAATATAGTGGCGAACGCGAGGTCTTCAGCCTGTGAGGGAGTGACCGCAGTGGATGTGACGCTTCTGGTCATGTCACTGGCTGTCGGCACCACAGTGTCGCGATCCTGAACCAAAACCCCGTCCAATACGCTGCGGAACATTTGCTGGTGCATTTCAAACGGGTTGCGTTTCAATATAATACGATTCTTTTTACCTTTCAATATTTCAAGTGCATCGGCATCATAATCCGGAGCAATGCACACTTCGAAGAAAATCTTGTGCATCTCTTCTGCCACATCTGCGGTTATGGTGCGGTTGGTGATAAGTACACCGCCAAAAGCAGAGACTGGATCGCCAGCCAAGGCCAGTTTCCATGCATCAAGCAGATTGTCGGCAGATGCCATGCCACATGCGTTATTGTGTTTCAATATAGCAAACGACGTGGCATCAAAATCGTCAATCAGTGCACATGCTGCATCGATGTCGCCGAGGTTGTTGTAGCTTATTTCCTTGCCGTTCAGCTTTGTGAAACATGCATCCAGATTACCGTAATAGTAGCCCTTCTGGTGTGGGTTTTCGCCATAGCGCAATGTTACTGCGTTGATTGAGCTTTGCTTGAAAGCAGGGATATTCTCCGTTTGGTTGAAGTAGTTGAATATTGCAGTGTCGTAGTTGGAACTGACGTTGAATGCATACGCTGCAAAACGATGCCGTTCCTCGATTGTGGTGCATCCGTCATTCTTGCGATAGAGTTCGAGGAATTCAGCATAGTGGTTCACAGCCGGCACAATAAGCACATCCTTAAAGTTTTTTGCGGCTGCCCGTATCAGCGAAATGCCGCCGATGTCAATTTTCTCAATAATGTCCTGTTCGCCTGCGCCTGATGCTACAGTCTGCTCAAACGGGTAAAGGTCGACAATCACAAGGTCAATTTCCGGTATTTCATATTCTTTAAGCTGTTCCCCATCGCTATAGATGTCACGACGGCAGAGGATACCGCCAAACACTTTGGGATGCAGGGTTTTTACGCGGCCACCCAGTATCGACGGATATCCTGTCAGAGACTCCACCGCAACGGGTTCTATACCCATATCGTGGATAAACTTGTAGGTTCCACCAGTGGAGTAGATCGTGACACCGTTTTTGTGGAGTTCCTTTACAATTTCATCAAGTCCGTCCTTGTAGAAGACCGATATTAAAGCGCTTTTTATCTTTTTCATTTCCATGGTTGCATCTTTATAATAAATATAACGGTTAGATTAGTCGCCAAATTCTATTCCGAGACCTTTGGCAGTGTGTACCAAACGGCTTTCGGGGCTTACAAGATTCTGTTCGCGCACAGCCTCTTCGAGCGGTATGCCCACCACATCGGGGTGGTGATAAGCCACCATCTGACCGAATCGTCCCTCAAGCACGAACTCCATGGCACGAACTCCGAACTCACTCGCCAACACCCTGTCGAATGCAATGGGAGTGCCGCCACGCTGCAGATGGCCAAGTATTGTGCAACGTATGTCGTGTTCCACGCCAGAAGCTTTCAGGTCAGCGGCCAATTGCTCGGCAATACCACCCAGCTTGATGTGCTGGTATCCCACCTCGCCCGTAACCGTACCAGTAACAGTGCCGCCGGCGGATGCCGCACCCTCAGCAACTACAATGATACAATATCCATGTCGCTTGTTATAGCGTTGCTCTATCTTTTGTTTGATTTTCTCGATATTGTAAGGGATCTCGGGTATGATGCAGACATCCGCACCACCTGCTATGGCGCTGTGCAAAGCAATCCAGCCAGCATCGCGACCCATCACTTCCATTATAAAGACACGGTTATGCGACGCTGCCGTGGTAACCAACTTGTCAATGGCCTCGGTACATATCTGCACCGCCGTCTGGAAACCGAAGGTGTAGTCGGTTAGCGACAAGTCGTTGTCGATGGTTTTGGGCACACCCACAATTTTCAACCCTTTCCGGGCCAAACCAAGTGAGATACGCTGAGAACCGTCACCGCCAATGTTTATCACAGCATCTATACCGAGATATGAGAGCTTGCGTATCATCTCGTCGCTACGGTCAACAGTTGTCCAGGTGCCGTCAGGGTTCTTTACCGGCCAGGCAAATGGGCCACCCTTATTGGTAGTGCCGAGTATGGTGCCTCCCTGTATCTGAAGGCCTTCGACGCTCTTCTCGTCAAGAACACGAATCTCGGTAGGCTCGCGCAACACACCATTGAACGATTCTATACATCCCACCACTTCCCAGTCGTTTTCCTGTGAGGCTCGTTTCACAATGCCTCTTATCACGGCGTTGAGGCCTGGGCAATCACCTCCGCCTGTTAGTACCATTACCCTCTTGAGTGCCATAGATAGTTAAATTATACTTTTTGTAATGATTCAATACTCCAGTCATTAGTTAAGCGAAACCCGCACCGCTGCCGATGGTTTAGATACAGAGGACTGAGACTCTTTCAGGACAATGTGGTAGGTGACATATTTCGCTTTAGGCAAGCGGCTGTCAGTGAAAGATGTCTGCGATGGGGAGAAAGCTCCTACGGCCACTGGTTCAGAGCCATCGTCACTACGATAGATAACACCGACAAACTTGCCGTCGGGCTTGGATGTGTATTTCCATTCGAGCAAAACTGACGCGGCTTTGCGATTGAATTTGGCGTTAAGTGATATTCCAGCATCGGCGCTCTTATTGGCAGGCAAAGCCACAACACCGCCTCGAGCGGACGTGTTGCCGGCAGCATCAACGGCTTCTATGCTGTAATGTACGGGAAATACAAGACTTTCGTTTTCCACATTGTAGGTCACGCACGGCGAGGCTCCAAATGAGGTTGAGTCGATCGAAGCCACCCACCGCCAACTTGAGCTGCTGGGCGACTTGCTGTAAACATTATACTTCACAACATCCTCCGAACGACTGCGATACCACTTGATGGATGTTTTCGTATCGCCTGGCATGGTTGATTTCCACTCACACGGTTCGGGACAGACCACATCGGGCAAATCAACCTTAACCGTGTCCGAAGATACGGACTGGTTGTATCGACTATCGACGGCTACAACGTAATAGTACACTGATGTGGTCACGTCTGACACATTTATTGTGTCTGAAAATGAATATTGCGCTACTACGGATGGCGACACTTCGGCAAATGTTCCGTCGCGCCTATCGGCGAAAAACACACGAAAACCAAGCAAATCGCCAGGACGTTTTTTAGGCTCGTTCCACTTCAGACTGACAACTGCAAGCGATTTCTGCTCCGATTTATCATCTTTCTTCAAGAGCAACGAATTCCCCCTCAAAGCCTGCGGAGCGGCAAGGGCAACGCTGTCGACCAAACTGTTGGGCAGAACGTTGGAATATGACAGCCTTCCAAGCGAGTCGTATGCATAAAGACGATAATAGCCGACACCGCGTTTTATGGCATTGCTGTCGGTAAACATGCGCGAATCGGGCGAAAGTTTTCCGCTCACATTCGACCAATCCCCGTCAACCTGTCCAGAAAAAGCAAGCACAAAAGCGGAATAGGCGACATCTGATGATATACGCCACTCAACTGAACATCCATTGGAATCTGTTTCCGATACTCTCACCAACTCGGGCGAGGCAAGCGGGTGCTGTTCGAGCATTGTTGCGGCATCGCTCTGGCACCAGTCAGACATTCTGCCAAACAGGTCGTAGCCTCTTACACGATAAACAGCAGTCTGACCTGGTTTCACTGAATCAAAGAAGACGACGTTGTCTCGTGCAATAACCAAACAGGGATAGTCGGCCGTTGAAAGAATGTCGGTTTTCACGACTGGAACACGATTGAGAGGTTCAAAGTTTAACGATGCCTTTGCGACTGTAACATCTGCACCCGACTTTGATGATTTCCTGGATTTGGTTTTATTCGTCGATAGCTTGGTTTCGTCCGATTTTTCGATTTTAGACACATACGCACGCTCGACATAGTATCCACAAAAGTCAGAAACAGGCCAGTAAATCGCAAGTTTCCCTGCATTTATCTGCTTAACCGAGACCTCTTTTATAGCATGCCCTGCGGACATGGCATCGGTTGCCAAGTTTTTGACGATTTCAGATGCCACACTGCAAGAGAATATATCACTTTTTCCGTTATAAGAGAGAGTATACTCGTATGTGGCGCCGGGCTCAACATCACTGTCAACGAATCGTAGTCCGGCTGCATCGGCATAAAGTTCCGAACGGCATGCAAGCATAGAGACTATCGTTTGGCGAGCACGATGTTCTTCGCGCAAACGGCATACGTATTCCACCAATGTTTCAGGCTTGGACGAGAGCGACTTCGGGACGGCACTTTCGGCATATATAGCCTGAGCTATAGCACCAGCCTGCAAATCAGAGTAGCCAAACGTGGAGGATATTTTTGAGAGTTCCCACGGTTTAACAATATGTTCGACCTTTGCCGTTTGGTGTTTCCCTCCGGTACGGATAATCCGCCAACCGTCACGATTGGCCAGCATCCATACAGCAGGGTCATCCACCATCCAGCGTAGCACCACACTGTCGCCATAGGACCGCGTCTCCAATTTAATGGAATAACTGTTTTCTTTGAACGATGTTACCTGTTCTGTCGTTTGCGCCGACACCAACGACGCAGCGAAAAATACACCGATTATAGTTACGGCAAATATGCAAATCTTCTTTTTCAAAAGGCTGAAGTTTAAAGGATTCTTTTATTTAAGGACTTTCAGATTATAGGTGGCCACGCATCGGTCTAATCTGCCTAAGGCACACTCCACGTCGAGACACGATAGATTCACTTGTTGATTGAAAGGTAGTTTTTCACAACTTTATTGTAAGGGATGTGTATGGCAATTCTCACATCAGATGCGACGTTGTGGTGCAGTTGCGGATGAATGCTTTCCTTGCCGATAACGTCCCGGCAAATTCCGAAAATTGTATTGAGGAACGACTCCTCACCACCGTTTAACGAGAGGTAGTACGGATTGACAACATACTGCCTATACTCCTTGCGACGATTGGCCTGACGATATTGTTCGGTGTTGGCTGGGCAGTAGTTTGACTCAATCCACGGCGATGACCATGCAGGCTTTATACCTTGATATAACTCGGTCGCATTACTGCGTGTCCAATTGTCAAACCAATAGTCGCGGCTAATAAATCTCGCCGAAACACTCGACCAACTGTCATAAGCCGCAATCAGAGACGCTTTTGGGATAGCGAACGGAGTATCATCCATAGTGAGATATACGTTTTTTACCTGTGGAAGCTGATTGTGCTGACGGTCATATTCAGTAATCGACTCACGCACCACGCCACGTTCTTTTTCGTCAAGTCCGGCAAACCATTCAGCATATCCGCGCAATTGAGTAAAGAAAGAGGCAAAAACCTTGTTTTCTTTCATAACGCAAGGCGAAACCCTGTCCTGAATGCAGATGACGGGATTGGCTTTTACGAATGCCACCGACTTTATATGGGCGGTGCTGCTGAAATGGCTCTCGTTTACACGGTTCAGCAAATCACTGCTCACCTGTATCAGTGCCGGGGTGTTCCATTCGCACGGAGGACGAGTTTGTACACCCTCGTGTCGCCACGACGACTGCATTGCAGAAAGAGTGTTGCGATTAACAGCATTGCCACTTGCAAAAATATTGGTAAGTTCGCTATCGTTCATTGACACATACATACCATTCGATTGAGACACACGCATCGAGGCGGGCGCAAGCATGGACAGGTTTGTGATACGGACATCAGTATTGTATGGGACGGTGAACTTGTCGATTGTGAGCCACTTGGCGCGCTGCTGGTAATGCAGCAGGTGTGCATATTGGTAGTAAAACGATTCGTTCACAGCCAGCCATTCCGGTATCATGGCGTTATAATAATCGTCAATCGACTCACGACCGTTGACTGCCATCATCGCTATTGGCGGCAGAGTGACATCCTTGGCATACAGCGAGGGGTCATTAGGTTTATAGCTGTCGAACAGATACGAGCGATTGCGAAAAGCAAAATAACGGTTAAGGTTAATACTGGAGAGTTTGGATGTTATCACTGCATTCGACTGGTCTACGGTCACATTGTCGGCACCGAAACCAATTCCGACACCGCATTTGTCAGATTCGTCGGAAATTGTCTGCATAAGCATTTTATATGTTGCATACATGTGGTCGAGTCGGAAATACAGGTCATATACCCGCGTGCCCACCTGTCGACACACAGAGTAATCGGACAACGTAACACCCGAATAGACCGCCTTACTTTTGCACTCCTTGTATGCCGATGCATATTCGGCGGTGTCGACAACCATCAACGACACATGACAGGGCGAATAGGTTCCAGCATCGTTTTTGGTCTTGAACAAAGCCTTCGGGATATAGACTTTAACATAGGGGACCGCATCCTTGCCCGCAAGCGCAGATGGGAAATAGAAGAAACGGCACTCGATAGCCTTCGAATCGCCAAGCTCCTGATTCACGGCAAATACACGTAAAAGTTTTCCATCACGTTTTAAACTATATCCATCGAACAAATCATCGCGGTCGTACTTGAAAAATATATAGCACGCCGAATCGATTTCTTCGTTTGGCACAAACGGGTCACCGTTGTACGGCCAAGTGAAAAGCACCTGATTGGATAAAGTGTAAGGAGCCTTATGAGCGACGACATTGAGAATCCGCTCCGTTGTGGTCCGACTCGGTGTGCCGCCACATAAAGGTAGCCCCCACCCTATCTCGTTGCTTTTCATGGCGGCGACATCATCACCTGTGTAAATGTCGATTTGACGGTCGTTGACTGATCTGGAAGCATACCGCTTCTCATACATATTGGCAACCAAATTATAAACATTGCGCTTGTCAGAGGCGAAACCACCCCCTTGCCCTTCGGCGGCTATCCGGCCTGTCTGGCAGTCATTGTATGAATATTTCAAACCCAATGATGTCTTGGACCTACTACCCAGTGACAAGCAGAAGCGACGCGGCTCATTGTCGGCATCAGCGACCAATATGTCATTCAGTCTTGGAGAACCGTCCTGTTCAATGTAACTCACAGGAACGGCAGTCCTGAAAAAACATTTTGCAAACGGTGACACTTCACCCGTGTTGGCATCAGCCTCGGTGAATTCAATCTCATTGAAAAACGAAAACGACCTACGTTTTGTTGCAATCGGCATGACAGATAACGGAGTTATGCATGTTGCACGATAACTGCTATCCAGCGACACCTCTGCCGGAATCACCGACTGCGCAAGATCAACATTGCCATGCCATCCAGCGAAATTCACTCTGGTGCCCAACAAACAGGTCAAAAGCGCATCGTTTGATTCGCCTTTGTCAGACTGTCTCGACAAATCCGTTTCCATTGTTCCACTCATCTCAAGCGTTCCGACAGCAGATGAGCGTTCGAGACGTGCCAACGCAACCGTAACGGCTTTAGACTGCATGGCTTCTGATTTGGCCGCACTTGGAAGTGCTGACAAAAGAGACTTGTCGAACTTGTAAGCGTCAATCTGGTCACGATTGCCTGCCAACTGGCAAACATCGCGCAACATAAGTCCGTTGCCAAGTTCAAGCGCCGACCCATATCTTCCTCCAAGTTTCGCACACCATCTTGATTGCCCGCCGCTACGCCAAGTCTCTATGAATATGCTCACAGGAAACGGCTTACAAAATCCCGACTTATCGACAGACATAGCAGTAGCCTTGAGTGTCGGCTCGTTCAATCCAAAACCAACGTTCGCGACACTACCATTTCCGTCAATACCATTGTATTTAAATTCACACTTGACACCTATTGGCAGCTGAACAAGATGCAACCAATGGTATTCACTCGTAACCTCGTATGCGAAAATATTCTGAACAGTATTATCCATCAATGGGTTACTCTCCGAAAGTTTTCCGCCACCCATATCGACAAACAGGCGTAAGAAATGACCGTTTTCACGTGCAAGAACAATTGTGCCGTAGGCATCGAGCAAGTGTTTGTTTTCGAGTGACATCCGAATACCGCCTTTAGCCACCCAACTGTTCTTCTTGGGAGCAAAACGAACACCGTCATAAGAACCCGAAACCAAATCTTTCGGAGTTTTTGAGAGGAATGCAGCATCACTTATTGTCATATTATGAGCGAACACTCCACCGAAGCCAGCCACATCCATAGCACCCACCGCCAGCGACTTGTCATATTGCTCACCCCCGTATATATACCACCAGTCAAACGATTGTCCGTTATTGTCGCGCGCAGTTCCAAAACCGACATACATAATGGCTGAAACGCCATCCATGACAGTAACCTTAGCTGGACCGCCCCATCCGCCAGAAGACAACTGCGACAACACACCATCGATGGTGAACATATCGAGCTGCGCGGAAACGGTGGCTTTCGTAACGTTGCCATTGGCACTATTGACGAGGCGGTCCGACTTAAAACCCCGATAAATGCTTATTTTGTTAGGATTGCCGTGCGCATTGACACCTCCCGTGGAGTAGTTAACAACAACACTGTCGGGGGAGGATTTTGCGACATCCGGAGAATATGCCGCATACACAGACGACATTGCTGTGCGACCTTTCATATGATACGCCTCCTCGTCTGCATCGAATAGAGACCCCTCTTTTAAACGGAACATAGGCAATTGTTGCTCATAACTATTGTATGAGGACTCACTGGACGAAGCAAGAATAATGAACTTCACAACCCTTGAATCCACTCCGTTTACAGATCCCACCGTGTCGTAGTACAGTCTCGCCCTTACGCAAATCGAGTAGGTATGTCCCGTTGCAAGGCGCGATACCATTTCATCAGCGTCCATATTGGTCTCGCTGATTCCAGTTTTTTCGTACATAATGCCACCAGCACCCTCGGCATCCTGCACAAACACGTCATACACCACCAATTCAGAACGGTTGCCGTCAAACAGAGCATCTTTCCAGACAATGGTGTGTAGATCAGATTTGTTCACGCGCACACATTCACCATCGCAAGTCTTTCGTCCGATAGTGAGTATTTGAGACGGGGAAAGTACATTATAGTCGTCAGTGTTCGTCCCCCATTGAAAGACCACTATGCTGGTCATATCGGCGTGTCCTGTCACGCTCACTATTGAGTCGTAACGGTTGATTTCCGGGAAACGATCGATAAAATCCACCCGTCGAACACGGTAGATGTTGTTGTAACGATAAGCCGCATTTGATTTGATAGAAACCAGGTACTGTGTTCCGGCCACCAAATTATCCGACCAGTCGCTCACCATTGTAAGAGGATTTCCGTCGTGAGCCGTGACATTGGTGAGAGTTGCTTGTTTAAGCGGCGGCCGTGACATCGATATTGATGTATCGCCCACATATTCATAAAGTGAAATCATATAGTCCGAACTGCTGACTGAGTCGCCGCTCACAGGCGAGGCAACAATATTGAGCGGATTGTTGATATCGTCGATGGTGGAGAATGGACGTGGATAGACAATATTGGGTTTCTTCAATGTACGAAGCACTGCCGACTGGTTGTCGCGCATAGTCATCTTGGTATCAGAGACCCCATCGCCATTGCCGGTGGTCGAACCTGCGCCGCCGCCACCCGAAGAAGCCGAACCACTGCTGCCTATGCCACTCGTATTGGGGCCACACCAAACAAAAACCATATACTGACTCTTGCCGTCGTTGTCGAGATTGACAACCCTGTCGGCATCCGAGGGAACAGCCTCGACCATTACGGCATACACACCGCCACTGTCAAGACGGAGGTACGGGTTAGTCTGGTAATCGTACGTAAAGAAAGTGCGGCGGCCACAGTCCAATGCCGCCAGCACAGGATTGCTCTCAACCGCTTCCTGCACGTTTTGGCCAGGGTAAACGGCTACAAACTGTATGACATAGTTGAACGCGTTAGGTTCGAAGCAGTTGCTCACCACTCCAGTCCATGAGAAGTTGGTTTTCTTGGTAGGAATAAGCTTGTCATATCCTCCCGAAGATGAGGCCGTGAGATACGGGGATGTCAGTTCGGGAGCAAGGCCACTGTAGCAAATGTCGAAATCCAAACAACTGTGGCCTATAACGCTCGCTGTGTCATAATAGTCGTGAACATCAATACAAATATGGTATGTGCCTTCAGGCAAGGTAAGGTCGCTCACCCCACGGTACGACTCGGAAAGGTTTGTGTTGAGACGTCGGTTGAAGTGTTGCACAAACTCCACGCTCCCAATCCTCTTACCCAACGAAGGGATGCTGATTTTGGGCATCGTGCCGACAAACCTCTCATCCGTCCAGATGCGCGTTGTGGTGGCATCGGACGAAATCGACATAGAAATAAACACATCGTGCGCGCGTCCGTCGACGGGTGTAATGGTTAAATTAAAATAATTCATCGGGTTGTTGTAGTAAGCCATAGCCGATGTGGGAAATGGAGCCGCACTTGCTCTTGTGAGTGTGACCTGCATCTCCATCTGCGCCATAACCGCGCCGTGCGACAACAGCAGAATAAGAACAAACCAGATTAGTTTTCTTTTCATAACATTTGTTTTATATCTGAAATACAGATTGTTTCACTAACATTTTATTTCACGGTATTTCGTCCTGCTTATCTGCTACAAATCCTCGTCAATACGCGGTCCCTTGGCAGTGCGATGCTTAATGACACGCTTGGCAAAAGAGTAGCTATAGCCTAACGAGACCATTGCGTTCATCGATGTTGTTACATTGACCGCAATCAGCTCACGGTTGCTCATATTGGTCAGAGATCCAGAGAGCGAAACGCTGTGCCCGGTTTTTGTGTCGAGGTTGAACGAGAGTGTGTTGCTGAAAGTGATTTCTTTCATCTGTTCAACCGTGTAGAATGTCCTCGTCTCGTATCCCATTCTCTTATCCATGCTCTCGAGTTCGTCGGGCGGCGTGTCGCTCTTGTCCTTGATGTCATTGTATGCAATCGACCCGGCGAAGGTCATGCCGAGCTTGACGCGCGCGGCATTGACAATCTGGTAAGTCAAGCCATAGCCGAATGTGTGAGAATTATAGTCACTGTATGCGCTGTTTGAGATAGAGTAGTCGTATGAGCCATTTACAACCAGGTTCAAGTCGTCGAACGAGACCTCATAGCCCAGGCCAACAGCTATCGTGCGCGAGTCGTTGTCGGACGAGGCTTCCTTGTTGAGGTTCTTTGTTTCGACCATATTGAAGTTCAAGTTGAGCGAATGTGAGTATGCCGTATAGAAATTGACCGACGGTGTGACATTGGCAGAATACGTCAACTGGTCGATACGCTTGGCTGGGTCCACCACTTGCGTTCCGTCATACTGTTTTTGCTGCACCACATTGCCCGACATTGTCAAACCCACATAGTCGCCGATTGTCGAGTTGACGCTTCCGTTGTAAGTGAACACATTGTTTGTGAACATCTGCTGGCGGTTGAGGTTGTCCTGCTGTGCGTAAGCCGAGAGGCTCACGACAGCCTTGCCGCTGAACAGCGTTGCCGAAGCGTTGCCGCCGAGCGCATGCAGGTTCTGCTGTGACGACATGATACCCAATGATCTGAAATTGGCCTGAATGAACTTGTAGTCGGCCCCTATCGAAAACTTTTCGAATTTCAGTTTCAATGCGGCATCGCCGGCAAAAGCCACCTGAGTGTTGCCCCGCACAGTATAAATGCGACTTTTGTTTATGGCGTTCAACAACTTGTCGTATTTCTTCAACTGTTTGTTATCGTCCACGTTGCCACCAAGACTACTTACCATGCCGCCAATGCTCAATGCCGGATCGGTTATGTCGTCGGTGAAAACACTCATAGCAGCATTGGCACTGAACACCATCCATTTCCACGGTGTCACATTCAGCACAGCACCTATAGCCAAATTCTCCTTAGCTTTGACTACCGAGTCACGGTAAACCATTTCGTCATAATAGGGAATAATGGAATCAAGCGAATTAAGGTCGTCTTTTGCCTTAAGGAATATGATGTCGAAATAGTTTTTCTTGTTTCCCACGCCGATTTTTCCGCCGATGGCGTTGCGACGGAACTGAGGTGTACCGTTGTCGTAGACCGATAGACCCATCAAGTCGTCAATATATCGCTGGAAAGCGCTACGGCGGTCAAGCTCGCGATAGCGAGTAGGCCGTTTCAGCGTTCCTCCAAAGCCGCCCAAACGCAAAAGTTTGCCCTGATACTCGAAACCCAGTCCCAAGAACTGCAAGCCGCTATAGGTATATTTTGAGAAGGACATGGTACTGAAACCCAAGTGGAATTTCCAGTTGCCGATAGTGGGAGTCATTCCGATTGACACCGTAGGTTTCGGAAAGGACGCTTTCTTCATCTCCTCAGCGAAATTCACAAAACTGACATCCATGAAATTGAAGTGGATAGGCAGTGTGAAATTATATATTTTCAGGTTAATGTTGGCATACATGGCCAAAGCAAGCGGGCTTGCCGTGTAGTCGTCGCCTGTTGCCCACTGCGCACTAAGGTCGGCACCCAATGTGCCAGTTATAACAAACGGGTCGGACGCAAGAAACTCCTGCATTTTCTGCGTGTATGAATCTTGAAACGAAATTGTCTCTTGCGCCAACAACGATTTTCCGACCGACAAAAAAATAACTGCGAACCACAGTATTATAAAAAGATTCCTATTAGCGAGTCTCATTCCATTATATTTCTCGTTTTCAATATGCTACACCATCCTATAGCATACAGTAGCCATAGAACATACGAAACAAAAATACAAAAAAAAGTTAAAACACCACCACCCATGTGATAAAAAGAAATCGTTTCGGTACAAACAGGACACATCTGTGCATCATCCATAGACAAGCGGTGAACGGGAAAAAAATAAAATATTATTTGCGTTTCAAAAACTTTTGCTTATCTTTGCGTCAGAGAGATGTGGAAAGATTTGTTATGATTGCAACCACAGCAGACTGATTCTATGATACCATAGACAAATCATCGGTCTGCAAAAAAATGCTAAAACATAGGTTTTACACCATACAAATCTTTTACATTGTTATCGTCCAAGGGCAGCGGGATACTGCGGCCTAATAATTAACAATTTAAAAGTACAAACACCATGAGTTATTTTTTTACATCCGAATCGGTCTCCGAAGGGCATCCCGACAAAGTGGCCGACCAAATCTCCGATGCCATACTCGACGAATTCCTTAATCAGGATCCCGAATCCAAGGTAGCGTGCGAAACACTCGTCACCACTGGTCTCGCCGTTGTTAGCGGCGAAGTAAAGTCAGAAGCATACGTTGACATACAGAAAACCGTACGCGAAGTCATCAAGGAAATCGGGTACACCAAAGGCGAATACAAATTCGAGGCCGAGTCCTGCGGTGTAATATCGACCATCCACGAACAGTCGGGCGACATAAACCAAGGTGTAGAGCGAATGAAGAAAGAGGAGCAAGGGGCTGGCGACCAAGGGATGATGTTCGGATATGCCTGCAATGAAACAGCCGAGTATATGCCGCTGCCCATCACGCTGGCTCACATTTTTCTTTTAGAGTTAAGCGCAATACGCAAAGAGGGCAAACTGATGACCTATTTGCGTCCGGACGCCAAAAGCCAGATAACGGTGCAATATAGTGACGGCGGCAAACCGGAGCGCATAGAAGCCATTGTCATCTCGACCCAACACGATGAATTCGGAACAGAGCAAGCTATGCTCAAGCAGATTCGCACCGATATCACGAGCATCCTCATCCCGCGTGTGATGAAACGACTCACCACAGCCAACCGCGAACTTTTCGCCAAAGGCGTATTTGACGCAAAGAAAAATCCCAACGGCTACAAACTGCATGTCAATCCGACCGGCAAGTTTGTTATAGGCGGGCCTCACGGCGACACGGGACTTACCGGACGCAAGATAATCGTAGACACCTATGGCGGGCGCGGAGCCCACGGCGGCGGAGCATTCTCGGGCAAAGACCCGTCGAAGGTCGACCGCTCGGCGGCCTACGCCACACGCCACATTGCCAAAAATATGGTGGCTGCGGGCCTGTGCGACGAAGTGCTTGTGCAGGTAGCCTATGCCATCGGCGTAGCCGAACCCGTTGGGCTATATGTCAACACCTACGGCACCGCCAAAGTCAAGATGTCGGACGGAGAAATAGCCCGCCACATATCAACACTTTTCGACCTGCGTCCCTATGCCATAATAAAGCGCTTCGGCCTGAAAAACCCGATTTTTAGGGAGACCGCACGCTACGGCCACATGGGACGGACACCCAAAACCGTCACAAAAGAATTCGAAGTAAACGGAAAAAGCGTGAAACGCAGAGTGCGGCTTTTCACTTGGGAAGAACTCGACTACGTGGACAGTATCAAAAAAGAGTTTTGCCTTTAAAACAGTTGCAAGACACACTAATACATAGCAAAATGTCTCGCGGCATCGCCGCGAGACATTTTGCTATGAAACGATTCGGGTTCAGCAAAGTCTACACGCTATAGCCAAGCCATACCGCACACCGTTTTTTTTATTGGTTCTCCCCAAGAGTTCCGTTAGATTTCATCTGACTTCCGCTAACACTCAGGGTCAGCCCACCAGAGAATGTTCCGAAAGAGGCTTCACCCACGCCGTTTACCGATATTGAAGAGATGACAACCGTGAGGTTGCCCTCATCCGGCTTAGCGGTAGGCTGGGCGAAGTTCACCGTGCCCGTCAAATCGATTGGTATAACATTCATTGCCATTATAGACTGATTTATTTCAGCTTGGTCGATGATTAAGCCATCATCAGTAACCGTTCCCGTTGTCTCGAAAGAAAGCGGGATGGCCGGAACACCCTGAAATCCCAAATCAATAGAGACACTGCCTGTGACAGTGACCTGCGATTCTGACACTTTTTGGATATCGAGATTCCACTGGTTACCATCCAGCACGATATCGTTTTCCATAGGAGAGATTACCGATTGAATAGCCGCATCGGGGACAAGGTTGTAATGGATGGTTGCATTCTCGACAAACATCAAGTTCCATACACCTGCAAAATTATCCACAATCAACGGCTGCGGATCCTGTGGCGTTGGGTCTTCGCCTCCTGGAGTCTGAGTGGATGTGTTGCCTGACTGTTCTTGATTGTCTTTCTCGCAGGAGTATAAACCGACTGCCGCGAGAGCCATTAATGCTACAATGATTTTCTTCATGAGTGTTATGATATTTTGGTTGTTATTGGTTGGATACGGATAAAAAACTCACACATTCGGGTAAACTTGACCCGTAAGTCGGCAATCGAATGCCTTAACAATGGCAAAGGTACACAAAAAACTTGAATTTCAAACAAGTTTCAGTATTTTTGCAAAAGCATAACCTACAACAAACGCCCAAGATGAAACGAATAGCCATTGTTTTTTTTATGATGTTAGCCAAGTGTGCCAGTGTCTGCGGCCAAGAAGAGCCAAACCTGGGACTGATACCCACACCACAAAGGACAGAGATACGGAAAGGGGCATGCAACATCGAAAAAGCCAAAACAAAGGAAACCAAGGTGACGGCACTACCAGTGGAAGCCAATGCAGAACAGGGATACCAGATAATGATAGAGCCCAAAAGCGTGACGATTAAATACATATCAGCCGAAGGTCTCGAGAACGCCCGACAAACCCTCGCTCAATTACGGGAGATTCACGGAGAACTGATACCGTGCTGCGAGATAACAGACTGGCCAGCATATCGATGGCGTGGATGGATGGACGACATTAGCCGCGGCCCCGTGACACACGCCACATATAGGCAGCGACAATGGGAGCGGCTGCACAATCTGAAATACAACTTCTGCAACTACTATACCGAGCACACGCTGTACCAAAGCGAATTTCCTGATTTGGCGCCCGCATACGCCAAAGAGTGCAAGCCACACAGCGATGAAGTGATAAACCTACAGCTCTTCGCACACGCTGAAAAAACGCTGAGAATACCGTTTTACGAAACATTAAAAGACTCGAAAGCCAACTTCAACCCTGGCATTGAAGCGACATACGATTTCCTCGCCCAACGTATCCGTGCGGCATACGAGAGGATTCCAGACTCGCCGTTTTTCATAATCAATTGCGACGAAACGGAGCAGTTGGGTTCAGGTCGAGCCAAAAAACTGGTTGACAGCGTTGGCGAAAGTCAAGTTTACGTTGATTTCATAAACCGCTGCCATGGGATAATCGAAGACACATATTTTATAAAGCAAAAAGAAGACGTAGACGTAAACAACAAAAGGATAAACAGGCCGAGGGTGGTTATGTGGGGGGACATAGTGGCGAAAAATCCGCAGATGATGCGTCAGTTGCCGAAAGATATAGTATATATCATGTGGGCCTACGAGCCGCTTGAGAGCTACGCCGAACTGATAAGGCCATTCAAAGAACAGGAGAACACGTTCTGGGTGGCGCCATCGGCAGGGCACCACAGCAACACGTTGCCAAACCCCGCGAAGTATATGAAAAATATTGCAAACCTTGCCCGCGACGGATACCGTGACGGAGCAGACGGGCTGATGAACACAAGCTGGGACGACAGCGGCGAAGCCCTGTTTGACAACTGCTGGCACGCACTATACTGGAGTGCGGAGATGGCATGGAACCCCATCAAGACCGATGACCCCGAGGAGCTGCGCAAGCGCGAGGAGCAGTTCAACAAGAATTTCGAGAGACTGTTTTATGGCAATACCGCGACGGGATCATCGCAACACACACAGGCACTCTATGCCGTGGGCGGACTTGAGACCAACATCGCGACGAAAGACTATTACGCTAGTTCATCGCTATGGCAGCCGCTTCTCGACATAAATACAGCTGTGTTAGGACAAAGCGAAGAGTCAATGATTGAAACCCTCTCACAGGTCGAACCACTGATTGACTCGGCAGCCAATCCGCACGCACACTACACATTCATGCGACTGAACACCTCGGCCAGCAAACTTACACTACAGAAAGCGATAGACCGACAGCTGAAAGAGGGCCACACCGAAAACGAATGCCGGGCATTTGCAGATATCTTTTTTCAAGACCTGAAGAACCTGAAACGCGAATACCTACGTTTGTGGGACCAAGAGAACGGCGACTATGAACGGTATGTGGTAATGAACCGCTATGACGACATGGCACGACAGGTGCTGGAACTCGACCGTCACGTGTTCATTGACATAAGCCCGAACGCGGCAAAGACGCCACATGTACAACTGCGTACACTATACGGAGACAAGGACATCTACTACACCCTCGACGGCAGCGAACCGACAAGCGCAGCAACAAAATACACGGAACCGTTCCCGCTCGAACGGTCAGCCACAATCAGAACCATATCATACAACGAATATGGCGAGGGAGTGGAAACGAGTCAATACCTGCTTTCGCATCTGGCAATGGGTGTTAAAATAGAACTGGCAACCAGATACGGAAGCCAGTTTCGAGCCGTTTATTCGGGTGGTGGCGACAATGCATTGACAGACGGCCTTCTGGGGAGCAACACAACATATACCGACGGCCACTGGCAAGGATACTGGGGCGACAGCATAGATGCACGCATCGACTTCGGCTCGTCTCGAGAGATTCACAGCATCACGATGCGTTTTGTACAGAACACTTTCGACTGGGTGCTGGCACCAAAACAGGTGAAGATATACACATCCTCCGACCGCGACAACTGGCAACTGCTGACCGAAAAATCATTCACAACAGACCCACGCGAGACAGGATTCATACTGAAACACTACACCGTCGAGATACCAGCAAGTACACCACACGTACCGAAATGCCAAACAACGGTTCTACAGCCCTTCGCAACCCGCTATCTTAGGGTGGTAGTGCCCAGCGGCGGCCCACTGCCGGAATGGCACACAGCCCCCGGACAACCATCATGGCTCTTCTGCGACGAGATTGTTGTGAAGTAACTAAAAGAGGGCAGCAGTGTATTGCACACCGCTGCCCCCGTCTTTTACGTCCGTCGACCTACGGCAATTCGGTCATAGTTTCGCCGCTCTCTTCGAGATAGACGTTAGCCTCCGCACAGTCCACAAACTGGCATCCGCTATGGCTTACATTGGTTCTGAAGCTTTCAACATTTTCGATAGCCACACCATAATGGCGACTGTTTCCAAATGTGCAATCGTTCAAATCCATACGGCTATTTTCCCAAAAATAAAGACATGCGCCACGCCAACCATCCTCATAGCCACAATCGAATATGCGGCAATTGGTCATACGATTGTTCGAGCAAGTGGATTTAATATAGAGACCGCCCCAGTAACCCGGCTCATTCAGGAAACCACGCATTATGATTGGATTCGCTGACGTGCCCTCGGCCATGAGCGAAGTGTTTTCATCGACCTCAAAATCAACTCCGTTGTTGAAAAGAAGCGATGTGCCGGACTGTACGGAGAACACATAGCTGCCGGAAACGTGAAGACTGGTCTCAAAAAAATATGGAATGCCAGCATTGACAAGTGTGAAGTCGTCCGTCAGTTCATCACCGCCTCTTACACGTATGTAGTTTTTGCCGTTTGACGTGAAAGTGTTCGAGCCAAAATTTTTCAGTAGCGTCACACCGTTGTAATTGTAGACAGGATAGGCAGTACAGTTCTTGACGGTGTTGCCATCGAAGGAAGAGAAAAAGCCTTCCTCAAGTTCGATGCCATTACACAGCGAACCGTCTACGAGACAGTTTTTCATTGAGACACGTCCGTTTTCGAGCCTCAGGACAGCATCCCACGAGACGTCGCCGCTTCCGCCTCTCAGCAATTGGACATATTCCATCTGATTGTCCGAGCGAGTGCTATGATAAACAATACTGTGCCATGAGCCGTTGTTGGGGTTATTGGCTGGGCCCACGAACTTTATGGGCTTATCGGCAGTGCCAACCATTTTGAGACCAGCGTTTTCGCCGACATCGATACCACCGTCAACGCCGGTGAACATAATGGTTACACCTGGCTCGATGGTGAGCAAGGCGTTGCCTTCAAGCCAAAGAGTTCCGTCGATAATATAGTCCACATCGAGTCCGCGGTCGGAAAGAGTCCTGTTTTCGCTAATCCTGCCGCTAATGGTGTTGTCGTCGCCGCTACCGTTGCCATTACCATCATTGCCACCGATGTCCTCCGGATCCTTTACGCATGAGGTGAACACCATACCGCCCGATAGGCATGCCAATGCAAATAATCTGAAAAAAAGCTTCATTTTTGTTTGTTTTTAGTTTGTTAATATTGTGTTTATTTTACAGTTGTTACGCACAAAAAAACAGCTCGGCCATATATGGCTGAGCTGGATTGCCGGCAATAGGTCGCAACATGTGCATTTCGCGCACAGAAGAAGCGTTGCACACTACATTATCCGTATGCTTTACAGTGAAGTTAAGCAGCGGCTGGGGGGGGTGATAATCAGCACGTTACACATATCCTGCCAAAAAACTGTATTTGCCCGTTCAGGGCGTTTTTCAAAGAATAAGACTATATACAGTTAGTATGTCAGAAAGGTTGTTTCTTGCATAATATCATTCTGTGAAACCAAGTCTGTGGTAATGGCAAAAAAGCAGGTTCTCGTCCTCGTCGTAGAGATGCATTCCGGATCCCTCGCAGTAGCGCCACATCTTGCAGCTCTTGCACCGTCCTTTTCTGGCCCATGAGCGGTCGCGGTATTTCTCAAAACGGTTCTGCCAGACATCCCACAGACTATCGCGGTAGATATTGCCCTGTGAGAAATTGGAGCGAATGCTGGTACACCCGGAAATTGAACCGTCGACCAGAACACTCGCCACATCCACTCCGGCACGACAGGTGAAAAAAGCGTCGCGCACACGTTGCTCGTATGGTCCGAGAAAGCCTTCGCAGGCGTAGTTAACCCTAATGCGTCCCTCACTGCGTGCGCGTTCTATAAAATCCAGAGTTCCCCTGAATGCCTCATCGCTGAGCTGAAGTTCAGGGTCGCTGGCAGCACGCCCCATAGGAAATATGGTAAACACACGCCATCGCGGCACGCCCAATCCAATAAGATACTCCTTGAATTCATTCAACCGTGGATAGCTGCGAGGATTGACGCAGGTAACGATATCCCACAAGAGGTCTTTTTCATTGACAAGTTGTTTGACGGCGGCCTCTGCGCGTGCAAAACTGAAGTCGTGCTGACGAATCCAGTTGTGATCGGCCTCGAAACCGTCGAGACTCACTGTTATCGAGTGCATACCCGCTGCCATAAGCCTTTCGAGTCTCTGGGGAGTGAGCAGGTAGCCGTTGGTGACGAGACCCCATGGGAATTCCCGTCGGTAAAGCTCGAATCCCAAATCCTCGATATCTGGGCGCATGAGAGCCTCGCCACCGGTAAAGATGACAAAGGTCTGGTGAGGGTCGACGTGTGGCTGTATGTCATCGATAGCCTTAAGGAAGTCCTTCGCTGGCATGTCAGGCTTTTGCGAGTCCTGTTTGCAATCGCTACCGCAATGACGACAGTGCATATTACAACGCAGGGTACACTCCCAAAAAAGAGTACGCAGCTGATGCAGCTGCGCATCGTTGTGGCGCACACGCCGATGCAGTTCCAGTCCGAGACGCTGCCTAAAAGAGATAGAGTCGGTCATCAGCAGTTATAAGTCAGCAGATAGGCGTTGGCTGCCTGCCGACCTTATCTGACAGGTTTTATCTTTACCTCGAAATTTTCTTTCGTTGCCACGCCGCGATTCCAGCCTTGACCCTCGGCCTTAACGTCAGAATCGGAAAATTCAACGTTGATGACATCGTTCTGGTAGTTGCCGTTCGATGGGCCGTCGACATCGCGCACGAAGAGACGCATATATTCAGTGGGGCGGTCCTTAACCTGTACGTCGAATGAGCCGTCGGCTTTGGTGGTGTCGGCATACTGCTGCATATAGTCAATGACAGCAGGATCATCCTCGCCCGGGTTGTTGGGGGTGTTTCCAAACGCACGGTTGAGCATCACCACCTGAATGCCCTTGACAGGTTTGCCATTGTGGTTAACCACCCTTCCGCGTATACGGTAGTTCATGGTCGGCACACCATACATGAGAGCCACCTGACCACGGTCGTTATCGATTTTTTTCTTGGTGCCCTGCTCTTGCTGTGCAGCCACCGGCTGCTGGTCTTCGGTTGCACTGGTCTGCGCCTGTTTCGACGACTTGCAGCCAGTAAAGCCTATGAGCCCCATAAGCGAGAGCAACAGCCAGTTTTTGAGTTTAAGATACTTGATTTTCATATTTTGAATCGATTCGTATAATAATTAACCTGAAAAATGGATTTTTAGTATTTTTGCGTTCGAAAAGATTTCGGTTAAAGAGCAACCACAACATTCAATAGCAAAACCCTACACTGGCGAACCTTGAAAGAACCTATCATAATAGCTGGGCCATGCAGTTTGGAAAGCCGAGAGCAGTTGGCAGAAATTGTCAATGTCATGGCGGCAAACAAAAGAGTGTCGATGATCCGCTGCGGCGTATGGAAACCCCGGACCCAACCTGGCGGATTTGAGGGTATAGGCGACACCGGGCTACGCTGGATTGAAGAGCTCAAGAAAACACATCCGACAATAGAATTCTGCTGCGAAGTGGCCAACGCACATCATGTTGAGAGTGCACTGAAAGCCGGTATCGACGCGGTATGGATTGGAGCCCGTACAACCGCCAGCCCCTTTGCAGTGCAAGAAGTAACAGAAGCCCTGCGTGGCAGCGTAGTGCCTGTTATGGTAAAAAACGCCCCCATGCCAGACCTTCATATCTGGATCGGTGCCATAGAACGCTGCCTTCAGGTAGGGCTCACGATGATATGTGCCATCCATCGCGGTTTCGACATATACAACAACCTCGGCTACCGCAACAACCCGTTGTGGGAACTGCCGATGGAACTGCACCGCCAAATGCCCAAACTGACATTGCTATGCGACCCAAGCCACATTTGCGGCAAACGCGAACTGATTTCAAAAGTATCTCAAACTGCACTTGACTTGCACTATGACGGCCTGATGATTGAGGTTCACCCATGCCCTGCCGAAGCACTGACCGACAGTCGCCAGCAGCTTTCGCCCGACGAATTCGACCTGCTGCTCAAAAACCTGCGAGTCCGCACCGACGAGCAAACAGCCATCCCCGACGACCTGCAGGCACTACGATGCCATATCGACGATATCGACAGCCAACTTCTGTCACTCCTTGCAGACCGCAAGAAAACATCACGGCAGATTGCCGTCATCAAACAGCGCGATAACCTAACCGTATTTCAACCGAAACGGTGGACTCAAATGCTGCACGACCGAATTGCACAAGCATCCGAACTCGGTCTCAATCCCGACTTCGTGAAAGACATCTACGAGAAAATCCACGCCGAGAGTGTACGTCAACAGGAATCGGTGCTAAACGACAACAATCCGGCAATCACAAACACCTGACTCTTTACTTCAGATCCACTTCTTCACGGAAGTCTGCCACATGCACGTCTTTCCAACCAGCGGCCTCGAGAGTTTGGGCGAAGCGCTGCTGTGTTTCGGCTTCGCCATGCACAAGGAAGAGGCGACGGACCTTCGACTTGTTTTGGCAATCGATGTATCGCATCATCTCGTTGTAGTCGCCGTGGCCCGACAGCGAATCGATGCGACGCAGGTCACAGCGCACGGTATATGGGCGACCGAAAATGGAGACAGTCTTGTCGCCCCGCATAATCTTGGCGCCCAAGGTGGTAGGTTCGCAATAGCCTACACAGAGTATGGTGGTTCGCGGGTTCTCGATATTATTGGCGATATGGTGTTTAACGCGACCAGCCTCCATCATGCCCGATGCCGAGATGATAATGCAGGTTTTGTTGCGCACATTCAGAGCCTTCGACTCGGCCACACTCTGCACATACTGCAGGCGATCGAAACCGAAGGGATCCTTGTCCTTTTCCATAAACTTCTTGATGTCGTCGTTAAAGCATTCCTCGTGGAGTCGCATAATGTTGGTAGCCGACACACTGAGCGGACTATCGACAAACACATCGATATCGGGCAACAGCCTCTGATGGACGAGACGGTCGAGAGCATAGATAATCTCCTGGGCACGTCCGATGGCGAACGATGGTATGATAAGTTTGCCACGTTTCTTGGTGCAGGTGTCGAGAACGGCCATAAGAAGTTCCTGTTCAGCGGTATCAAGGGTAGTGTGCAGTCGGTCGCCGTAGGTGGACTCCATAATAAGGTAATCGACCTGCGGGAAGGGCTCTGGGTCTTTGAGAATTTTCTTGTCGT
Organism: uncultured Bacteroidales bacterium; assembly: GCA_905235855.1. Lineage (GTDB taxonomy): Bacteria > Bacteroidota > Bacteroidia > Bacteroidales > P3 > Colimorpha. The sequence goes on from CAJONE010000003.1 coordinate 90,856, forward strand.
AGCGTCCGATGTCGCCAGTGAAGGCCAACTTGATATTACGGCGCCCCTCCTTGACTTCGAGATAGACGCAGGCCGAGCCGAGTATATGGCCAGCATCGAAAAACTCGACGGTGACTTCGCCCTCGATGTTGAATTTCTTGTGGTAGGGCACACTGATGAAGCACTGCATGCAAGCCTGAGCATCCTCTTCGGTATATATAGGCTCGACGGGTTCGAGGCCCTGAGCCTTGCGTTTTTTATTGAAGGTGTGGGTATCGGACTCCTGTATGCGTCCCGCGTCGGCCAACATAATGGCACAGAGGTCGCGCGTGGCTGGAGTGCAAAGGACAGTGCCGTTGAAACCCAACTTGTGGATGTAGGGAATCAGGCCCGAATGGTCAATATGAGCGTGCGAGAGAATAAGGTAGTCTATCTCCGACGGGTTGAAACCCAAGTCCCGATTCATGGCATCGGTCTCGAGACCCTTGCCCTGATACATGCCGCAGTCGAGCAGTATTTTAAGTCCTTTTTTTGTGGTAATCAGATGTTTGCTGCCTGTAACCTCCTTGGCAGCACCCATAAATTGCAGTTTCATGTCGTTTACGTTTTTGCAGTATTAGATATCACGCCATAGCTTATTGCCACATTTCAGTTAATCGGCTGAACCAGCTGGCGCAGTTTTTCAATGTCGAGTTCTTTGTATTGGTTGTTTGACTGGTCTTGGAAGTATTTCTTGTTGGAGTTGTATGCATCCACGTCGTAGTTTGAGGCTTTTGCGAACAAGGCTTCGGCCACCTGATGTTTCACAGTCTCGATGTCGGTTTTGCCGTCAAGATAGTCCTGCCGCTGCTTTTCGGAGAGGTATTTCGACACCTTGGTCCATTGTTTCTCGCTGACCATGCCCGTACTGTCGACCGAGCGTTCCAGTTCGGGCAGGTTTACCCAGCCGGTCAGAGTGGTCTCAAGCAGGGCAATGTTTTTCCGATTCTTGTCGGTATAATAGCCGAGGTAGGCATGGCAGGGTTCGACAAAGATTACAGGCTTGAGTCCGATTTTGCGCATAATGGAAGCGAAAAAAACGCACGCATCGACACAGTTGGCCTGCCGGTAGCGATACACCTCGTCGAAGAATCGAATGTGTTGCGTGTTGGTGCTTTTCGAAGGATTTGCCGTGCAGGTGATGGACGAGTAAGTGATGCCACGATTTAGTGCGTAGTACCATATAGCCTTCACCTGCTGTTGTGGGGAGTTTGAGGCGGTTTGATAGCCCGTGAAGCGTCGCACCACACCCTGGTCGAGCATCTCGGAAAGCATAGAGTCGATTTCTGGATGATCCTCGTTCACGTAGGCGCAGAACATCCACTTGAAGTCCTCCAAACTTCCGGAGGTGTCTCGGACCGAAAGAATACATTCATTCACCGAGCGATAGGTCAGGTGCAGATTGCGTACCCCCACGCGCTCGCCATCTATATAGCAGCTGAAAGTGAGATCAATCATACCAGGTTGTCGAAGGCTGCGCAGCACATCGTATTTCCACTTGGGATTGAGAGCAATAGTGTATTCCACACCCCGACGGCCTAACGTCTCCTCTATTTCGGTTTCGTAGTTTAAGGCTGACGAGTCTATCACGACCCGAACCACGGCGTTGTCGTTCAGAGGAGTGAGGTGCGCCTCGAATAGGTCGTATCTTTTTTCGCCGCTGTAGTTGTTATAGCCCAGTATGAGTGATGGGTAGAGAATGCCGTCAAACAACGGCTGGTATGTTACGCTGAAATTGGCTTTGCCAGGCTTTGAGCCTGTGTCGCATCCCCAGAAAAGCGCAACAAGTAAAAGAACCACTATAAAGCGCGTCCGTTTCAATTTTCGATTCCGCTGATTATTCCCGTTACAAGCACCATCAGCAGCGCAACAGGTGCGACATAGCGGATGATGAAGATAAAAATCCCGTACCATGGTATGGCTATTGAGCCGTGGTTCGAGAGTTCGTCTTTTATGTCGTTCTTGTTGGCCACCCAACCAAGAAATACTACAGTAAGCAAAGCACCGATAGGCGGCAGATAAACCGAGTTGATATGGTCGGCAAGATCGAAGAGGTTGAATTTGCCGACAATTTTGCCGTCAAGGACGCCGTTGGAGAGCGAAAGTACCGTTGCCAGCACAAAGACGCCAAGCGAGAGAATGACAGTGTATCGCACACGGTGATGAGGTTTTTCTTCGCTGCGCCACGCCACAAGTGTTTCGAGCAGCGAAATAGCTGAAGTCAAAGCCGCAATCACCAGCAGTACAAAAAACACCACCGCGAACACAGTGCCAACAGGTACGCCCTCGGCGGGGTTCATGGAGTTAAACACAACGGGCAACACTTTGAACACCAGACCAGGGCCGCCATCGGGAGACAACCCATTGGCAAACACCGCGGGGAAGATAGCCACGCCGGCAAGAACAGCAATCAGAGTGTCGCATACAGTTATCCAGACAGAGGTACGCAGCAGGTTGTCATCCTTGGGAATGTAAGAGCCATAGACAATCATGGTGCCCATGCCAACCGAAAGCGAGAAGAGCGACTGCCCAAGTGCGGCTAAAACACCTTCGGAGGTGAGTTTGCTAAAATCAACACTGAAAAGATATTCGAAACCTTTGGCAGCGCCGGGCAGAGTGGCCGAGCGCACACAGAGTATCAGCAAAAGCACCACCAATACAGGCATCAGTATTTTCGAAACCCGTTCAATACCTTTCTGCACACCGCCCATAATCACAAGGGCTACAAGCAAAAGAAAGACCGCAATAAACAACACAGGGCGCACCGCAGAACGAGAAAAGACATTGAAGTACCTTTCGAGTGCATCGCCGTCAAGTCCTGTCAGTGCACCACGTGCCGAGTCGAACACATAATTGGCAGTCCAACCAGATATGACAAGGTAGAGTGAGAGGATAAGAAAACAGGCAACCATGCCCAGCAAGCCCGCATAACGCCAGCCACGGTGCTTGGGACTCATCGCTTCGTAGGCCTTGACGGGAGTCTTACCCGTGTGGCGTCCTATGACAAACTCTGTGATCATGAGCATCATGCCGATACCAAAAACAAAACAGAGATAAACCAACAGAAATGCTCCGCCACCATACTGTCCGCAGATATAGGGGAAACGCCAAATATTACCCAGCCCCACAGCCGACCCAACGGCTGCGGCTATCGCTCCGAATGATGATGTAAATCCTTTGTGGTCAGACATTGTTTACTTGTATGTTTTGTTTAACTGATGTTACAGTTTCTCATTACAGCGTCAACATTCTATTCGCCAGTCGCCTAAGGTCCAGGTGTCGAGGTCGAACTGCACGCCGACTTTGACTACCTTGCGCTGGTCGGTGGCGAAGCGGTCGGCGTAGCCTTTCGCGTCGATTTGCTCGGCGGCTGCGTCGGCCGTGTCGCGGGTCTTGAACTCGAACAGGTAGATGGCCTGCGGCATGTAGACTATTGCGTCGACTCGGCCTGTCCAGCACTTCACCTGCGTCTGCACATAGACGTTGA